>NZ_JADBQO010000002.1:0-114635 GCF_014895875.1 Enterobacter cloacae complex sp. P12RS
GTGGCGTGCCAGTGGTCACCGGAACGCGCTTCGATAATGCGATAGGATGACGCACCTTTTTCTTCCGCTTTTTTGTTCAGCATCTCATGCATGTCCATTGGAGACGTGCCAACAGCGCCGACAGAAACCGTACCGATTGCCTCACGGGATTGCGCCTGGTCAGCATTAATAGCGTCAGCCGCGAAAGCACCGAAGGACAGGACAGACAGGACGCTCAGCGCCGCTACAGTAGTTTTGATTTTCATGATTCTTACCTCGTCGAATTTTTTAGTGGGGTCTTGTTTCGTGACCCTCATCACAAAATCAAGTATACACTAATAACGTAAAAAATTAATACCAGACTAATGGTTTCCCTTGTTATTACGTGTTAAACACGCTTTTTTTTATAACCTAATTGCATAATGTTGGGTGTTTTATGAGCAATTTGTGTTGGTATTTATAAGAAAATCATAGGGATAATGCTTTTTGATTTTTTGTGCGATTTGCGGGATTGCTATTCACTGGATGAATGTTAATGAGTGGTAAAAAGCACTAATCGTCAAAGCAAGGGCAGTGAAATAAAGGGGGAAATGATGCGAGAGCAGAATGATCCCCGCAGCGGCGCTACGGGGGAGGGCGCATTACAGTTCCTGTTCGAACAGAACCAGAATCGCTTCGTGGAGATCCTTCACGGAGAAACCGCTAGCCGGGGTGGTAAAGATGGTATCATCACCGGCAATGGTGCCGAGAATACCCTCTGTTTTACCTAACGAGTCCAGCATGCGGGCAATCAGCTGCGCGGCACCCGGGCTTGTGTGGATGACCACAACGGCGTCGTTATAGTCGATATCCAGAACCAAATTCTTGAGCGGGCTGGAGGTGGTCGGCACGCCAAGTTCAGCCGGCAGGCAATAGACCATCTCCATCTTGGCGTTGCGGGTACGCACCGCGCCAAACTTGGTTAACATGCGGGAGACTTTCGACTGGTTGATGTTATCGAAGCCTTGTTCCTGCAGCGCCTGAACAATTTCTCCCTGAGAACTGAATTTCTCTTCTTTAAGTAGCGCCTTAAACGCTTTTACCAATTCTTCTTGCTTAGACGAGCTTCGCATAAGTCACCCGGAATATGACGAAAGAAACAACATTATTATGCATGTGGATGAATTTTTATGCAAATTATCTGCTCAACGGCAGGCTGAAATAATGTTATGAAAGGGAGTGATTTTATCAGATTTCGTTATCAGAAAACATGCCTGGGTCACGCCGCGCAAATAAGCTTAAAAGTAAATTAAATGTTATCAAAATGATGTTGTTTTGGTGGCGTGGCAGGGTGTATTGTAACCACCTCTTAATTCGTTGCCATCTGTCGTCAGATAGCTTTCTGGTGAGAGATAAAGTCGTGTGACCTCAAATTCTTTAGCTTCGAAAATTGTAATTAAAGACATGCTGATTTAAGGTCGCGGCAACGGATTTACAGATACTTAAGTTAACCATAATAAGGAGTTTAGGATGAAAGTCGCAGTCCTCGGCGCTGCTGGTGGTATCGGCCAGGCGCTTGCCCTACTACTGAAAACCCAACTGCCTTCAGGCTCAGAACTCTCCCTGTACGATATTGCTCCGGTAACCCCAGGCGTGGCGGTTGACCTGAGCCACATCCCGACCGCTGTAAAAATCAAAGGCTTCTCCGGTGAAGATGCGCGTCCTGCGCTGCAGGGTGCTGACGTGGTCCTGATTTCTGCAGGCGTGGCGCGTAAGCCAGGCATGGATCGTTCAGACCTGTTCAACGTCAACGCGGGCATCGTGAAAAACCTGGTGCAGCAGATCGCTGAAGTGTGCCCGAAAGCATGCATCGGTATCATCACTAACCCGGTGAACACCACCGTTGCTATCGCAGCCGAAGTGCTGAAGAAAGCGGGTGTGTACGACAAAAACAAACTGTTCGGCGTGACCACGCTGGATATCATCCGTTCCAACACCTTCGTTGCTGAGCTGAAAGGCAAACAGCCAACAGAAGTGGAAGTGCCGGTTATCGGCGGCCACTCTGGCGTGACTATTCTGCCTCTGCTGTCGCAGATCCCGGGCGTGAGCTTCACCGAGCAGGAAGTGGCTGACCTGACCAAACGAATCCAGAACGCGGGCACCGAAGTGGTGGAAGCGAAGGCGGGTGGCGGTTCTGCAACCCTGTCTATGGGCCAGGCGGCTGCACGTTTCGGTCTGTCACTGGTTCGCGCCCTGCAGGGCGAGAAAGGCGTTGTTGAATGTGCTTACGTTGAAGGCGACGGCGAACATGCCCGCTTCTTCTCTCAGCCGCTGCTGCTGGGCAAAAACGGTATTGAAGAGCGTAAGCCTATCGGTACGCTGAGCGCGTTTGAGCAAAACGCGATGGAAGGCATGCTGGACACGCTGAAGAAAGATATCACTCTGGGTGAAGAGTTCGTTAACAAGTAAAACGAAGTGTCTCCCGTAGGCCGGTTAAGCGTTAGCGCCACCCGGCAAAAAAACCGAAGCCAGTAAGTGCTTCGGTTTTTTTATGGGGCTAATTTGTTGCCGGGTATTCCTGAATCGTCACGTGCAGCGTCATTTTCTTATCGTTGCGCATGATTTCCACAGGGATGATCGAGCCAGGGCGAATTTCGGCCACCTGGTCCATCGTCTCCAGGGCCGAGACTGCCGGTGTGCCGTTGACCGACACGATGACATCATTAACCTGAATCCCCGCGTTAGCCGCCGGGCCACCCGGTGCCACCTCGTTTACGACGATGCCCTGAATCTGATCGATACCGCCGCCCTGAGTATGCATTGGCGCAATTTCGCGCCCGCCGATACCGATATAGCCGCGGATCACGCGTCCGTCGCGGATCAGCTTATCCATAATCTTGGTCGCCAGCTGGAACGGAATAGCAAAGCCGATCCCTTCCGGCGTCTCGCCGTCGTTGCTTTTATCGAACGAGAGGGTGTTGATGCCCATCAGTTCGCCCAGCGAGTTGACCAGCGCGCCGCCGGAGTTGCCGTGGTTGATTGACGCATCCGTCTGCAGGAAGTTCTGCCGTCCTGACGGGTTGAGGCCAATTCGACCGGTCGCGCTGATAATTCCCTGCGTGATGGTCTGGCCCAGGTTGTACGGGTTGCCGATCGCCAGCACCACATCGCCGATGTGCGGCGTACGTTTACGGTTGATCGGAATGACCGGCAATCCGCCCGTGGCGTTGATCTTCAGCACGGCCAGATCGGTCAGGCTGTCTGAACCCACAAGCAACGCCTCAAACACGCGGCCATCCTGCAGGGCGACGATGATCTGGTCGGCATCGTTGATCACGTGTTTGTTCGTAATAATGTAGCCGCGCTCGTCCATAATCACCCCGGAGCCAAGGGTGCGGATCTCAAGCTGGTTATGTGCTGAGCTGTTGAGGCCGCGGTTATAAACGTTAACCACGGCAGGGGCGGCACGGCGAACGGCCTGGTTATAGGTCGCCGGCGTTTCATCCGTGCTGTCGAACTGGGGGGCAGACAGCTTATTAAACTGACGCAAAGACGGCATCGCCAGCAGCAGCAGGCCTGCGACAATCAAACCGATGACAATGGAACGTAAGAGCTTTAAAAGCATGATGCGCGTGTCGTGAAAAAAGGAACGATTTGCAGCATAACATGAGTTATCCGGACATCACACGCAGCGGTGATGTCCGGGATCGCAAATGCTTAGCGCAACAGAATGTAGATAGACTCATTACCACGCATGACCTGCAGGGCAATGACCGCCGGTTTGCTCTCCAGCACCTTGCGCAGTTCGGCAATGGACTGCACGCGATTGCGGTTCACGCCAATGATGACATCTTCCTGATGCAATCCGGCCTGCGCGGCAGGGCTGCTCTTCTCGACGGTGTCCAGGCGAATGCCTTTCGTACCGTCTTTCAACTGCCCATCGCTTAGCGTTGCCCCTTGCAGCGCCGGGGCGATAAGCTCCGCGCTGGCAGAGGACGAGGTGCTTTTATCCAGCGTCACTTCGACATTCAGCGGCTTACCGTCACGGATCAGGCCCAGCTTCACTTTGGCCCCCGGTTCGGTGGTGGCGATACGCGAACGCAGTTCAGCAAAGCTGCTCAGCGGCTTGTCGTTAAGGCTGACGATCACATCGCCCGATTTTATGCCTGCTTTTGCCGAGCCGGAGTTTGGCAGCACTTCACTGACAAACGCACCGCGCTGCACGTTGATATTGAACGCTTTCGCGATATCCGCGCTCATCTCCATGCCTTTAATACCCAGCAGTCCACGTTTGACTTCGCCGAACTGGATTAGCTGCTGCGCCAGCGTTTTAGCCATATTGCTCGGGATCGCAAAGCCAATCCCAATGCTGCCGCCGCCCGGAGCCAGAATTGCCGTGTTAATGCCAATCAGCTCGCCGTTAAGGTTGAGTAATGCCCCGCCGGAGTTGCCCCGGTTGATTGAGGCATCGGTCTGGATGAAGTTTTCCAGACCTTCCAGATTCAGGCCACTGCGTCCCAGCGCCGAAACTATGCCGGAGGTGGCGGTTTGACCTAAACCAAAGGGATTGCCCACGGCGACGGCAAAATCACCGACGCGCAGCTTGTCGGAATCCGCAATGGCAATCTGGGTCAGGTTGCTCGGGTTCTGCACCTGCAATAGCGCGATGTCGCTCTGATCATCGCCGCCAATCAGTTTGGCATCAAATTCACGACCATCGTTCAGCTGGACGCTGATTTTATCGGCCTGGCTGATGACATGATTGTTGGTCAGGATATAGCCTTTAGCCGCATCAATGATGACGCCAGAGCCCAGGCCTTCAAAAGGCTGAGCCTGCTGGTTGGGGGACTCATCGCCAAAATATTTTTTCAGTTCTTCCGGTACGCGCTGGCTTTGAACCGCCGTGCCTTCTACCTGAACGCTCACGACCGCGGGCAACACTTTTTCCAGCATCGGCGCGAGGCTGGGAGTGGCTGCCTGTCCCGGCACCTGCGAAGGCAGCGCCGCACCGGCAGTGAAGGACGCCGAGAGAGATAACCCGACACTTAACGCTATAGCGCTCAACAGCTGGTTTTTTTTCTTCATTGATGCTGACTCTCGTATCCTGGAATGAAAGAAGAACGGCCCAAAATCATGATGATGTTATTGAATTTTATACCGCTGAACAATGAGGTGTTTGACTAAATAATAGCTGGGGACGGGAAGAAAGGACGGGCGCAAGAGATGCGCCCGTAAAATATATTTATGTTGTGCGATTAATCGCGTTTTGCGCCACCGCGCAGCAGGCCGGACGCGCCATCAGAGTAGTCGCGTGGCATCTGAACCGGAGCCTGATCGTTACCCGCTTCTGAGTCGGCCAGACGGTTGCGGAACGGGTTAGTCTCCGCGGTCATTTCCGGCAGCAGGCTGCTGGAGCTTTTCGCCATATGCTGATACAGCTGACGGTAGTCGGTCGCCATGTTGTCCAGCAGCTCGGCGCTACGGGCAAAGTGGCTGACCAGCTCTTCGCGATACTCTTCCAGCTCTGCTTTATTCTTTTCCAGTTCGTACTGCAGTGACTGCTGCTGACGCAATTTGCGGTTGCCGAAACGCATGGCCACAGCACCGATCACGATGCCGACGACTAAACCGATTAGCGCATATTCCCAGGTCATGAACTTCTCCCGTTGTCTTGTTGTTCCGTAGGGTGTTGGCTCGGCTCCTGCCTGTGCCTGATAATGCCACTATAACCGCTATTTCCGCAGAAGTGGAATCCTGACGTATCATCGCGTAGTGTAGAACGGCCTTTTTTTCATCAGTCACGCCTGCTGATGAGCATTAATTGAAGGAATAACAATAAGATTATGCAAATCCTGTCCCCTGCATCGAGATATCAACTGGCCCTGAATGAGGGTACTCATCAGCCTGATGACGTTCAACGTGAGGCGGTAAACCGTCTGGAGATGATTTATCAGGCGCTCACGGCAAAACCTGCTGAAGTAGAACAGAGTGGTGGGCTCAAAGCGGCGTTTGGCCGACTGCTCGGCAAAAAAGCGCCGCAGGCTCAGGCTCCGGTGCGCGGTTTATATATGTGGGGCGGCGTCGGTCGCGGAAAAACCTGGCTGATGGATCTGTTTTATCTCAGCCTGCCGGGGGGGCGTAAACAGCGCCTCCACTTCCATCGCTTTATGCTGCGGGTGCATGAAGAGCTGACAGCGCTGCAGGGCAAAAGCGATCCGCTGGAGATTGTGGCTGACAGGTTCAAGGCGGAAACGGACGTGCTCTGCTTCGATGAGTTTTTTGTTTCTGACATTACCGACGCCATGCTATTAGGCGGGCTGATGAAAGCGCTGTTTGCCCGCGGGATCACGCTCGTTGCCACGTCGAATATCCCGCCGGATGAACTCTATCGCAACGGCCTGCAGCGGGCGCGTTTCCTGCCAGCTATTGATGCTATCAAACAGCATTGCGACATCATGAATGTCGATGCCGGTGTCGATTATCGTCTGCGCACGTTAACGCAGGCGCACCTGTGGCTTTCGCCGTTAAACGCCGATACCGCTCGCGAGATGGATAAACTCTGGCTGGCGCTGGCGGGCGCAAAACGCGAAAACGCACCGACGCTGGAGATTAACCATCGCCCGTTACCTACCCTTGGCGTAGAAAACCAGACGCTGGCGGTCTCTTTTGCGACGCTCTGCGTGGATGCCCGCAGCCAGCATGACTATATTGCGCTTTCGCGCCTGTTCCACACCGTGATGATGCTGGATGTGCCGGTGATGACGCGGCTGATGGAGAGCGAAGCGCGGCGCTTCATTGCGCTGGTGGACGAGTTTTACGAGCGCCACGTCAAGCTTGTCGTCAGCGCCGAGGTGCCTTTATATGAGATCTACCAGGGCGAGCGGCTGAAGTTTGAATTCCAGCGCTGCCTCTCGCGCCTGCAAGAGATGCAGAGCGAAGAGTATCTCAAGCGTGAGCATATGCCCTAATCAATGCTCCCCTCTCCCACAGGGAGAGGGGCTGGGAGTGAGGGCACCAGACCGCACAAACGCGCCCCCCGAAAAACCCATTCCAAATCACATTTAAGGGTCGATCTTTGACCTCAACTTCTCTATAATCTTGCGACCCCACGTTACGAGAAGGTTTTTTTCCCGAAACTTTCTATGTGTCGGCATGTGCTATTCGAAGGGGTAGGTTTGCCGGACTTTGTCGTGTGAACCTCAACTGACTAAACGTTTGGGTGTTCACCAACGTGTAACTTATTATTTGGGTAAGCTTTTAATGAAAACTTTTACAGCTAAACCAGAAACCGTACAGCGCGACTGGTATGTTGTTGACGCGACCGGTAAAACTCTGGGCCGTCTGGCTACTGAACTGGCTCGTCGCCTGCGCGGTAAGCATAAAGCGGAATACACTCCGCACGTTGATACCGGTGATTACATCATCGTTCTGAACGCTGACAAAGTTGCTGTTACCGGCAACAAGCGTACTGACAAAGTGTACTACCACCACACCGGCCACATCGGTGGTATCAAAGAAGCGACCTTTGAAGAGATGATTGCCCGCCGTCCTGAGCGTGTGATTGAAATCGCGGTTAAAGGCATGCTGCCAAAAGGCCCGCTGGGTCGTGCTATGTTCCGTAAACTGAAAGTTTACGCAGGCAACGAGCACAACCACGCGGCACAGCAACCGCAAGTTCTTGACATCTAATCGGGATTATAGGCAATGGCTGAAAATCAATACTACGGCACTGGTCGCCGCAAAAGTTCCGCAGCTCGCGTTTTCATCAAACCGGGCAGTGGTAAAATCGTAATCAACCAGCGTTCTCTGGAACAGTACTTCGGTCGCGAAACTGCCCGCATGGTAGTTCGCCAGCCGCTGGAACTGGTTGATATGGTAGAAAAACTGGATCTGTACATCACCGTTAAAGGTGGTGGTATCTCCGGTCAGGCAGGTGCGATCCGTCACGGTATCACCCGCGCTCTGATGGAGTACGACGAATCCCTGCGTTCTGAACTGCGTAAAGCTGGCTTCGTTACTCGTGACGCGCGTCAGGTTGAACGTAAGAAAGTGGGTCTGCGTAAAGCACGTCGTCGTCCACAGTTCTCCAAACGTTAATCCATTCTGCTTACGCAGAACGATTGGCGAAAAACCCGCTTCGGCGGGTTTTTTTATGGATAATGCGCAGGTTATCCACAGTAACATTTCATATATCTTCTCTTTTTCCACATTTCCGGCATCCCCTCACCACAAAGCCATCAAAATCTGGTAAACTATCATCCAATTTTCTGCCCAAATATCGGTGAATACTCGATTTTTGTTCGATTCTTGAACAATGTGTCTTCTCTGGGATGGGCGATACTTCATCTGGCTGGCCCCGTTGGGCTGGTAGCAGTAAAAATTCTGAATATACCTGGAGGTTTTCATGGCTGTCGCTGCCAACAAACGTTCGGTAATGACGCTGTTTTCTGGTCCTACTGACATTTATAGCCATCAGGTTCGTATCGTGCTGGCCGAGAAGGGTGTCAGTTTTGAGATCGAGCATGTGGAAAAGGATAACCCGCCTCAGGATCTGATCGATCTCAACCCGAGCCAAAGCGTACCGACGCTGGTGGATCGCGAACTGACCCTGTGGGAATCCCGTATCATTATGGAATATCTGGATGAGCGTTTCCCGCATCCGCCGCTGATGCCTGTTTACCCTGTTGCACGTGGTGAAAGCCGCCTGTACATGCAGCGTATCGAAAAAGACTGGTACTCGCTGATGAACGTCATTACCAGCGGCTCCGCTTCTGAAGCCGACGCTGCGCGTAAGCAACTGCGTGAAGAGCTGCTGGCAATTGCCCCTGTGTTTGGTCAGAAACCGTTCTTCCTGAGCGACGAGTTCAGCCTGGTGGATTGCTATCTGGCCCCGCTGCTGTGGCGTCTGCCAATTCTGGGCGTTGAGTTCAGCGGCCCTGGCGCAAAAGAGCTGAAAGGCTATATGACTCGCGTATTTGAGCGCGACTCTTTCCTGGCATCTTTAACTGAACCGGAACGTGAAATGCGTCTCGGCCGAGGCTAATGACTGTGGAAATGTCACAACTTACCCCACGCCGTCCGTATCTGCTGCGCGCCTTCTATGAATGGCTGCTGGATAACCAGCTCACGCCGCACCTGGTTGTGGATGTGACGTTGCCGGGCGTGCAGGTTCCAATGGAATACGCACGCGACGGACAGATTGTACTGAATATTGCGCCACGTGCAGTGGGTAACCTGGAGCTGGCAAACGACGAAGTGCGCTTTAATGCGCGTTTCGGCGGCGTGCCGCGTCAGGTTTCCGTTCCGCTGGCTGCGGTTCTGGCTATCTACGCCCGTGAAAACGGTGCAGGCACCATGTTCGAGCCGGAAGCGGCGTATGATGAAGAGGTTGCCAGCCTGAATGACGATGAGGCATCCGATGAACGCGAAAGCGACCCGGTAATGTCTGTGATTGATGGCGACAAGCCCGATCGTCAGGACGACGACGAGGGTCCCGATGATGAACCGCCACCGCGCGGTGGTCGTCCCGCACTGCGCGTTGTGAAATAAACAAACAGGCCCGACGGGCCTGTTTTGCTTTCTGCTTATAGCGGTTAGCTGTTACGTTCCTGCCACTCTTTTATCATTTCAGCGGTGACTTCATTCTGGTAACAAATTGGGGAATAGCCACCAGCCTTACTCCATGCACTGCGACGCCCGCATGAACTGCCATTTCGGGCCTGATTAAAAGGGCAAGCACATACGCCGGGATAATCAGCGATAGACTCCGCAATAATTTCGTTTTTAACCTGAGTATCGGAGAGCGCGTTGGCTTTGGCGACAGCATTACCGACGCTGAAAAACAAAATGGCAAAGAGTAGCCCGGTGACGATTTTATCGAATTTCATATCTTCATTTCCGTATGTAGTAGCAATATATCAGCGGCAAAGAGGTGCCGGCCCAGGATCAGACAAGTTATTTAGATGACACTAGTTGTCGTTTCATATTTGAGAATGCAATGATATTAGCTGTGAATGTTAATTCAGATATCTATGCTGTTAGTGAATGTTATTATCGAAATGTCCGGACATAAATGTCACATTTTCGATTGTGTTTGCCCTAAGAATCACTCCGGTTAAAGACATAATAAAAAGCCCCGAAGGGCTTTTAAATAGCGCATATTTAGGCTTTAATCCCTTGGTGTATTACAAGGAACATCTAATTGCCCTAGGGGTATACACGGAACAAAGGCGGTTGATCTAAGTCCTTAAGATGGCGCTCGCGGGCGACATGAACCGCATAACCCTGTTCCAAAGCCCAATCAGCAGCCTTTTCCTGCGTTTTCTCTGTATGTATCTCTTTGCCGTCAACAATCACCACATGATGGATAACGTCTTCATCCTCACTCGTTGATTTAGGGCGATATTCTACATAGGCATGTTTTTTGACCATTATTTCAAATCCCTTTTGTTTACGGCGCAGATATTACGCCGCTCTTCTATTACTGCGTTATATGAACTTCTGCTTCAACTCTTAACCATTTATTTGTTGTGGATATACGATTGCGTTCACGATTTAAAGAGAGTTACGGACCGTTGATAAAGGTTCGTCATGTCATGGTTCGTAATAAATCTCAGGCAGAAGGAATAAGCCTGGAATTGAAGGGGGGAAAGAAGGGGGGGCGAACATGCGGTGATGATAAACCGCATGTTCAACCGGTATTACACTTCCAGGAAATTCATGATCCCGTCAGCCGCTTTACGCCCTTCGGCAATCGCGGTAACCACCAGGTCTGAACCGCGAACAATATCGCCACCGGCGAAGATTTTCGGGTTGCTGGTCTGGAAGGCGTTGTCGCTGCCTTCCGGCGCAATCACGCGGCCCTGTGAGTCCAGCTCTACGCTGTGCTTCGCCAGCCACTCCATGCTGTGAGGGCGGAAACCAAACGCCATCACCACGGCGTCGGCCGGGATCACGTGCTCAGAGCCTGCCACGATCTCCGCGCGACGACGGCCTTTTGCATCCGGCGCACCCATCTCCGTGCGCGCCATCTTCACGCCGCTCACCTTTCCGTTGGCGTTCACTTCAATGCCCAGAGGCTGGATGTTGAACTGGAACTCCACGCCCTCTTCACGCGCGTTTTTCACTTCGCGCTTAGAGCCCGGCATGTTCTCTTCGTCACGACGGTAAGCACAGATGACGTGCGCCGCGTTCTGACGAATGGACGTACGCACGCAGTCCATCGCGGTATCACCGCCGCCCAGCACGACAACGCGTTTACCTTCCATGCTGACAAACGGCTCGTCGGCAGTTTCGCCGTAGCCCATCAGCTGTTTGGTGTTAGCAATCAGGAACGGCAGCGCGTCGTACACGCCTGGCGCATCTTCGTTCTCCAGACCACCGCGCATGGACTGATAGGTACCCACGCCCAGGAACACGGCGTCGTAATCCTTGAGCAGATCGTCGAGCTGCACGTCGCGGCCCACTTCGGTGTTGAGTTTGAACTCAATGCCCATGCCGGTGAAGATTTCACGGCGGCGGGTCATCACCTCTTTTTCCAGCTTGAAGGCCGGGATGCCGAAGGTCAACAGACCGCCGATTTCCGGGTGACGGTCAAAAACCACCGCCTTCACGCCGTTGCGTGTCAGCACGTCCGCACAGGCCAGGCCTGCCGGACCCGCGCCGACGATCGCCACGCGCTTGTCGGTTTGCTTCACGCCGGTCATATCCGGACGCCAGCCCATCTCGAACGCTTTATCGTTGATATAGCGTTCGATGTTGCCGATGGTCACCGCGCCAAACTCGTCGTTCAGCGTACAGGAGCCTTCGCACAGGCGATCCTGAGGACACACGCGCCCGCACACTTCCGGCAGGGTGTTGGTCTGGTGAGACAGCTCGGCGGCTTCAAAAATACGCCCTTCGTTGGCCAGCTTCAGCCAGTTCGGAATGTAGTTATGGACCGGACATTTCCATTCGCAGTAAGGGTTACCGCAGGACAGGCAGCGGTCTGCCTGTGCTTTGGCCTGGCCTTCTGAAAACGGCTCATAGATTTCAACAAATTCAATTTTACGGATCTTCAGCGGTTTCTTTGGCGGATCAACACGCTGAAGGTCGATAAACTGGTAAACGTTCTGGCTCATCTGAATTCCTTACTGCGCCTGCACGCGCAGCTCTGCTGCGCTACGACTACGGTGACCCAACAGGGCTTTAACATCGCTGGACTTCGGCTTAACCAGCGCGAATTTCGCAGAGAACGCTGGCCAGTTCGCCAGGATCTCTTCGCCGCGCGAAGAACCGGTATGCTGCACGTGTTCGGTAATCAAACCGCGCAGGTGTTCTTCATGAATGGCCAGCGAATCAACGTCCAGCACTTCCACCAGTTCCGGGTTCACGCGCTTGCGGAACTCACCGTCTTCATCCAGCACGTAGGCAAAACCGCCCGTCATGCCGGCGCCAAAGTTCACGCCGGTTTTACCCAGGACGCACACAATTCCGCCCGTCATGTATTCGCAGCCGTTATCGCCGATGCCTTCCACCACGGTGATGGCACCGGAGTTACGCACCGCAAAACGTTCGCCCGCACGGCCCGCGGCAAACAGACGACCGCCGGTCGCACCGTACAGACAGGTGTTGCCGATGATGCTGGCTTCATGGCTGCGGAAGGCTGAACCGACCGGAGGACGCACCGCCAGCAGACCGCCCGCCATGCCTTTGCCGACGTAGTCGTTGGCATCGCCGGTCAGGTATAACTCAACGCCGCCGGCGTTCCACACGCCGAAGCTCTGGCCCGCGGTACCGCTGAAGTGCGCGGTAATCGGATCCGATGCCAGCCCCTGGTCACCGTGCGTTTGCGCGATGTAACCGGAGAGGGACGCGCCGACAGAACGGTCGGTATTGCGAATATCAAACCAGAACGTTTTGCTCTGCTTCTCGTCCACATACGGCTTCGCCTGTTGCAGTAGCTGCGCGTTCAGCACGCCGTTGTCGAACGGCGGGTTGTTCTCGGTGCAGTAAACCGCTTTGCCGGGATGCGGCTCAGCCGTTTCCAGCAGCTTAGAGAGCTCCAGCTTCTGCTGCTTGGCGGTGAAGCCTTCCAGCTCTTTCAGCAGGTCGGTACGGCCAATCAGATCCACCAGACGCTTCACGCCCAGCTGCGCCATCAGCTCGCGGGTTTCACGGGCGATGAAGTCAAAGTAGTTGGTCACTTTGAACGGCAGGCCATGATAGTGATTCTTACGCAGCTTCTCGTCCTGGGTTGCAACGCCGGTTGCGCAGTTGTTCAGGTGGCAAATACGCAGGTATTTACAGCCGAGCGCAACCATCGGGCCGGTACCGAAGCCGAAGCTTTCCGCACCCAGAATCGCCGCTTTGATGATGTCGAGGCCGGTTTTCAGACCGCCGTCCACCTGCAAACGGATCTTGTGACGCAGACCGTTAGCCACCAGCGCCTGCTGGGTTTCCACCAGGCCAAGCTCCCACGGGCAGCCCGCGTATTTCACGGAGGAGAGCGGGCTTGCGCCGGTGCCGCCGTCATAGCCGGCAATGGTGATCAGATCCGCATAGGCTTTCGCCACGCCGGTGGCGATGGTGCCGACGCCCGGCTCGGAAACCAGCTTCACGGAGATCATCGCTTTCGGGTTGACCTGCTTCAGGTCGAAAATGAGCTGCGCCAGATCCTCGATAGAGTAGATATCGTGGTGCGGCGGCGGGGAAATCAGCGTCACGCCCGGCACCGAGTAGCGCAGTTTGGCGATGTACGGGGTGACTTTATCACCCGGCAACTGACCGCCTTCGCCCGGTTTTGCACCCTGAGCGACCTTAATCTGGATCACATCGGCGTTAACCAGGTAGGCAGGGGTTACGCCAAAGCGGCCGGACGCCACCTGCTTGATGCGCGACACTTTGTTGGTGCCGTAACGGGCAGGATCTTCACCGCCCTCGCCGGAGTTGGAGTTGCCGCCGATGCTGTTCATGGCTTCCGCCAGCGCTTCGTGCGCTTCCGGGCTCAGCGCGCCGATGGACATCGCCGCGGTATCGAAGCGTTTGAACAGTTCGGATGCAGGCTCAACTTCGTCAACGCTGACCGCTTCATCGCCCGGATTGAGGGCAATAAGGTCGCGCAGCGTCGCTGCCGGACGGTTGTTCACCAGCTCGGCATACTGCTGATAATCGCTGTATTCGCCGCTCTGTACCGCCTGTTGCAGCGTGCGCACCACGTCCGGGTTGTAGGCGTGATATTCGCCGCCGTGAACGTATTTCAGCAGGCCGCCCTGTTCCAGCGGCTTACGTGCCAGCCAGGCGCGCTTCGACAGGTTCACCAGATCCTGCTGGAAGTCAGCAAAACCGGCCCCGCCGATGCGGCTGACCACGCCCTGGAAGCAGAGGTTGGCGACGTCGTCGTGCAGGCCGACCGCTTCAAACAGCTTCGAGCAGCGGTAAGAGGCAATGGTCGAGATGCCCATTTTGGACATGATCTTATACAGGCCTTTGTTGATGCCGTTACGGTAGTTCAGCATCACCGTGCGGTAATCTTTGTCGATGGCGCGGGTGTCTACCAGGCGGGCCAGCGTTTCGTAGGCCAGGTATGGATAGATCGCCGTCGCACCAAAGCCTAACAGCACGGCAAAGTGGTGCGGATCGCGGGCGCTGGCGGTTTCCACAATGATGTTGGCATCGCAGCGCAGGCTCTTGTCGACCAGACGCGTCTGGATAGCCCCCACCGCCATTGGCGCAGGCACCGGCAGACGGTTTTTCGCAATGTTACGGTCAGACAGCACCAGCAGAACGGTGCCGTTACGCACCATCTGCTCGGCTTTGTCACACAGCGCATTCACCGTCTCTTCGAGGCTCGTTTCGGTCACGTCGAAGGTGATATCGAGCGTGTCGGCGCGGTAGTGCTCCTCGGTCATGGTGGTGAGCTGTTTAAAATCAGAGTACAGCAGGATCGGCGATTTAAAGGTCAGACGGTGCGCCTGGCCTTCGGCTTCACAGAAGACGTTCATCTCGCGACCGATGCTGGTGGCCAGCGACATCACGTGGGCTTCACGCAGCGGATCGATTGGCGGGTTGGTCACCTGCGCAAACTGCTGACGGAAATAGTCGTAAATAATGCGCGGCTGGCTGGAGAGCACGGCGAACGGGGTATCGTCACCCATCGAGCCGACCGCTTCCTGGCCGTTTTCGCCGAGCACGCGAATAACCGAGTCCAGCTCTTCCGCGCTGTAGTTAAACTGCTTCTGGAAGCTCGCGAGGGTATCGTCGTCCATCTCGCGGCTGCCCACTTCGTCGTCAGACAGATCTTCGAACGGCACCAGGCGACGGACGTTTTTCGCCATCCACTCTTTATACGGATGACGGCTTTTCAGATCGTTATCGGTTTCCGCAGAGTGCAGAATACGGCCGCCGCGGGTATCGATCACCATCAGCTCGCCCGGACCGACGCGGCCTTTCTCGACCACTTCGTCAGGCTGGTAATCCCAGATCCCCACTTCAGAGGCGCAGGTGATGAGCTTGTCTTTGGTGATGACGTAGCGCGCCGGACGCAGACCGTTACGGTCCAGGTTACAGGCAGCGAAGCGACCGTCGGACATCACGATACCTGCCGGACCGTCCCACGGCTCCATGTGCATGGAGTTAAAGTCGAAGAACGCGCGCAACTCCGGATCCATATCCGGGTTGTTCTGCCAGGCCGGTGGCACGAGCAGACGCATGGCGCGCACGATATCCATCCCGCCTGCCAGCAGCAGTTCCAGCATGTTATCCATGGAGCTGGAGTCAGAGCCGGTTTCGTTCACGAACGGTGCGGCATCGTGCAGGTCAGGGATCAGCGGGGTCTGGAACTTATAGGTACGAGCACGCGCCCACTGGCGGTTGCCGGTGATGGTGTTGATCTCGCCGTTGTGCGCCAGGTAGCGGAACGGCTGAGCCAGCGGCCAGCGTGGTACGGTGTTGGTGGAGAAGCGCTGGTGGAACAGGCAAATGGCCGATTCCAGACGCAGGTCCGCCAGGTCCAGGTAGAAGCGCGGCAGGTCAGCCGGCATACACAGACCTTTATAGATGTTCACCAGGTTAGAGAGGCTACAGACGTAGAACTCTTTATCGTCCTGGAGACGTTTTTCAATGCGGCGACGGGCAATAAACAGACGGCGTTCCATATCGCGTGGACGCCAGCCCGCAGGCGCGTTAACGAAAATCTGCTCAATACGAGGCAGCGAGGAGAGGGCGATTTCACCGAGTACCCCTTCGTTGGTTGGCACATCGCGCCAGCCGACAATCGACAGGGTTTCGCGCTGAAGTTCTTCTTCAACGATGCGGCGTGAGGCGGCAGCCTTTTCAGGATCCTGATTCAGGAACAGCATGCCGACAGCGTAGTTTTTGGCTAAACGCCAGCCGCGCTCTTCCGCCACGATGCGGAAGAAACGATCCGGTTTTTGCAGCAGCAGGCCGCAACCGTCGCCGGTTTTACCATCGGCCAGGATGGCGCCACGGTGCTGCATACGGGCCAGTGCGTGAATAGCGGTACGCACTACCTTGTGGCTAGGTTCGCCTTCTATGTGGGCGATCAGGCCGAAACCACAGTTATCCTTCTCAAGGGATTTATCGTACAACATATCAGTGAACCTCCCCAGGCTCGTCGGGCTTCCCACTGAACTTTACCGTGGCGCACAGGCGCAGAAAGAGCATGGCGACGGGGTTAGCGTTTCATACGCGGACCTCGCATTCGCCCTCTTTTTCATCCTTTCGCGCAGGTAAACAAGTTTGAGGACTTGCTTCAGAGGGAATCTCAATTACTGCATAAATATGATGAGCAGGCCGCTCATCCAGAAAGCTTCCAGCGGATTTCCAACTTATCGGGAATTGGTACACAGGTCAAATGGCAATCTTATTTATACAAAAATGTGCTAAAGCGTAATTATCATTTTGTTTTTATTGGTTATTTTACTAATTTTACAACCACTGAAAGCGCCAGGAAGGTGCAGGGGAGTGTGATCTGACTCACTATATGAAAGCGGTATTATTGATGCAGCGTGCTGAAATGCGGATTTATGGCAGAATAATAATCTGGTGCAGTGTTCGAATCCGCATAAAATCACTGTTTTTCAGTCCTGGCGCTATAAATGAAAAAAACCATCAGAACATAAGGAAAAGTAATTACGTGGCGGGTGAATGAAATCTCGGTAATCTTGATTATTTATTCAAATGGATAAAGGCCGTCCAGGGCGATTGATCCAGGTCATCGCCGACAGAAGCTAAAAATGGCAGGCTTGTCCCCTTTCTTCGGGACGGTCTACCAGATTATGCAGTTACAGAAATTAGTCAATATGTTTGGTGGGGATCTTTTGCAGCGGTACGGGCAAAAGGTGCATAAGCTGACGCTGCACGGCGGCTTTAGCTGCCCGAATCGCGACGGCACCATCGGGCGCGGCGGCTGCACCTTCTGTAACGTTGCGTCGTTTGCTGACGAAGCCCAGCAGCATAAATCCATCGCGGAACAGCTCGCCCATCAGGCCAGCCTGGTGAATCGCGCGAAGCAGTATCTGGCCTATTTCCAGGCCTACACCAGTACGTGGGCGGAGGTGCAGGTGCTGCGTTCCATGTACCAGCAGGCGGTTGCTCAGGCGAACATTGTCGGGCTGTGCGTGGGGACGCGCCCAGACTGCGTACCGGAGGCGGTGCTGGATTTACTTAGCGAGTACAGAGAGAAGGGCTATGAGATCTGGCTGGAGCTGGGCCTGCAGACCGCGCACGATAAAACCCTGCACCGTATCAATCGTGGGCATGATTTCGCCTGCTACCAGCGCACCACGCGTCTCGCCCGCGAGCGTGGCCTGAAAGTCTGTTCGCATCTGATTGTCGGCTTGCCCGGAGAAGGGCAGCAGCACAGCCTGGAGACGCTGGAAAAAGTCGTTGAAACCGGCGTAGACGGCATTAAGCTGCACCCGCTGCATATCGTGAAGGGAAGCATAATGGCGAAAGCCTGGGAAGCCGGTCGGTTAAGCAGTATCGAACTCGACGACTATACGGTGACGGCGGGAGAGATGATTCGCCACACGCCTCCGGAGATTGTCTACCACCGCATCTCCGCCAGCGCCCGCCGTCCAACGCTTCTGGCACCGCTCTGGTGCGAGAACCGGTGGACGGGGATGGTGGAAATCGACCGCTATCTTCAGGAAAACGGCGTACAGGGTTCGGCGCTGGGCCGCCCGTGGGTTCCCCGTCTACCGACGGCGGCCGCCTAGCAGACTCCCCAGCATGCCGCGCACAATCTGATTGGTGACCTGCCGCGCGGCGCTTTTCGCCATAGTCTGTACCACGCCGTCGCGCTTGCCGCCGCGCGGTCCGGTTGTGCCAAACAAAATGTCTTTTAGCCCGCCGAGAATGCCGTCATCCACTGCGACTGACTGGCCCTTAGCGGGTGGAGTATCCTGCGATTCGGTGGTTGCCTGTACCCCTTTTTGCAGCATCTCGAACGCAGACTCCCGATCCACCTCGTCTTCATACTTGCCGTACACCGGCGAGTGATTAATCAGGCTGTTACGTTCATCGTCGGTAACCGGCCCCATGCGCGAGCAGGGCGCGATCACCATTGCGCGTTCCACCACGGACGGGCTGCCCTTGGCATCCAGGAACGAAATCAGCGCTTCACCGGTGCCCAGCGCCTGAATCGCGGCTTCGGTATCAAAGGCCGGATTGGCACGCATGGTTTGCGCGGCGGCTTTCACCGCTTTCTGATCCTTCGGCGTAAAGGCGCGCAGGGCGTGCTGCACGCGGTTACCCAGCTGGCCCAGCACATTGTCAGGAATATCCGACGGGTTTTGCGACACAAACCAGACGCCGACCCCTTTGGAGCGGATCAGGCGGATAACCTGTTCAATTTTATCCAGCAGCACCTGCGGCGCGTCGTTAAACAGCAGGTGTGCTTCGTCAAAGAAGAAGACCAGTTTGGGTTTTTCCAGATCGCCCGCTTCCGGTAACTGCTCGTACAGTTCGGAGAGCATCCACAGCAGGCTGGCGGCGTAAAGCTTTGGCATCTGGTAGAGCTTCTCTGAACTCAGAATGTTGATGATGCCTTTGCCGCTGCTGTCGGTGCGCATCCAGTCTTTAATATCCAGCATCGGCTCGCCGAAGAAGTGTTCGGCGCCCTGCTGCTCCAGCGTCAGTAGCCCACGCTGAATGGCACCGACAGAGGCGCTGCTGATATTGCCGTACTGGTTCTGGAAAGATTTGGCGTTATCGCCGATGTACTGGGTAATGGCGCGCAGATCTTTGAAATCGAGCAGCAGCAGCCCCTGATCGTCGGCGATACGGAAGATAATATTCAGCACGCCGGACTGCACGTCGTTGAGGTTGAGCAGGCGGGCCAGCAGCAGCGGGCCGAGATCGGAAACGGTGGCGCGTACCGGGTGGCCTTTCTCACCGAAGATGTCCCAGACCACCACCGGGTTGCCGTGCGGCGTCCAGTCCGTAATGCCAATATTCTTCAGTCGTTCGAGCAGTTTCTCTGACGCTGTACCTTCCTGAGCCACCCCGGTTAAATCGCCCTTCACGTCAGCCATAAAGACCGGCACGCCAATCTCTGAAAGTGACTCCGCCAGCTTCTGGAGAGTGACTGTTTTCCCTGTGCCGGTGGCGCCGGTAATCAGACCGTGGCGGTTCGCCATTGCGGGCAGTAGATACAGCTCTTTTTCCAGCGTCCGGGCAATTAACAATGGTGTACTCATGATGCGCTTCCTCTCTTAGTCCTGGGTGGAGTATAGGCAACCTGACGGCAAAATGGTTGAGTAAATTGCTGACTTTGCGGCGCATTGTCCAGCGCGGACTATGCTTTTGCATACGGTTCATAAAATAGTGGAAAACAATGTCCAGATTCTTCTTTAACGATCGCAAACAGCTGGTCAATGACGCCATTGAAGGCATACTGCTTTCTGCGCCACATGCGAATCTCGTCAAACTTGATATCGATCCAGCTATCAGGGTTGTCGCCCGCGGCGACTGGGATAAAAGCCGCGTGGCGGTGATCTCCGGCGGTGGCTCCGGGCACGAACCGGCGCACGCCGGATTTGTCGGTAAAGGCATGCTGACGGCGGCAGTGTGTGGCGATCTGTTCGCCTCCCCGAGCGTGGATGCGGTGCTGAACGCTATTGTGGCGGTGACGGGCGATCGCGGCTGCCTGCTGATCGTCAAAAACTATACCGGTGACCGGCTTAACTTTGGCCTGGCGGCAGAAAAGGCCAAACGCTACGGCCTGAAGGTCGAGATGGTGATTGTGGCAGACGATATCGCGCTGCCCGACAACAAGCAGCCGCGCGGCATTGCCGGCACGGCGCTGGTGCACAAGATTGCGGGCTATGCAGCGGAGCAAGGAAAATCGCTGAGCGAGGTGCGGGATATTGCGCAGCAGGCCTGCGATAACCTCTGGAGCCTGGGCGTTGCGATGCAAACCTGCAACCTGCCGGGCAGCGACGATGAAGAGGGGCGCATCAAGCAGGGCCATGTCGAGCTGGGGCTGGGGATCCACGGGGAGCCGGGTGCCTCGGTGGTTGATACGCAAAACAGCAAAGCGATTATCGACACGCTGGTGTCGCCGCTCAAAGCGCAGGCGGGCGAGGGGCGTTTCGCGGTGCTGATCAACAACCTCGGCGGCGTGTCCGCGCTGGAGATGGCTTTGCTCACCAAAGAGCTGGCACATTCAGCGCTGAAAGAGAATATTGCGTACCTGATTGGCCCTGCGCCGCTGGTGAGCGCGCTGGATATGAAGGGCTTTTCTCTGACGCTGCTAAAGCTCAACGATTACTTTGAAAAGGCGATTCACGCCGAGGTCGAGACGCTGGGCTGGCAGAAGCCTGTGGCGTTTGCTCCTCTGCGTACCGTTCCGCAAAGCGCTATTCACGATAGCGTGGAATATGACGCGTCCGACAATCCGCAGGTGAAGGAGTCTGTTTCACAGGTGACGAAGACGCTCATACAGCTTGAAAACCGCCTGAATGCGCTGGATGCCAAAGTGGGCGATGGCGATACCGGCTCTACGTTTGCGCAAGGTGCACGGGATATTGCGCAGCGCCTGGAAGAAAACACTCTCCCGCTGAATGACGTGCCTAAGCTGCTGTTGCTGGTGGGGGAACGACTGGCCACGGTGATGGGCGGATCGAGCGGTGTACTCATGTCGATCTTCTTCACGGCGGCGGGGCAAAAGCTTCAGGATGGACAGCCGCTACCTGAAGCATTGCTGAGCGGACTGGCGCAGATGAAGCAGTATGGCGGGGCAGATCTCGGCGATCGTACGCTGATCGATGCGCTGCAACCGGCGCTGGAAGCCTTGAAGAAAAAAGATCTTCAGGCGGCAGCGCAGGCTGCGCAGCAGGGAGCGGAGGCAACGGCGAAAATGGCGAAAGCCGGAGCAGGGCGCTCATCGTATGTGAATAAAGAGAATCTGGATGGGGTAATGGACCCGGGGGCGGTCGCGGTGGCGGAAGTGTTTAATACATTGGCGCAGTAGCAAAAGTAGGCCGGGTCAGGCGAAGCCGCCACCCGGCAAACTCACATCAGAAATCCGCTTTCAACACCACGCGATAACGGGCTTTGCCGTCGCGCACGTGCTGGATGGCTTCGTTAATTTTCGACATTGGATACAGCTCGGTGGTCGGCGTCACTTTGGTGCGGCCGGCAAACTTCATCAGCTTGCGCAGCTCGTATGGCGTACCGGTCGCGGAGCCTGACACGCTGCGATCCCCGCCGATCAGGGTAAAGGCCGGAACCGGCAGCGGCTTCATCACCGCACCCACGGTGTGGAAGTTACCGCCGTAGGCCAGCGCTTCAAAGTACGGCTGCCAGTTGAGATCGACGTTCACGGTGTTGATGATCAGGTCAAACTGCCCAGCCAGCGCGTTCAGCGCGTCCGGATCGCGGCTGTTCACGACTTTGTCCGCGCCCATTGCCAGCACTTCTTTCTCCTTCGCCGGGTTCGAGCTAAACGCCGTCACTTCACAGCCCATCGCGTGCAGCAGCTTGATGGCGATGTGGCCCAGACCACCGATACCGATCACGCCCACGCGGCTGGTGGCGGTGACGTGGTGCATCAGCAGCGGTTTAAAGACGGTGATCCCGCCGCACAGCAGTGGACCAGCAGATTCAATATCAATGCTGTCCGGCAGCGGGATGACCCATTGCCAGTCGGCGCGCAGCTTATCGGCAAAACCGCCCTTGTTCAGGATGGTGGGCACTGCGCCTTCAAGGCAGTTGATCTGGTTGCCGCTGATACAGGCGTCGCAGTGGCCGCAGCTGCGTGCTGTCCAGCCAATGCCCACGCGCTGGCCAACCTTCAGCCCTTTGTCCTGCGCGGCGCTGCCGAGCGCGACGACGCGGCCAATCACTTCGTGCCCGGCAACCAGCGGATAGCTGGAGAAGCCCCATTCGTTGTCGATCATCGAGAGATCTGAGTGGCAGACCCCGCAGTAATCAACCTGTACTTCGACGTCTTCTGCTTTTAGTTCGCCCGCATCGTACTCGTACAGCTCAAGTTCTGCACCCGCCTGCGGTGCGGCGTAGCTTTTTATCTTCGACATCGTGTTTCCCCCGTTGTGGTGTGAACTGAGAGTGTAGAGCATTCAGTTTACAGCCGCTTAACAGAAGGGGGCAGGAACGAAACTTACAGACTTTTCAGCATTCTGACTTCGCAGTCAACGTGGCCCGTGCAGCCCAGCGGCGCATCGATATGCTCAAAGCCCAGATGTTCATACAGGCCGATGGCCTCTTTGAGGAAGGCGGTGGTTTCGAGGTAACAGCGTTTAAAACCTTGATTGCGCGCGTGCTCCAAGGCGACCAGCGCCAGCTTTTTCGCCAGACCCTGTCCACGAACCGACGGCAGGAAATACATTTTCTGCAGCTCACAGATATCCGGCTCGCTGCAGCTCAGCGGTGCAACACCGCCGCCGCCCACAACCTGGCCGTCCTGCTCAATGACCCAGTAGGCGTGGCCCGGCTGGCTGTACAGCTTAAACAGTTCGTCAAGATTCGGGTCGGCAACGGTGTAACCTTTATCCGCCGTCAGCCCAAACTCTGCAGAAACGGTGCGGATAACGGCGGCGATAGCCGGATTGTCCTGCTCAGTGATCCGACGCATCGTCGTCGCGACGGGGGTAATCACGCTCATAGCATTACTCATTACAAAAATTGACACACAGTTGCTGTTAATAGCACCGCAGAAAAGGGAGTGCAAGCGAGGAGTTTTCAGGAAGGTTACCCCTTACGCCCTGAAGCGTAAGGGGTAAAAGCATTACAGGGCCGCGATAACGGCCTGCTGCTCGATCAGTTTGGTCTTCGCATCGGCGAAGGCAACCAGACGCTCACGCTCTTTGGCGATGACCGCTTCCGGCGCGCGTGCCACAAAGCCTTCGTTCGCCAGCTTGCTTTCGATTTTGCCAATTTCCACATCGACTTTCGCCACTTCTTTCGCCAGACGCGCCAGCTCTGCGTCTTTGTCGACCAGGCCCGCCATCGGGATCAGCAGCTCCGCACCGTCGATGATTTTAGTCACGGAAACCGGACCCTTGTCATCGGCAGGCAGCACGGTGATGCTTTCCAGACGCGCCATGGTTTTCAGGAAGGTGTTGTTCTCGGTGACGCGACGAACGGCAGCGTCGCTGCAGCCGCGCAGCAGCAGCTCCAGTGGTTTACCCGGGGCGATGTTCATTTCGGCACGGATGTTACGTACCGCAACGATCGCCTGCTTCAGCCACTCGGTATCCGCTGACGCGGCTTCATCAACCTTAGCCGCATCGAATTCCGGGAACGGCTGCAGCATGATGGTATCGGCGTTGATGCCCGCAATGACCTTCACGCGCTGCCAGATGGTTTCGGTGATGAATGGAATGACCGGATGCGCCAGGCGCAGCAGGCCTTCTAGGACGGTAATCAGCGTGTTGCGCGTGCCGCGCAGCTCCGCTTCAGAACCGCCGTTCATGACCGGCTTCGCCAGCTCCAGATACCAGTCACAGAACTGGTTCCAGGTGAATTCGTACAGAATGCCCGCTGCGATATCGAAGCGGTAGCTGTCCAGCGCCTCGCGGAAGGCTTTCACCGTCTGGTTAAATTCCGCCAGGATCCAGCGGTCCGCCAGAGACAGGGTCATCTCGCCGCCGTTGAAGCCGCAGTCCTGATCTTCGGTGTTCATCAGCACGAAGCGGCTGGCGTTCCACAGCTTGTTACAGAAGTTACGGTAACCTTCAAGACGCTTCATGTCCCAGTTGATGTCGCGGCCGGTAGAGGCCAGCGCCGCCAGGGTGAAGCGCAGGGCGTCGGTACCGTGAGATTCGATCCCGTTCGGGAACTGCTTCTCGGTACGCTTGCGGATTTTCTCAGCCAGCTGCGGCTGCATCATGTTGCCGGTACGTTTTTCCAGCAGGTCTTCCAGGGAGATCCCGTCAACCATGTCCAGCGGGTCAATCACGTTGCCCTTGGACTTGGACATCTTCTGCCCTTCGTCGTCGCGGATAAGGCCGGTCATATAGACGGTATGGAACGGAACCTGCGGCTTGCCGTCTTCGTCTTTGATGAAGTGCATGGTCATCATGATCATGCGGGCAATCCAGAAGAAGATGATGTCGAAGCCGGACACCATTACGCTGGTTGGATGGAACTGACGCAGCGCGTCGGTGTTTTCCGGCCAGCCGAGGGTAGAGAAGGTCCACAGCGCGGAGGAGAACCAGGTATCCAGAACGTCTTCATCCTGGCGCAGGGCCACGTCAGCGCTCAGGTTATTTTCCTGACGCACTTCGTCTTCGCTACGGCCAACGTAGACGTTGCCTTCGTTGTCGTACCATGCCGGGATGCGGTGACCCCACCAGAGCTGACGGGAGATACACCAGTCCTGAATGTCGCGCATCCAGGAGAAGTACATGTTTTCGTACTGCTTCGGCACGAACTGAATGCTGCCGTTCTCAACCGCTTCCACAGCCGGTTTCGCCAGCACGTCGGCACGGACGTACCACTGGTCGGTCAGCATTGGCTCAATAACCACGCCGCCACGGTCGCCGTACGGCACGGTCAGATCGTGAGGCTTAATCTCTTCCAGCAGGCCGAGAGCATCAACGGCGGCTACGATGGCTTTACGTGCAGCAAAGCGCTCCAGCTTCTGGAACTCAGCCGGGATCTCGCTGGAATAAACGTCGGATTCGTTGCCTTTGGTATCGTACACCTCTGCGCTTTCGCGGATATCGCCGTCGAAGGTCAGAATGTTGATCATCGGCAGGGCGTGACGACGACCCACTTCATAGTCGTTGAAGTCGTGCGCCGGGGTGATTTTCACGCAGCCGGTGCCTTTTTCCATGTCGGCGTGTTCGTCGCCCACAATCGGAATGCGGCGGTTCACCAGCGGCAGCACCACAAATTTGCCGATCAGATCTTTATAACGCGGATCTTCCGGGTTAACGGCCACGCCGGTATCGCCCAGCAGGGTTTCCGGACGGGTGGTCGCCACCACCAGGTAATCTTTACCGTCTGCGGTTTTTGCGCCGTCGGCCAGCGGATAGCGGATGTGCCACATGGAGCCTTTGGACTCGCGGTTTTCCACTTCCAGGTCAGAAATTGCGGTGCGCAGTTTCGGGTCCCAGTTTACCAGGCGTTTGCCGCGGTAAATCAGGTCTTCTTTGTACAGACGGACGAACACTTCTTTTACGGCGTTGGACAGGCCTTCGTCCATGGTGAAGCGTTCGCGCTCCCAGTCCACGGAGTTGCCGAGACGGCGCATCTGACGGGTAATGGTGCCGCCGGATTCTGCCTTCCACTGCCAGATTTTGTCGATGAACGCATCGCGACCGTAGTCGTGACGAGTTTTACCTTCTTCAGCGGCAATTTTACGCTCAACCACCATCTGGGTCGCGATACCCGCGTGGTCAGTCCCCGCCTGCCACAGGGTGTTTTTGCCCTGCATGCGCTGGTAGCGGATCATGGTGTCCATGATGGTCTGCTGGAAAGCATGCCCCATATGCAAACTGCCGGTGACGTTCGGCGGCGGGATCATGATGCAGAAGGACTCTTTGCTTTCGTCGCCGTTAGGCTTGAAATAGCCCTGCTGTTCCCAGTGCTCGTAAAGCGGCTGTTCGATATCGCGTGGGTTATATGTCTTTTCCATTATTTCCAGGTTGCCGTATTCAGGTTAAAACCGGCCAGGCGGTACGCTTTATAGCGTTCGCGCGCCAGTTGTTTCAAGGATTCTTCGTAAGGGACAAAGTCTACCACTTCTGTGAAAGCGGTGGCAAAATCTGCAAAGTCTGTCCGCAGGCTAATGAGAATATCGCGCGCGCTGCTGTTGCGCTTTTGCGGCCAGGCAATTTCGACCGGTGCCCCGCCGCGTGGACCTTCGCCCGACAGGTTATGCGGAACAAAACTTTCCGGCGGGCGCGCCCATAGCGCTTCATCCAGGCGAATCGCCTGCTGCTCATCTTCACAGGCAATCAGTACGCGTTTACCTGCGCGCCAACGTTCTGCGGCAATTTCACACACCAGCTGTTCAACGGCGCTGAGGCCATCCTGATGGGTGTCGTTGTCCAGAAGGTAGAACGTTGCATTCTTCATATATGGGGCTTCTTGTCGTGGATTTAAATGCAAAGCCGGGTGGCGCTTCGCTTACCCGGCCTACGGTTGAGTGGCGTGTAGGCCGGGTAAGGCGAAGCCGCCACCCGGCACATTACATCACTCGTCGCCGTTAAAACCCGCACGATTAAGCAGGAACTGCGACAGCAGGGCCACCGGACGTCCGGTAGCGCCTTTGGCTTTACCGGAGCGCCATGCGGTACCCGCGATATCCAGGTGCGCCCAGTTATATTTACGGGTGAAGCGCGCCAGGAAGCAGCCTGCGGTAATTGCGCCGCCAGGACGACCACCAATGTTAGCCATGTCCGCAAAGTTAGACTCCAGCTGTTCCTGATACTCGTCACCCAGCGGCAGACGCCATGCGCGGTCACCGGCCTGCTCGGACGCGCCGATAAGCTCGTGCGCCAGCGGGTTGTGGTTCGACATCAGGCCGGTGATGTGATGGCCCAGGGCAATCACGCAGGCACCGGTCAGGGTGGCCACGTCGATAACCGCTTCTGGCTCGAAGCGCTCAACGTAGGTCAACACGTCACAGAGTACCAGACGGCCTTCGGCGTCGGTATTCAGCACTTCAACGGTCTGGCCGGACATGGTGGTCAGGACGTCGCCCGGACGATACGCGCGACCGCCAGGCATGTTTTCGCAGCCTGCCAGCACGCCGATTACGTTGATGGGCAGCTGAAGCTCCGCAACCATACGCATGACGCCGTAAACCGCCGCCGCGCCGCACATGTCGTACTTCATCTCATCCATGCCTTCTGAAGGCTTGATGGAGATACCGCCGGAGTCAAAGGTCAGCCCTTTACCGACGAGCACGATCGGACGCGCGTCTTCAGACGGATTGCCTTTGTATTCGATGACCGACATAAGGGATTCGTTCTGCGAGCCGTTACCCACCGCCAGATAAGAGTGCATCCCCAGCTCTTTCATCTGCTGTTCGCCGATGACGCGGGTGATGACGTTTTTGCTGTAGGAGTCAGCCAGCTGGCGCGCCTGAGAGGCGAGGTAGGCGGCGTTACAGATGTTTGGCGGCATGTTGCCGAGATCTTTTGCCGCTTTGATACCGGCGGCAATCGCCAGACCATGCTGGATGGCGCGCTCGCCGCTGGTCAGTTCGCGACGGGTTGGCACGTTAAAGACCATTTTGCGCAGCGGGCGACGCGGCTCGCTTTTGTTGGTCTTAAGCTGATCGAAGCTGTAAAGGCTCTCTTTTGCCGTTTCGACGGCCTGACGCACTTTCCAGTAGGTGTTACGGCCTTTGACGTGCAGCTCGGTCAGGAAGCAGACGGCTTCCATTGAACCGGTGTCATTCAGCGTATTAATGGTTTTCTGAATAACCTGCTTATACTGACGTTCATCCAGCTCGCGCTCTTTGCCGCAGCCAATCAGCAGAATACGCTCTGACAGGACGTTCGGAACATGGTGCAGTAACAGCGTCTGCCCAGGTTTGCCTTCCAGTTCGCCACGGCGCAGCAGGGCGCTGATATAGCCGTCACTGATTTTATCGAGTTGCTCGGCGATCGGGGAGAGTCGGCGCGGTTCAAAGACGCCCACAACGATGCAGGCACTCCGCTGTTTCTCCGGGCTACCGCTTTTTACACTGAACTCCATGCACTACGCTCCTGAATCTTAAAGACAACGGCGGCTGCTACGGATAGAATTGAAACCTTTCGTAACTCATGTCCGCTGTTGTGGTGACTTCGTGTTAATCTTACGTTACTACGGTTTCGACACGTCAGAAAAAGTCCTGAAGCGTGAATCCGCCGGATGTTTTAATCTTAGCGACGATTTCGACGACTCAAGAGAATAAATGACGTTTAAGCCATGAAACAAGCGATTTTCCAGCAAAGAGACGGGTTTTTACGGGCGTATTTAAAGTGATAATCATAAGATATCTGGTGCGGGAGACGCTCAAAAGCCAACTGGCGATCCTCTTCATCCTGCTGCTGATTTTTTTCTGTCAGAAGCTGGTTAAGATCCTCGGTGCGGCCGTTGACGGCGAAATTCCAACGAATCTGGTGCTTTCCCTGCTTGGGCTGGGGATCCCGGAAATGGCGCAGCTTATTCTGCCGCTGAGTCTATTCCTCGGCCTGCTGATGACCCTCGGTAAGCTGTACACCGAGAGTGAAATTACGGTGATGCATGCCTGTGGCCTGAGTAAAGCCGTACTAGTGAAAGCGGCGATGATACTGGCGCTATTCACGGGCATTGTTGCGGCGGTGAATGTGATGTGGGCGGGCCCTATGTCTTCCCGTCATCAGGACGAAGTGCTGGCCGAGGCGAAAGCAAACCCCGGCATGGCGGCGCTCGCGCAGGGGCAGTTCCAGCAGGCGACTGACGGAAACTCCGTGCTGTTTATTGAGAGCGTTGACGGCAGTAAATTCAACGATGTATTTCTGGCGCAGCTGCGTCCTAAAGGTAACGCGCGTCCGTCAGTGGTGGTTGCCGATTCTGGCCAGCTTTCTCAGCGCAAAGACGGTTCTCAGGTCGTCACGCTGAATAAAGGCACCCGTTTCGAAGGCACCGCGATGCTGCGTGACTTCCGTATTACGGATTTCCAGAACTATCAGGCCATTATTGGTCATCAGGCGGTGGCGCTCGATCCGACGGATACCGAGCAAATGGATATGCGCACGCTGTGGAATACCGATACCGACAGAGCGCGGGCTGAGTTCCACTGGCGTATTACGCTCGTATTCACCGTGTTTATGATGGCACTGATTGTCGTGCCGCTGAGCGTGGTGAACCCGCGCCAGGGCCGCGTGCTCTCTATGCTGCCAGCGATGCTGCTTTACCTGATCTACTTCCTGCTGCAAACCTCGATTCGCTCTAACGGCGCGAAGGGTAAGCTGGATCCGATGGTCTGGACATGGTTCGTTAACAGCCTGTACATCTTACTGGCGCTGGGATTAAACCTGTGGGATACGGTGCCTGTGCGCCGCATACGTGCCCGATTCTCGCGTAAAGGAGCCATCTAATGCAGGCGTTTGGCGTTCTTGATCGCTATATCGGTAAAACCATTTTCACCACCATCATGATGACGTTGTTCATGCTGGTGTCGCTCTCCGGCATTATCAAATTTGTCGATCAGCTGAAAAAAGCCGGGCAGGGCAGCTATGACGCGATGGGGGCGGGGATGTACACCCTGCTCAGCGTGCCAAAAGATGTGCAGATCTTCTTCCCGATGGCGGCTCTGCTGGGCGCGCTGCTGGGGCTGGGGATGCTGGCTCAGCGCAGCGAGCTGGTGGTGATGCAGGCCTCAGGCTTTACCCGTATGCAGGTTGCGCTGTCGGTAATGAAAACCGCAATCCCGCTGGTGCTGTTGACCATGGCAATTGGCGAGTGGGTGGCACCGCAGGGCGAGCAGATGGCGCGTAACTATCGTGCTCAGGCAATGTACGGTGGTTCACTGCTCTCGACTCAGCAAGGTTTATGGGCGAAAGACGGGAAAAACTTCGTCTACATCGAAAGGGTAAAGGGTGATGATGAACTGGGCGGGGTGAGCATCTACGCGTTCAACGACCAGCGCCGTCTGGAGTCTGTCCGACACGCCTCTTCCGCGAAGTTTGACGCTGAACATAAGCAGTGGCGTTTGTCGCAGGTTGATGAATCTGACCTGACCGATCCAAAACAGATTACCGGGTCACAGACGGTGACCGGCACCTGGAAGACCAACCTCACGCCGGATAAGCTCGGGGTTGTTGCGCTGGATCCTGACGCGCTCTCTATCAGCGGCTTGCACAACTATGTGAAGTACCTGAAGTCGAGCGGGCAGGATGCCGGACGCTATCAGCTCAACATGTGGAGCAAAATCTTCCAGCCGATGTCCGTGGCGGTGATGATGCTGATGGCGCTGTCGTTTATCTTCGGCCCGCTGCGTAGCGTGCCGATGGGCGTGCGCGTCGTGACCGGTATTAGCTTCGGCTTTGTCTTCTATGTACTCGATCAGATCTTCGGTCCGCTGACGCTGGTTTATGGCATCCCGCCGATTATCGGTGCGCTGCTGCCGAGCGCCAGCTTCTTCCTGATCAGCCTCTGGCTGCTGCTGAAACGCTCCTGATTGACCTCTCCTCGCTTCCGGTGAATCGGAGGCGAGGCTAATCTCCTGTTTCACCCCGCACTTTTTCTCACAACCTTCAACGTCCCGCCTCGAATTTGAGTATTATTGAGCGATAAAGTCGTGAAGGGATCCTCTATGAAGCAAATTCGAATGCTAGCCCAGTACTACGTCGACCTGATGATGAAGCTTGGGCTGGTGCGTTTCTCCATGCTGCTGGCGCTGGCGCTGGTCGTTCTGGCGATTGTCGTGCAGATGGCCGTTACGATGGTTCTGCATGGTCAGGTCGAGAGTATCGACGTTATCCGCTCTATCTTCTTCGGCCTGCTCATTACGCCCTGGGCGGTCTATTTCCTTTCCGTGGTGGTCGAACAGCTGGAGGAGTCCCGTCAGCGCTTATCAAAACTGGTCGATAAGCTGGAGGAGATGCGCGAGCGCGACCTGAAGCTCAACGTTCAGCTTAAAGACAACATTGCTCAGTTGAATCAGGAAATTTCAGATCGTGAGAAGGCGGAGGCAGAGCGTCAGGCCACGCTGGAACAGCTGAAAATCGAAATGAAAGAGCGCGAGGTGACGCAGATCCAGCTTGAGCAGCAATCCTCCTTCCTGCGTTCGTTCCTGGACGCTTCGCCGGATCTGGTATTCTACCGTAACGAAGATAAAGAATTTTCAGGCTGTAACCGGGCGATGGAGCTCCTGACCGGGAAAAGCGAGAAGCAGCTGATTCACCTCAAGCCGCAGGACGTTTACTCCGAAGAGGCGGCCGCCAAGGTCATGGAGACGGACGAAAAAGTGTTCCGCCATAACGTCTCGCTGACCTACGAACAGTGGCTGGATTACCCGGACGGGCGCAAAGCCTGCTTTGAGATCCGTAAGGTGCCGTACTATGACCGCGTCGGGAAGCGCCACGGCCTGATGGGCTTCGGCCGTGATATTACCGAGCGTAAGCGTTATCAGGATGCGCTGGAGCGCGCCAGCCGCGACAAGACCACCTTCATCTCCACCATCAGCCATGAGCTTCGTACGCCGCTTAACGGCATTGTGGGGCTGAGCCGCATTCTGCTGGACACCGACCTGACCGCAGAGCAGGAAAAATACCTCAAAACGATTCACGTCTCGGCGGTCACGCTGGGTAATATCTTCAACGATATTATTGACATGGATAAGATGGAGCGCCGAAAGGTTCAGCTTGATAACCAGCCGGTTGATTTCACCAGCTTCCTTGCCGATCTGGAAAACTTGTCTGGTCTGCAGGCCCAGCAGAAGGGGCTGAATTTTGTCATGGATCCCACCCTGCCGCTGCCGCATAAAGTGATTACCGACGGCACGCGCCTGCGTCAGATCCTGTGGAACCTCATCAGCAACGCGGTGAAATTTACCCAGAAGGGGCAGGTGGCGGTGCGTATTCGCTATGACGACGGCGACATGCTGCACTTTGAGGTGGAGGACTCCGGGATTGGTATTCCGCAGGAGGAGCAGGACAAGATTTTCGCGATGTACTACCAGGTGAAGGATAGCAACGGCGGAAAACCGGCCACTGGTACCGGAATCGGTCTGGCGGTGTCTAAGCGGCTGGCGAAGAGCATGGGCGGTGACATCACCGTTGCCAGCCAGGCGGGCAAAGGGTCAACCTTCACGCTGACGGTGCATGCGCCGGCGGTGGCGGAAGAGGTAGAGGATACCTTTGAAAATGACGATATGCCGCTGCCTGCGCTGCACGTCCTGTTGGTGGAGGATATTGAGCTTAACGTGATTGTAGCGCGCTCGGTGCTGGAAAAACTGGGCAACAGCGTGGATGTCGCGATGACCGGTAAAGCCGCGCTGGAGATGTTTACACCTGGTGAATATGACCTCGTTCTGCTGGATATCCAGTTGCCGGATATGACCGGGCTGGATATCTCGCGTGAACTGACGCGTCAGTACGCGGCTGATGAACTGCCGCCGCTGGTGGCGCTGACGGCGAACGTGCTGAAAGATAAAAAAGAGTACCTCGACGCCGGTATGGACGATGTACTCAGCAAGCCTCTGGCGGTGCCTGCTCTGACCGCCATGATCAAGAAGTTCTGGGATACCCACGATGAAGAGGAGAGCACCATGACGTCTGTTGATAGCGCAAAAGCCCAAACGATACTCGATACCGCGATGCTGGAGCAGTATATCGATCTGGTCGGCCCGAAACTGATTACCGACGGCCTGGCGGTGTTTGAAAAAATGATGCCGGGTTATCTGAGCGTGCTGGAGTCAAACCTGACGGCGCGTGACCAGAAGGGCATCGTGGAAGAAGGGCATAAAATCAAAGGCGCAGCCGGCTCGGTCGGGTTACGCCACCTGCAGCAGCTGGGTCAACAGATTCAGTCGCCTGATTTACCAGCTTGGGAAGATAACGTTGGTGATTGGGTTGAAGAGATGAAACAAGAGTGGCAGAACGATGTTGCGGTGCTTAAAGCCTGGGTGGATGCCAGAAAAAAATGACCCCGGCTAGACCGGGGTGCGCGAATACTGCGCCAACACCAGGGAAATCGTGGCTGCGCCTGTTTTTTAAAGTAATTTTCTAATGGGCGCCGCCGTAAAAATTTAGGCCGCACGCAGATAAGATAGCAAATCTTAAATGGTTTGTTACATGAATCAGTGAAATGTGTGAAGCATAGCGTTTTAATCAAAATTATTAATGTGCTTCAGCGAGTTGCAAAGAAGGATCGTCAAGATGAAAAAAATTGGTGTTGTCCTGAGCGGATGCGGTGTTTTTGATGGTTCAGAAATACATGAAGCCGTAATCACGCTGCTGGCCCTGACAAAACAGGGAGCAGAGGTTATCTGTTTTGCACCCGACAAAAATCAGTCGGATGTGATTAACCATCTGACCGGCGAGCCGATGGCCGAAACGCGTAACGTGCTGATTGAAGCCGCGCGTATTGCCCGGGGAGAGATTCATCCGCTGGCGAAGGCAGATGCCGCTGAACTGGATGCGCTCATTGTGCCGGGCGGCTTCGGCGCCGCGAAAAATCTCAGCACCTTTGCTGCCGAGGGTGCCGCATGCACGGTGGACCCTGATCTCAAAGCGCTGGCGCTGGAGATGCATGCCGCGGGCAAGCCGCTGGGCTTTATCTGTATTGCACCGGCCATGCTGCCAAATATTTTCGATTTTCCGTTACGGCTGACGATCGGAACCGATATTGATACCGCAGAGGTCGTCGAGGATATGGGGGGTGAACACGTTCCGTGCCCGGTCGATGACATTGTGGTGGATGAAGACAACAAAGTTGTCACCACGCCCGCGTATATGCTGGCGAAGAATATTGCGGAAGCCGCCGTGGGCATTGAAAAGCTGGTCGCCCGGGTGCTGGTGCTGACGGAATGAGGCATCAGTTTTCCGCAGGCGCATGGGTGAAACGCCTTCTTTTCCGCATCGTACTCGTCCTGGCGGTGTTCTGGGGAGGCGGGCTGGCCGTGTTCAGCATTTTGCCGGTACCGTTTTCAGCGGTCATGGTTGAGCGCCAGCTTAGCGCGTGGTTCTCCGGTGATTTCGGCTATGTTGCCCATTCTGACTGGGTGAGCATGGATGAAATTTCTCCGTTCATGGGGCTGGCGGTTATCGCGGCGGAAGATCAAAAATTCCCGGAGCACTGGGGGTTCGATGTGGCTGCGATTGAAAAGGCGCTGGCCCATAACGAACGTCACGAAAACCGCGTGCGCGGTGCGTCAACGCTGTCGCAGCAGACGGCTAAAAACCTGTTCCTGTGGGATGGCCGAAGCTGGGTGCGAAAAGGGCTGGAAGCGGGCCTAACCCTGGGAATGGAAACGGTCTGGAGCAAAAAGCGTATTCTGACCGTTTACCTTAATATCGCCGAGTTCGGCGACGGGGTATTTGGTGTCGAAGCTGCATCACAACGCTATTTTAATAAACCTGCCAGCAGGCTGAGCATGTCGGAGGCGGCGCTGCTCGCGGCTGTTCTGCCTAATCCTGTCCGCTTCAAGGCCAGCGCCCCGTCAGGGTACGTGCGAAGCCGTCAGGCGTGGATCATGCGCCAGATGCGCCAGCTGGGTGGGGAAGGGTTTATGGAGAGAAATGCGTTAATGTAGGGCGGGTAAGCGCAGCGCTACCCGCCAGAATAGCAGGCCTAATCTTCGTCGAACCCGGCGTTAAACAGCGCAACTACCGCTGCCAGAGCTTCCTCTTCCTGAGGTCCGGTGGCTTCAACCTCAATCTGACGCCCTTTGGCGGAGTCCAGCATCAGCAGCGCAATCACGCTGTTGGCTTCCGCTTCGGTGCCTTCGTCATTACGCAGCAGCACTTCTGCATCGAAACCCTGCATCAGCTCAAACAGCTTCATCGCCGGGCGTGCATGCATGCCCAGCTTATTGGTGATCTCAACGGTTTGTTTTACGGTCATGTTTTACGTTTTTCCAGCGTGCGATGACGGGACTGAACGTTCTTACCGCGCGAGCGGAAATAGTCGGCCAGCTGTTCGGCGATGTAGACCGAACGATGTTTACCGCCGGTACAGCCAATCGCCACTGTCAGGTAGCTACGATTGTTTGTCTCCAGCATAGGTAACCATAGCTCAAGGTAGCTTCGCGTCTGGTAGATAAAATTGTGAACTTCTGTGTGTCGGTCGAGGAACGCCGCCACGGGCTTATCCAGACCGGTCATTGGACGCAGTTTAGGATCCCAGTGCGGGTTCGGCAGGAAGCGCACGTCGAAAACATAGTCCGCATCAATCGGAATACCGTGCTTAAAGCCGAAGGATTCGAACACCATCGTCAGCTCGCGCTCGCGTTTGCCCAGCAGCCGGGTTCGCAGCATTTCCGCCAGCTCGTGAACGGACATCTCTGAGGTGTCGACAATCAGATCGGCACGAGAGCGCAGCGGCTCAAGCAGATCGCTCTCTTCGTCGATGGCGCTCTCCAGCGAAAGATTCTTGCTGGAAAGCGGGTGCAGACGACGGGTGTCGCTGTAGCGGCGGATCAGGGTATTGCGGTCGGCATCAAGGAACAGCAGCTGAGGCGAGAACGCGTCAGGCAGGTTACTCATTGCCTGTTCGAAGATCTCTGGCGATTCCGGCATGTTACGAACGTCGATACTGACGGCGGCGGAGGTTTGTCTCTCCGCTAACGTGCGTGCCAGATCGGGCAATAACACGACCGGCAGGTTATCGACGCAGTAAAAACCCATGTCTTCCAGCGCGCGCAGAGCAACGGATTTCCCCGACCCTGAACGACCGCTGACAATCATCAGCACCATGTTCCGTTTCTCCTCAGGACAACAGATGTGAAGGCCATCACCTGGTTATGCGTCATCCTGATTGCCTTCTGCTTCAGTGATAATTTGATAAAGCTCTTCATCACTTTGGGCTGAGCGCAGTCGACGGCAGATGGTTTTATCCGCCAGACGTTTAGCAACCAGCGAAAGCGTATGCAGGTGGGTCTTGGTCTGGTCGGCAGGCACCAGCAGCGCGAAGAGGAGATCGACGGGCTGGTTATCAATGGCGTCAAAAGCGATTGGGGTTTCCAGCTGCACAAACACACCGACGGCACGCAGGGTATCCTCTTCCAGCTTGCCGTGCGGGATCGCGATGCCGTTGCCGATACCGGTACTGCCCATCTTTTCACGGGTCAGAATGGCTTCGAACACCACCTGCGGCGGCAGGCCCAGCTGTTTTGCAGCTAATTCACTGATGATCTCCAGCGCACGTTTTTTGCTCTGGCAGTGAACGGCACTGCGGGTACATTCCTGGTTAAGGACATTGCTCAGTTGAAGAGCGGAATCGTTGTTCATCATAATTTCACCTAAGCGCTAACTGTACAAATGGCCCGTTGTGTTTCACAACAGGCCGTCCTGCACCCGTTAACTGCCCGGACAATTAGTGTTGTTTCAGTTTATCTTTATGTTTATTGAGCTGTCGCGCAAGCTTGTCAATCAAGCCGTCGATAGCCGCGTACATGTCTTGCCCTTCCGCACTGGCATGGAGTTCACCCCCGTTAACATGCAGGGTTGCATCCGAGATATGAGTCACTTTCTCCACTTTTAACACAACGTAGACCTGATTGATCCTTTCGAAATACTGCTCGAGTTTCGCGAACTTAGCGTTCACGAAGTCACGTAAAGCCTCAGTAATCTCGACGTTATGTCCTGTGATATTGAGCTGCATAGTGTCTTCCTTATCGGTTGTGTCAGACCAGCTGTTTACGCTGGTTAGACGGCGGAATGGATAAAGACTCTCGATACTTCGCAACAGTACGACGTGCCACCATAATACCCTGATCGGACAGCATGGTGGTCAACTTACTGTCACTTAGTGGCTTCGCGGGATTCTCCGCGGCGATCAACTTCTTCACCAGGGCGCGAATCGCCGTTGAGGAGGCTTCGCCGCCACCCTCGGTGTTCACGTGGCTGGAGAAGAAATACTTAAGCTCAAAAATACCGCGCGGACTGTGCAGATACTTCTGCGTAGTAACGCGGGAAATAGTGGATTCATGCATCTCGACGGCCTGGGCGATATCCGCCAGCACCATCGGTTTCATATACTCTTCGCCCTGCTCAAAGAAGGCCTGCTGCTGTTCGACGATGCAGCGGCTCACGCGAAGCAGGGTATCATTCCGGCTCTCCAGGCTCTTGATCAACCATCGCGCTTCCTGAAGATTGCTGCGAATATATTGATTGTCGGAGTCGTTGCGCGCGCTGGTACACATGGAGGCGTACTGCTGGTTGATTTGCAGGCGAGGGATGCTGTCAGAGTTCAGTTCAACGACCCAGCGGTCATTGTGTTTTCTGACCAGCACGTCCGGGATAACGTACTCGGGTTCGCTGGTCTGGATCGACTGACCGGGACGCGGATCGAGGGACTGGATCAGATTTACCGCCTCTTTCAGCACCTCTTCCTTCAGGCGCGTCACGCGCATCAGGGTGCGGAAATCGTGGTTAGCCAGAAGATCCAGATGATCGCTGATGATTAAGCGAGCCTCGTCGAGCCACGGCGTCTCTTTGCTGAACTGAGAAAGCTGGATCAGCAGACAGTCGCGCAGGTCCTTCGCGGCCACCCCGACCGGATCGAAGCGCTGAATGCGTTTCAGTACCGCTTCAATCTCCTCAATCTCAATCTCTTCATCGCCCATGCTTTCCAGAATGTCGTCCAGCGTGACGGTCAAATAACCGGTGTCATCAACGGCGTCGACAATCGACGTGGCAATGGCGCGGTCGGTATCGGAGAAGGGGGTAAGCTCTACCTGCCACATCAGGTAATCCTGCAGCGACTGGGTGGTTTCGCCCTGGTAGACCGGTAGCTCGTCGTCCTGGTAGTCTGCACGCGTGCCGGAAGGGGTCCCGGCGGTATAGATTTCATCCCAGCTGGCATCCAGCGGAAGCTCGTCCGGCATCTCTTTTTGTTCGAGTGCATCCGCGGTGTCGAGCGCTTCTGTGTCCTGTGACTGCTGGGTATCTACCTCGTCATGAAGATCGGCTTGCTCCAGCAGGGGATTGCTGTCCAGCGCCTGCTGGAGCTCCTGCTGGAGTTCTAAGGTGGACAGTTGCAACAGACGAATTGCCTGCTGTAACTGCGGCGTCATCGCCAGCTGTTGGCTGAGCCTTAATTGCAAACCTTGCTTCATGTTCAGAGCATTTTTCTCCGGTTCGGCGTTACGTTACCTCTACCCTATCAGAGTCTGAAGTCTTCCCCAAGATAGACGCGCTTAACATGATCGTCTTCGAGGATCTGCTGCGGCGTACCGTGAGCGATCAGATTGCCCTGGCTCACGATATACGCGCGTTCACATACCGCCAGCGTTTCACGAACGTTGTGGTCTGTGATCAGCACGCCAAGTCCGCTGTCACGCAGATGCTCGATAATGCGTTTAATGTCGATAACGGAGATCGGGTCAACGCCCGCAAACGGTTCATCCAGAAGGATAAACTTCGGATTGGCGGCCAGCGCGCGCGCAATCTCAACACGACGACGTTCCCCCCCGGACAAGGCCTGGCCCAGGCTGTCGCGCAGGTGTTCGATATGAAACTCTTCCATCAGCTCGTTGGCGCGATCCTGACGCTGTTCGTTGGTCAGGTCGTCGCGAATTTGCAGGACTGCCATCAGGTTATCAAAGACGCTCAGACGACGGAAAATAGAGGCTTCCTGCGGCAGATAGCCGATGCCACGGCGCGCGCGGGCGTGCAGCGGCAGCAGGCTGATATCTTCATCGTCAATAATAATGTTGCCGGCATCGCGCGGCACAATGCCAACCACCATGTAGAAGGTGGTGGTTTTACCCGCACCGTTCGGGCCAAGCAGGCCCACAATTTCGCCGGAGTTGACGGTCAGACTGACATCTTCTACGACACGGCGGCCCTTGTAGGCCTTCGCGAGATTTTTTGCAGTTAATGTTGCCATAGCGAATTAGTTACTCTTCTTCTGTGCCGGGGCCTGGCCCTTGCCTTTGTCCTGCAGCTGCGACGGAACCAGCACGGTGGTTACGCGTTTGCCTTTCTCGCTGGAGGCCTGCATTTTTTGCTCTTTCACCAGATAAGTAATCTGGTCACCGGTAATATTGCTGTCCAGCTGTTCCAGATACGCGTTTCCGGTCAGGATGACCAGGTCCTTCGCCAGCTCATAGTGCATATGCGAGGCGTGGCCCTTCACCGGCTTGCCGTTGTCCTGCATCTGGTAGAAGGTGGCCGGGTTGCCGTAACCATCAATGATCTCTTTGCCCTGCTCGCCGCCCGGACGGGTAACGACCACTTTATCGGCGTTAATTTTGATGGTCCCCTGAGTCATGACGACGTTACCCGTGAAGGTGACGACGTTACCCTGCATATCGAGAGACTGAGTGTCGGACTCGATATGGATCGGCTGGTCGGTATCGCCCGTTACAGCAAGCGCGGGGAGACTGGCCGCCAGCATCGCGCTGGCGATAATTACTTTAAGGCTGAGTTTGTTTGTTTTGAATTTCATAGGAGGTTCTAACCTTTTCAATCAGCTCGGCGTTCTTGCTGCGTAAGTTCCCGCGCATTCTTAAACCGCTGGAATTAAATGTTGTGCCATACAGTGTGACCAGATCCTGCGACGTCACGTCCTGGGTTACCAGGTTGATCTGGGCATTATCCGTCGTAATTTTTCGCAGTTGCGAGTCAGCGGTCAGGGCGTTGACTTCAACGTGGCCATACAGATAAAGCATACGGTCATTTGTCAGTTTGGCCCGATCTGACTTAATTGACCACGTCGGCACTTTGTCTTTATCGAAAGTGGTCATGACAGGTTGGGTAAACCACGAAACGCCGTCATCGGAAAAGTATTCAACGTGCTGGGCAATCAGGCGATAATTCAGCGCACCTTCCGGGCTATAGACCACGGTGTCGCTGTGATCGCTTTTATAGGTTGGATCGTTATTGTTGACGACTTCCGTTTGCGTATCGTCGCGATCGGCAAGGTTCACGCCAATCAATACCAGTGCGACAAGCGAAAGCAGAATGATAACCCAACGTCTGGTTTTACTCATATCGATTGCCCTTTGGCTTCATCAAGCTTGCCCTGCGCCAGCAGAAGCAGATCGCAGACTTCACGGACGGCACCCCGGCCACCGTTGATGTGGGTAACGTAGTCAGCGCGCGGGATCAACAGCGGATGAGCATCAGCAACCGCGATGCTGAGACCGACTTCAGCCATCACCGGCCAGTCAATCAGGTCGTCCCCGACGTAGGCCACGTTTTCCGGTGCGATAGCCAGTTTACCCAGTAAATCATTGAACGCTGCCATCTTATCGGATTGACCCTGGTAAAGATGGGTAATGCCTAAGGTTTCACAGCGGTCTTCTACCAGTTTAGCTTTTCGTCCGGTGATGATAGCAACCTCGATACCCGAGGTGAGCGCACAGCGGATACCGTAGCCGTCGCGAACGTTAAACGCTTTCAGCTCTTCACCATTATTGCCCATGTAAATCAGGCCATCGGAAAGTACGCCATCCACATCCAGAATGAGCAGACGAATATTTTCCGCCTTTGCCATCATCTGGTTACTGACCGGACCATAACAGGTTGCAAGGGATGCACCCGCATTACTCATTGTCTTATCCTTTATTACACTACGCCAGCGCGCAGCAGATCATGCATATGTACCACACCCAGCAACTGGTCGCCATCGGCAACCATAACGGAGGTGATATGGCGGGACTGCATCAGGTTCAGCACATCCACGGCCAGCGTTCCCGGACGCACGCGAATGCCGCCGGGCGTCATCACATCGGCAATGCCGAGCGTGCGGACATCTACACCCATGTCGAACACGCGACGCAGGTCGCCATCGGTGAAGATCCCCTGAATTTTCATCAGATCGTCGCACACGACCGTCATACCCAAATTCTTACGGGTGATTTCCAGCAGCGCATCACGCAGGGAGGCTTCTTTGCTGACGTGAGGGATCTCATCCCCGGTGTGCATAATATCGTTTACCCGCAGCAGCAGCTTGCGCCCCAGCGCGCCGCCCGGATGGGAGAGCGCGAAATCTTCCGGCGTAAAACCGCGGGCTTCAAGCAGCGCGACGGCAAGCGCATCGCCCATGACCAGCGCGGCGGTGGTGCTGGACGTTGGTGCCAGGCCGAGCGGGCAGGCCTCTTTCGGTACTTTAACGCACAGATGAATATCGGCTGCACGCGCCATGCTACTTTCCGGACGGCTGGTCATGCAAATCAGCGGCACCTGCAGACGCTTCAGTACGGGGATCAATGCCAGAATTTCATTGGACTCACCGGAGTTGGACAGCGCGATAACGACATCCTGCGGCGTGACCATCCCCAGGTCGCCGTGCGCGGCTTCCCCCGGGTGTACAAAGAAGGACGAGGTTCCGGTGCTGGCAAACGTTGCCGCCATTTTGCGCCCAATGTGGCCGGACTTGCCCATCCCCATCACCACGACTTTCCCGGCACAGTAGAATATCTTCTCACATGCCAGACTAAAATCCTGATTAATGTACTGATCTAACTGCGCCAGACCTTCACGTTCAATCTCCAGAACCTCTTTGCCTGCTTTCTGAAAGTCAAAACCCGGCTGCAATTCTATTTGCGACATAATGCGTTTCCGTTTACCCAGAGAGAAGAGGCGAGAGCCAGTACAGCATCGCCATCCATACGATAAATCCACCCGTCAGCAGCGCGCCTGCGCCTTTGCCGATCTGGCGTTGCCGCCGCCAGCAGAGCAGGGCAAATATCACGCTGACCAGCAACATCACCCCGTAATCGCGTGAAAACGCCAGAGGATTAAACGGACCCGGCGTAATCAGAGCCGGCAGGCCCATGACAATCGCGATATTAAATATGTTGGAGCCGATGATATTACCAATGGCGATGTCATCTTCCCCTTTACGCGCCCCCGCAATGGCGGTGGCCAGCTCCGGCAGGCTGGTGCCGATAGCAATAACCGTCAGGCCAATCGTCAGTTCGCTCATGGCGAAATAGTTCGCCAGTACCGTCGCGTTATCCACGACCATGCGCGTTGCCATCGGCATGATGATCAGCGCAACGCCAAGCCAGAGGAGGGCGACCGGCAGCGTGCCTTCCCGCGGGAGTTCGGCAACCTGTTCACGCGTCAGGCTATCCTGACCCTGTTTTTCCGCCTGGCGGGCAATTTTAACACTATACAGTAACCAGATGACGGCCAACGCCAGCAGGAAAATGCCGTCGCTATAGCTCAATACGCCATCATAAAATACGCACCCTGCCAGCAGGCTTACGACTAACATTAGCGGCAATTCACGGCGCAGAACATCAGAATGCACGCGAAATGGATGGAGCAGTGCCGCAAGGCCCAAAATCAGTAATATATTGACGATGTTAGAGCCAATCGCGGTGCCAATTGCCAGGTCTAACTGACCATGCAGCGACGCCGAGACGGAGACGATGATTTCAGGAAGTGACGTGCCAACGCTGACCACGGTCATCCCGATGACTACAGGCGGTACACCCGTCAGGCGACACAGGATAGATGCAGCAAAGACTAAACGGTCAGCACTGTAGACCACTAACAGTAAACCAATGATTAACAGTGCTGTTGCTAAAAGCATCAAAAGTCCTTTCTTCAGGTATACTTGTCGGTCCATCGCGCGGGAATGGCTGGACTGCATACGGTCTGAGGCGTAACGAATTCCTAATTTTGACTTTATGCGCCGGAAAAGTAAAACAAATGCCAGCTTTCGCTAACCTCAACGGCTAATATTCTGTAAAAATGCGGGGTTAAGGGCTGATTCAGGCTGCACGTCTTAACGTGAGCAGGGTAAGAAAGGAACTATAAATGAGCCAAACGATGGCGAATATCGTCGATGTCCGCGGTGTGAGTTTTTCTCGCGGCAATCGACTGATATTCGATGATATTTCGTTGACCGTACCGCGTGGCAAAATTACCGCCATCATGGGGCCGTCCGGGATCGGTAAAACGACCCTCCTGCGCCTTATTGGTGGTCAGATCCCACCGGATAGCGGTGAAATCCTCTTCGATGGCGAAAACGTCCCGGAGATGTCGCGCTCGCGCCTGTATACTGTCCGCAAACGTATGAGTATGCTCTTTCAGTCGGGGGCGTTGTTCACCGACATGAACGTCTTTGATAACGTGGCCTATCCGCTGCGCGAGCATACCAGCCTGCCGCCTGAGCTGCTGAAAAGCACGGTGATGATGAAGCTTGAAGCTGTGGGGTTGCGGGGAGCCGCGAAGCTAATGCCTTCGGAACTGTCCGGCGGGATGGCGCGCCGCGCCGCGCTGGCGCGAGCCATTGCATTAGAGCCCGATTTAATCATGTTCGACGAACCGTTCGTCGGGCAGGATCCCATCACGATGGGCGTGCTGGTAAAGCTCATCTCTGAACTGAACAGCGCGCTCGGCGTCACCTGTATCGTGGTGTCTCACGATGTACCGGAAGTGTTGAGCATTGCCGATTACGCCTATATCGTGGCGGACAAAAAGATCGTTGCACACGGCAGCGCCCAGGCGCTGCAGGAAAATTGCGATCCACGCGTGCGGCAGTTCCTCGACGGTATTGCTGACGGACCCGTACCGTTCCGCTACCCGGCGGGCGATTATCGTGACGATTTACTGGGAATAGGGAGTTAAGCCACTCATGCTGTTAAATGCGTTGGCCGCTCTCGGACACCGTGGCATAAAAACCATCAGGACGTTCGGGCGTGCCGGATTGATGTTATTCAACGCGCTGGTCGGCAAGCCGGAGTTTAGCAAGCACGCCCCTCTGCTGGTGCGTCAGCTTTATAATGTCGGCGTGCTGTCGATGCTCATCATTATTGTTTCCGGTCTGTTTATCGGCATGGTGCTGGGGCTGCAGGGCTACCTTGTTCTGACAACCTACAGTGCGGAAACCAGCCTCGGAATGCTGGTGGCGCTTTCGCTGCTGCGCGAATTGGGTCCGGTTGTGGCGGCACTGCTGTTTGCCGGACGCGCTGGGTCGGCATTAACGGCTGAGATTGGCCTGATGCGTGCGACCGAGCAGCTCTCCAGCATGGAGATGATGGCGGTCGATCCGCTGCGTCGCGTGATCTCGCCGCGTTTCTGGGCGGGGGTGATCTCGCTCCCGCTACTGACTATTCTGTTTGTCGCCGTGGGGATCTGGGGCGGTTCGCTGGTTGGGGTCCACTGGAAAGGCATCGATGCCGGCTTCTTCTGGTCCGCGATGCAGGACGCCATTGACCTGCGAATGGATCTGGTTAACTGCCTGATTAAAAGCGTGGTGTTTGCCATTACGGTCACCTGGATTGCATTGTTCAATGGTTACGATGCTATCCCGACGTCGGCGGGCATTAGCCGTGCAACTACACGTACTGTCGTACATTCGTCGCTGGCCGTACTGGGCCTGGATTTTGTGCTCACCGCACTGATGTTTGGGAATTGAGTTCATGCAAACGAGAAAAAATGAAATTTGGGTCGGCGTTTTCCTGCTGCTGGCGCTGCTGGCGGCGCTGTTTATCTGCCTGAGAGCGGCAGATATTACGTCTGTGCGCACCGAGCCGACGTATCGCATCTATGCCACGTTCGATAACATCGGCGGGCTGAAGGCGCGTTCACCGGTCCGCATTGGCGGTGTGGTGATCGGCCGCGTATCTGACATTACGCTCGATGAGAAAACGTATCTGCCGCGCGTCGCGATGGATATCGAAGAACGTTACAACCACATTCCGGACACCAGCTCCCTTTCTATCCGTACTTCCGGCCTGCTGGGTGAACAATATCTGGCACTTAACGTCGGCTTTGAAGATCCTGAGCTGGGAACGACTATCCTTAAAGACGGTAGCGTTATCCAGGATACGAAGTCCGCGATGGTGCTGGAGGACATGATTGGTCAGTTCCTTTACAACAGTAAAGGGGATGATAAAAAGTCTGACGATGCCCCTGCGCAGAGTGAAGACCATACCAACGTTGCGCCGACCCCTGGTGCTGCGAATTAATTCAGGAGAAGTCATTCATGTTTAAACGACTGTTAATGGTTGCCATGCTGGTCATTGCCCCTCTCACTGCGGTACATGCTGCGGATCAGAGCAACCCGTACAAACTGATGGACGAAGCTGCGAAGAAAACCTTCGACCGTCTCAAAAACGAACAGCCAAAAATTCGCGCGAATCCTGACTATCTGCGTGACGTGGTTGACCAGGAACTGCTGCCGTATGTGCAGATCAAATATGCGGGAGCGCTGGTGCTGGGGCGTTATTACAAAGACGCAACGCCTGCGCAGCGTGAGGCCTATTTTGCCGCATTCCGTGAATACCTGAAGCAGGCGTATGGTCAGGCGCTGGCGATGTACCACGGTCAGACCTATCAGATCGCCCCGGAGCAGCCGTTGGGTGATGCGACCATCGTGCCTATTCGCGTAACGATCATCGATCCTAACGGCCGTCCGCCGGTGCGCCTGGATTTCCAGTGGCGTAAAAACAGCCAGACCGGCCACTGGCAGGCGTATGACATGATCGCCGAAGGCGTAAGCATGATCACCACCAAGCAGAACGAGTGGAGCGACCTGCTGCGCACCAAGGGCATTGATGGCCTGACCGCGCAACTTCAGTCCATTGCTCGTCAGAAAATCACGCTGGACGAGAAGAAGTAATGTCACAGCAACTCAGCTGGTCGCGTGAAGGCGAGACGTTAAAGCTGTCCGGTGAGCTGGATCAGGATCTGCTGAACCCCTTATGGGATAAACGCCATGAGGCCATGCAGGGCGTGACGCTTATTGACTTAACCGACGTCACGCGGGTGGATACGGCAGGCGTTGCGCTGCTTGCCCATCTGGTTGCGGTAGGGAAAAAGCAGGGGACGAGCGTCACGCTTCGCGGCGCGAGCGATAATGTCGTGACCCTTGCGCAGCTCTACAATCTGCCTCAGGACGTACTGCCTCGTTAATATTTTCAGTGCGTTACTTCCGAAAGCCCTGACAGTTTCATCGTCGGGGCTTTTTGCTTGTTTAAGACGACGCCACTTTGCTCTAAGATGTTGGGCTTGTTTTCACTATCAGATGATTAAGAGCCCATGGAAAATCATGAAATCCAGACAGTGCTGATGAATGCACTCTCCCTTCAGGAAGCCCACGTCACTGGCGATGGCAGTCACTTCCAGGTTATTGCTGTGGGTGAGATGTTCGACGGTATGAGCCGTGTGAAGAAGCAGCAGGCTGTGTACGCGCCGCTGATGGAATATATTGCGGATAACCGCATCCACGCCCTGTCGATTAAAGCGTTCACCCCGCAAGAGTGGGCACGCGATCGCAAACTAAACGGTTTTTGAGCTGAGGGCGACAGGCCCGCAGCACGGTTGAATTTATAAGAGAGCACACAATGGATAAATTTCGTGTACAGGGGCCAACGCGTCTCCAGGGCGAAGTCACAATTTCTGGCGCGAAGAACGCCGCGCTGCCAATCCTCTTTGCTGCGCTGCTCGCGGAAGAGCCGGTAGAAATTCAGAACGTACCGAAGCTGAAAGATATCGACACGACCATGAAGTTGCTCACCCAGTTGGGCACTAAAGTTGAGCGCAACGGTTCCGTCTGGATCGACGCCAGCAACGTGAACAACTTCTCTGCGCCTTACGATCTGGTTAAAACCATGCGTGCATCTATCTGGGCGCTTGGCCCGCTGGTGGCACGTTTCGGTCAGGGTCAGGTTTCGCTGCCGGGTGGTTGCGCCATCGGCGCGCGTCCGGTTGACCTGCATATCTTTGGCCTGGAGAAACTGGGCGCAGAGATCAAGCTGGAAGAGGGTTACGTTAAGGCCTCCGTCAACGGTCGTCTGAAAGGCGCGCACATTGTCATGGACAAAGTGAGCGTAGGCGCTACCGTCACCATCATGTCTGCGGCAACGCTGGCAGAAGGTACCACCATCATCGAAAACGCCGCGCGCGAACCGGAGATCGTGGATACCGCCAATTTCCTCGTGGCGCTGGGCGCGAAGATTTCCGGCCAGGGTACTGACCGCATCACCATTGAAGGCGTTGAGCGTCTGGGCGGTGGTGTGTATCGCGTTCTGCCGGACCGTATCGAAACCGGCACTTTCCTGGTGGCTGCGGCGATCTCTGGCGGTAAGATTGTCTGCCGTAATGCACAGCCAGACACTCTGGATGCCGTTCTGGCGAAGCTGCGTGAAGCGGGTGCCGATGTTGAAACCGGTGAAGACTGGATCAGCCTCGACATGCACGGCAAGCGTCCTAAAGCTGTGACCGTGCGTACGGCTCCGCATCCGGCATTCCCGACCGATATGCAGGCACAGTTCACTCTGCTGAACCTGGTTGCCGAAGGAACCGGTGTGATTACCGAGACGATTTTCGAAAACCGTTTTATGCACGTACCGGAACTGATCCGTATGGGTGCACATGCTGAGATCGAAAGTAACACCGTGATTTGCCATGGCGTTGAGAAACTGTCCGGTGCTCAGGTAATGGCAACGGATTTGCGTGCGTCTGCAAGCCTGGTGCTGGCGGGCTGTATCGCGGAAGGCACAACGGTGGTGGATCGTATTTATCACATCGATCGTGGCTATGAACGTATTGAAGACAAACTGCGCGCGCTGGGTGCCAATATCGAGCGTGTGAAGGGCGAGTAATCGTTCCGGCAGCCCCCTGCCAGAAATGACCGGGGGGTTGCTATTCCTGTCAAAAAAACCGTTATCCCTGCGGTTCTGTTTTTGCTTTTCTCTGGCGCATCATGCGCGTTCTGTCGATAAATTCATGAGTAACAGGATCGTGATAACGTGAAGGCCAGATCACCCACGGGTGCGTTTCCAGCGCCGTCGCGATAATCAATTCTCCCTTTGGCCAGGGGCGGGTCAGGGCGTTGGCCAGGGTGGAAGAACTCAGACCATGGCGGCGGGACTCTGCTGCAAGTGACGTACCTCTTTTGCGCAGTGCCGCAATGATATCTGCCGTATGCCAGTCGATAAATTTCGTATCCATAACGCTGTCCTTAAGTTCGGATTCACCTACGCCGTTTCTTCTGAAACGACTGGCTTACTATACCCATTTCGACTTCTTGTTCTAAAAAGTTCGCGTTACTTGAAGGGATATTCAGAATAAGACATGGCTTTATTCATGCGGGCTCTAACCCGATTCATTTACATGAATGCGGAATTTATTGGTGCGTTTTTGAACCTCCCCGCGATGGATACGGGGAGGTGGGTGCAAGATTAACGGTCGCGTTGAACAGCGATATGGGCAAGACCAATCAGAGCATCGCGCCATGGGCTGTCTGGAATAACCTGGAGAGCTTCGATGGCTTTGTCAGCCTCTTCTTCAGCACGCTGGCGGGTCCATTCCAGCGAGCCGCAGATGGCCATCGTTTCCAGTACAGGTTCCAGAAGATGGCGGCCATTTCCCTGTTCGATCGCCTCACGGATCATTTTCGCCTGGTCGGCCGTTCCGTTACGCATCGCGTGAAGCAGCGGCAGGGTCGGTTTGCCTTCATTCAGGTCATCGCCAACGTTTTTGCCGAGCGTTTCGCCGTCCGCGCTGTAGTCCAGCAAATCATCAATCAGCTGGAAGGCAGTACCCAGGTAGCGTCCATAATCCTGCAGTCCTTTTTCCTGCGCCTCGGAACAGCCAGCCAGGATGCCGGAACACTGGGCGGCCGCTTCAAACAGGCGCGCTGTTTTGCTGTAGATAACGCGCATGTAGTTTTCTTCGGTGATATCGGGGTCATTGACGTTCATCAGCTGCAGCACTTCGCCTTCAGCGATGACGTTGACGGCTTCGGACATCACCTCGAGCACTTTCAGAGAGCCCAGGCTGGTCATCATCTGGAAGGCGCGGGTATAGATAAAGTCCCCGACCAGAACGCTGGCGGCGTTCCCGAAGGCAGCGTTTGCCGTGGCTTTGCCACGACGCATATCGGATTCATCCACAACATCGTCATGCAGAAGCGTCGCCGTGTGAATAAATTCGATCAGCGCGGCGATCGTCACGTGGGCATTTCCCTGATAGCCAACGGCTCTGGCAGCCAGAATGGCAATCATCGGGCGAATGCGTTTACCGCCGCCGCTGACAATGTAATAGCCCAACTGATTGATCAGCTGAACGTCAGAGTTGAGTTGCTCCAGGATTGCTGCATTTACACCCGCCATATCTTGCGCGGTTAACTCGTTGATTTTTTCTAAATTCATCGCAAAAGCCGGGCTTTTTATCCTGTTGATCCCATCTTCAATGGGGTAACGAAGGGTTTCGGTTTATCAATAGTAGTGCTGATTGTACTGAAAAAACGGCTCAGATAAACGTTACCGTACGTGTTGTGTTTTTTTTCTTCATGTATTGACGGTAGCACTTGTCAAAGGCTCGCGTTTTGCGTAATATTCGCGCCCTATTGTGAATATTTATAGCGCACTCTGATTCATACGAGGACGTGCGCGGAAGCGGAGTTTATATGTACGCGGTTTTCCAAAGTGGTGGTAAACAACACCGAGTAAGCGAAGGTCAGACCGTTCGCCTGGAAAAGCTGGACATCGCAACTGGCGAATCTGTTGAGTTCGCAGAAGTTCTGATGATCGCAAACGGTGAAGAAGTCAAAATCGGCGTTCCTTTCGTTGATGGCGGCGTTATCAAAGCTGAAGTTGTTGCACACGGTCGTGGCGAGAAAGTTAAAATCGTTAAGTTTCGTCGTCGTAAACACTACCGTAAGCAGCAGGGCCACCGTCAGTGGTTCACTGATGTGAAAATTACTGGCATCAGCGCCTAAGACCTGAGGAGAGATTTAAATGGCACATAAAAAGGCTGGCGGCTCCACACGTAACGGTCGCGATTCAGAAGCTAAACGCCTGGGCGTTAAGCGTTTCGGTGGCGAATCCGTTCTGGCGGGTAGCATCATCGTTCGTCAACGTGGTACCAAATTCCACGCTGGCAACAACGTAGGTTGCGGTCGTGACCACACTCTGTTTGCTAAAGCAGACGGTAAAGTGAAATTTGAAGTTAAAGGCCCGAACAACCGTAAATACATCAGCATCGTTGCTGAGTAAGGTTTTCTCGGTCCGGTAACGGATTAAAGCCCCGCAACGTGTTGCGGGGCTTTTTACATTGGAAACCCGGAAAATTTTCTGTAGGGAAAACGGGCATGAAGCAGCAGGCCGGCATTGGTATTCTTTTGGCGCTCACGACCGCAATGTGCTGGGGTGCGCTGCCAATTGCAATGAAGCAGGTACTGGAAGTGATGGAGCCGCCTACGGTGGTCTTTTATCGCTTTCTGATGGCAAGCATTGGTCTCGGGACCATCCTTGCAGTTAAAGGCAAGCTTCCACCGCTACGGCTCTTCCGCAAACCTCGATGGCTGGTGTTGCTGGCCATTGCGACGGGCGGTCTGTTCGGTAACTTTATCCTGTTCAGCTCTTCCCTGCAGTATTTGAGCCCTACGGCGTCTCAGGTGATTGGTCAGCTTTCGCCTGTCGGCATGATGGTCGCGAGCGTGTTCATCCTCAAAGAGAAGATGCGCGGGACGCAGATTATCGGGGCAAGCATGCTGCTATGCGGCCTGGTGATGTTCTTCAACACCAGCCTGATCGAGATTTTTACCCGGCTTACGGACTACACCTGGGGCGTGATCTTCGGCGTGGGTGCAGCAACGGTCTGGGTGAGCTATGGCGTCGCGCAAAAGGTGTTATTGCGTCGCCTGGCCTCACAGCAGATCCTTTTTTTGCTGTACACTTTGTGTACAGTGGCATTATTGCCGTTAGCGAAGCCGGGCGTCATTACCCAGCTGAGCGACTGGCAACTGGCGTGCCTCATTTTTTGTGGGCTTAACACGCTGGTCGGTTATGGCGCGCTGGCGGAAGCGATGGCGCGCTGGCAGGCAGCACAGGTGAGCGCATTGATCACGCTTACCCCGCTGTTTACGCTGTTATTTTCAGATTTGTTATCAATGGCCTGGCCCGATGTCTTCGTCAGACCGATGCTCAACCTGTTGGGCTATCTCGGTGCGTTTGTCGTGGTTGCGGGCGCGATGTATTCCGCCATTGGTCATCGTCTTTGGGGACGTTGGCGCAAAAATGAAGCGGTCGTAGTAGTCCCCCGCTCAGGCGAATGAGTTACGGAGAGTAAAATGAAGTTTGTTGATGAAGCGACGATACTGGTCGTGGCAGGTGATGGCGGTAACGGTTGTGTAAGCTTCCGCCGTGAAAAATATATTCCTCGTGGCGGCCCTGACGGCGGTGACGGTGGCGATGGTGGTGACGTGTGGCTGGAGGCGGATGAAAACCTCAACACGCTGATCGACTACCGCTTTGAAAAATCCTTCCGCGCAGAACGCGGACAGAACGGCCAGAGCCGTGACTGTACCGGTAAACGCGGTAAAGACGTGACCATTAAGGTTCCGGTTGGTACGCGCGTTATCGATCAGGGCACCGGTGAAACCATGGGCGATATGACCAAACACGGTCAGCGCCTGATGGTCGCAAAAGGCGGCTGGCACGGTCTGGGTAACAGCCGTTTCAAATCTTCCGTTAACCGTACCCCGCGTCAGAAAACGATGGGTACGCCAGGCGATAAGCGTGACCTGCAGCTTGAACTGATGCTGCTGGCTGACGTGGGCATGCTGGGTATGCCAAACGCAGGTAAATCGACCTTTATTCGCGCCGTCTCTGCGGCCAAGCCAAAAGTAGCGGACTATCCGTTTACCACGCTGGTACCAAGCCTCGGCGTTGTCCGTATGGATAACGAGAAGAGCTTTGTGGTCGCCGATATTCCGGGCCTGATTGAAGGCGCTGCGGAAGGGGCTGGCCTGGGTATTCGCTTCCTGAAGCACCTTGAGCGTTGCCGCGTACTGTTGCACCTCATCGACATCGATCCGATCGACGGTTCCGATCCGGTTGAAAACGCCCGTATCATTATCGGTGAGCTGGAAAAATACAGCGAAAAACTGGCGAGTAAGCCACGCTGGCTGGTCTTCAACAAGATCGACCTGATGGATAAAGCGGAAGCCGAAGCGAAAGCCAAAGCGATTGCCGAAGCGATGGGCTGGGAAGATAAATACTACCTCATCTCCGCGGCAAGCCAGGTTGGCGTGAAAGATCTCTGCTGGGATGTGATGACCTTCATCATCGAGAACCCTGTCGTTCAGGCTGAAGAAGCGAAACAGCCAGAAAAAGTCGAATTCATGTGGGATGACTACCACCGCCAGCAGCTCGAAGAGCTGGAAGCGGAAGAGGAAGACGACTGGGACGATGACTGGGATGAAGACGACGAAGAAGGCGTCGAGTTCATCTACAAGCACTAATATCTGTCCAAAGCCCCCATCAGGGGGCTTTTTTCATTCCAGCGTTGAGGGCAGCCAGCAGCTTGCTATCAGGCCGCCTTCAGCACCATTCTCCAGCATCAGCTTACCGTGATGAAGCTGCAGGATGCGCTGTACGATACTCAGGCCCAGGCCGCTGCCGCCGTAACGCTGATCGAGGCGACGGAACGGCTCCGTGATCGACTGTCGATGCGCTTCGTCAATACCAGGCCCCTGATCGATAACGCTGAGCTGCGTACCGCCTTCGACCTCGGTAAGCGTCACGGTAATCGTGGTGCCTGTCGGGCTGTAGCGCCCGGCATTCTCCAGCAGGTTGCGCAGCATCAGCCGCAGCAGTACCGCGTCTCCCTGAACCGTGAGCGCGCTTTTAGCAGGCCAAATCACCGTATGCTCTTTGGCTTCATGCTCAAGACCAAGAGGCGTGATAATGGTGTCCGTCCAGTTGATGGTTTCATAGTGGCCGCTCGCCATTGCCTGTCCTGCACGGGCCAGCATCAGCAGTTGCTCAACGGTGTGCATTAGCTGGTCAATACGGCTGATGAGCGTCGTGGCCTGCGTAGAGCCTGACTGGGCCATGAGCTCCAGATGGAGCCTGATTCCGGCAAGAGGCGTTCGCAGTTCATGGGCGGCGTCAGCCGTGAAGAGACGCTCCTGCTGAATGGTACTGTCCAGCCTGGCGAGTAGCTGATTGAGCGAGGTGGTAACGGCGCCGATTTCTTCCATGTCGGAATACATAGGAAGTGGGGTTAGGTTATCCGCCGAACGGTTAGCCAGGCTCACGCGCAGTTTGTTCAGCGGTCGGGTTATCCAGGTGACCGCCCAGAACGAGAAAAACAACGTAAACCCAACCATCACCAGAGAAGGAACCAGCAGCGAGGCAATCGCTTCGCGGATCTCTTTCTCGACGTGGTTGTTACGCGATTTTGCCGACAGCGTTTCGTTCACCAGAAAGCCAATCTGCTCGCGGCTTTCGTGCCACAACCAAATGACGCTTATCAGCTGGAAAAATAACAGAATGACCGCCAGCAACACCATTAATCGCCGACGCATGCTGTTCATTTCTGGCTCTCCAGGCGGTAGCCAACGCCGCGGACGGTTTTAATCCGGTCTTTGCCGAGCTTACGACGCAGGTTGTGGATGTGGACTTCCAGGGTATTTGACCCCGGATCGTCCTGCCAGGAATAGATATCCTGCTGAAGGGTTTCTCTGTGTACCGTTTGTCCGCTTCGCATGATCAGACGCGTCAGCAAGGCGAACTCTTTTGGAGTGACTTCAACGGGCTGGGACTGGCGCAATACCTGCTGGGTTTGCAGATTCAGGGTAATGTCCCCGTCGGTTAGTAAGTTATCACTATGGCCCTGATAACGGCGTATTAACGCTCGCACCCGAGCCTGAAGTTCTGCAAGCGCAAAGGGCTTCACCAGGTAATCATCGGCGCCAGCATCAAGGCCGGTAATACGATCTTCAATGGCGTCGCGTGCCGTCAGGATTAACACCGGATTGGCGATGCCCCGGCGACGCCACTGGGTAAGCAGCGTCGCGCCGTCTTTGTCCGGCAAGCCCAGGTCAAGGATCACCAGGCTGTATTCGCCGCTCTGGATCAGGGCATCTGCTTCTGCCGCGGTGCCGGCACAGTCCAGGGCATAGCCTTCATTGGCGAGTCCCAGAGCCAGTCCTTCCTGTAATAACAGATCGTCTTCAACTATAAGTAGTTTCATCGCTAGTTATTCTGGTAGATGTCTTTATAAAGCCTGCTTTCGAAGCGAACCAGTGGAATACGGCGGTTGCGCTGGTCGGTCGGTTCGACGGCATAGCCGGAAAGATACTGCACGAATGCCATGCGCTGTCCGCTGGCGGTCGTGATGAACCCTGCCAGGTTATACACCCCCTGCAGTGAACCTGTTTTCGCGGAGACTTTGCCATCCACACCCGCCGCATGAAGCCCGGCGCGGTACTGCAGCGAACCGTCGTGTCCGGCAAGCGGCAGCATTGAGATAAAGTTTAGCTCAGTGTCATGTTGTGCAATGTACTGAAGCACCTGCATCATGGTGGCCGGGGCAATCAGGTTATGACGCGATAATCCTGAACCATCAACGGCGATAGTGTTACCCAGATCGATCCCCGCCTGCTGGCGCAGGATCTGACGAACAGCGTCTGAGCCCGCGCGCCAGGTTCCCGGCACGCCGAAACGCGCGTGGCCAATCATGCGGAACACGGTGTCGGCAATCATGTTGTCAGACTTTTTCAGCATAATTCGCAGCAAATCGTGCAGCGGTGGCGACTGTTTGCTGGCAATGACCGTTCCGGGCTGGTTGACCTGCGTCTGGCGTAGCAGCGTGCCGGAGTAGGTTATTCCCGCCTGCTTCAGCTCATCCTTGAGAATCGCACCCGCATAGCTTGCGCCATCCTGAATCGCGAAGGCCAGCGGCAGGGGATCGGCGCGCTGCGTCAGGCAGCCGGTGAGGGTGTAGCGGTTAAGATCGCCAGGCACCACGTCCAGTTCGCAGTACTGGGCATCCGGGGAGCCTTTAGCCAGCGTTCGCACCTGACTAAACATGGTCACCGGATAGTAAGATGCCACGCGAATGAACGCTAAATCATCTGGCTTGGGCGCGCTGTAAAGGGAAATCGAGAAGCAGTTGCGGTCAACAATCGCGGCGGCTGGCGGGGCGCTAAAGCACTGCGTCATGTCGTTCCACGGCCAGCCTGGTGCTTTATCGTGGCTGGCAAAAATGGAGGTATCGATCAGCACGTTGCCATCGATTTTTGTCACGCCGGATTTTTTCAACACCGCTACCATGTTGCGGATATCCTGGCGCTTAAAGGTGGGATCGCCACCGAAACGGGCGATAAGATCGCCTTTCAGTTCGCCACCGTCGACGTTACCTTTGGTTTCAAGCGTGGTGGTAAAACGGAAGTCAGGCCCGAGTTGGAGCAGGGCGGCGAGGGCAGTGATCACCTTCTGGGTACTGGCAGGCAGCGCCATCTGTTGACTGTGATAGTCAATCTCGGGAGCCTGTGCGCCAACCTTCTGCACCATCAGGGCGAGGTTCGCGCCTGCGGGGAGCTGATTAATGTACTCATCAACATTCGCGGCCTGGGCGGTGAACGTTATACTGGTAGTCAATCCGATGATAAAACTGGAAAATCGCATAATCTCGCGCTAACAACCCGAAAACAAACCGTCATACTACGGTGCATGGCACTGCAAAGTAAACGATGACCCATAGTGAACTTCGCGGTAAAATGCGTATCAAATTGAAAAATTGCTGCTGACCTGGGGCGTCGCTCCCGGGTCGGTTTTCTTTTTGCTTCTTGCCCGCTTCGGGGGGCAGGAGCAGGGAACACTGCTCCCAACAGGAATGTTTAAGAGGTATAACAAATGCAAGCTATTCCGATGACCTTACGTGGTGCCGAAAAACTGCGCGAAGAGCTGGATTTCCTGAAATCCGTGCGTCGCCCTGAAATCATCGCCGCTATCGCGGAAGCCCGTGAGCATGGCGACCTGAAAGAGAATGCTGAATACCATGCGGCGCGCGAGCAGCAGGGTTTCTGTGAAGGGCGCATTAAAGATATCGAAGCGAAACTGTCTAATGCGCAGGTTATCGATATCACCAAAATGCCTAACAACGGTCGCGTGATCTTTGGTTCTACCGTCAGCGTTCTGAACCTCGACAACGATGAAGAGCAAACCTATCGCATCGTGGGCGATGATGAAGCAGACTTCAAACAGAACCTGATTTCGGTGAACTCACCCATTGCTCGCGGCCTGATTGGCAAAGAGCAGGACGATGTTGTCACCATCCGCACCCCTGGCGGTGAAGTGGAATACGAAATTATCAAGGTTGAATACCTGTAATTCGCTTCTCTACTAAGATGTTGATACATTGTAAAGAAAAGAAAAAGGCCGCATAGCGGCCTTTTATCAACTCAAGGAGCATGGCATTTTGCTGAGCCTGCTGAAAGAAATCCCTCGTTTCACACAGAAAATGTGATTGATTCAGGATATCCTTAGCGTGGCAGCGAGATTTTACGCTCTTTAGATGGGCGATAGAGCACCAGCGTTTTACCGATGACCTGTACATTACAGGCGCCGGTTTCGCGCACGATGGCTTCCACGATCAGGTTTTTAGTGTCTCTGTCTTCAGAGGCGATTTTCACCTTGATCAGCTCGTGGTGTTCCAGCGCTTGTTCAATCTCGGCAAGCACCCCTTCGGTCAAACCATTGTTGCCAAGCATGACTACAGGCTTGAGCGGATGTGCCAGACCTTTAAGGTGCTGTTTTTGTTTAGTACTCAGATTCATCGTATATTTTTGCTTACGTTGGGATTGAAAACGGTTCATTCTACCGCCATCTCCCTTATATCGCCAAATAGCTGCGTAGAAATTTACGTCACAGGCAAGCAACGATGAACCAGGACGGAAATGTTAAATGACAGGTAAAAAGCGTTCTGCCAGTTCCAGCCGCTGGCTTCAGGAACACTTTAGCGATAAATATGTTCAACAGGCACAGAAAAAGGGGTTACGTTCCCGTGCCTGGTTTAAACTTGATGAAATACAGCAAAGTGACAAACTTTTTAAGCCGGGGATGACGGTTGTCGACCTCGGTGCGGCACCTGGCGGATGGTCCCAGTATGCGGTAACGCAGATCGGCGGAACGGGCCGAATCATCGCGTGCGATCTTTTACCAATGGATCCCATCGTTGGTGTCGACTTCCTTCAGGGCGACTTTCGTGATGAATTAGTGCTGAAAGCGTTACTTGATCGTGTTGGTGACAGTAAGGTCCAGGTTGTCATGTCGGATATGGCACCAAATATGTGCGGAACACCGGCGGTGGATATCCCCCGCGCCATGTATCTGGTGGAGCTAGCGTTAGAAATGTGTCGTGATGTACTAGCGCCTGGTGGTTGTTTTGTTGTGAAGGTGTTTCAGGGCGAAGGTTTCGAGGAGTATCTTAAGGAAATTCGCTCCCTGTTTGCGAAGGTCAAAGTTCGTAAGCCGGACTCTTCCCGGGCCCGTTCCCGTGAAGTGTATATTGTAGCGACCGGGCGAAAATGATAACCGGGAGATTTCAGACGAAAGTTTGAATGAAACTGGATATAGAGTATCCTGACGCTGTTTTTAACACAGTTGTAATATGAGGTTAATCCCTTGAGTGACATGGCGAAAAACCTAATACTCTGGCTGGTCATTGCCGTTGTGCTGATGTCAGTATTCCAGAGCTTTGGGCCCAGCGAGTCGAATGGCCGCAAGGTGGATTATTCTACCTTCCTGCAAGAGGTCAATCAGGACCAGGTTCGCGAAGCGCGTATCAACGGACGTGAGATCAACGTTACCAAGAAAGATAGTAACCGTTACACGACTTACATCCCGGTGAACGATCCTAAGCTGCTTGATAACCTTCTGACCAAAAACGTCAAAGTGGTAGGCGAGCCGCCAGAAGAACCAAGCCTGCTGGCTTCTATCTTCATTTCCTGGTTCCCGATGCTGCTTCTTATCGGCGTCTGGATCTTCTTTATGCGCCAGATGCAGGGCGGCGGTGGCAAAGGTGCCATGTCGTTCGGTAAGAGCAAGGCGCGTATGCTGACGGAAGACCAGATCAAGACCACGTTTGCTGACGTCGCCGGTTGTGACGAAGCAAAAGAAGAAGTGGGTGAACTGGTTGAATACCTGCGCGAGCCGAGCCGTTTCCAGAAACTGGGCGGTAAGATCCCGAAAGGCGTCCTGATGGTAGGCCCTCCGGGTACCGGTAAAACCCTGCTGGCGAAAGCCATCGCGGGTGAAGCGAAGGTGCCGTTCTTTACTATTTCAGGTTCTGACTTCGTTGAAATGTTCGTGGGTGTCGGTGCATCTCGTGTGCGTGACATGTTCGAGCAGGCCAAGAAGGCAGCACCGTGCATCATCTTTATCGATGAAATCGACGCCGTAGGCCGCCAGCGTGGCGCGGGCCTGGGCGGTGGTCACGATGAGCGTGAGCAGACCCTGAACCAGATGCTGGTTGAGATGGACGGCTTCGAAGGTAACGAAGGTATTATCGTTATCGCGGCGACTAACCGTCCGGACGTACTTGACCCTGCGCTGCTGCGTCCAGGCCGTTTCGACCGTCAGGTTGTTGTCGGTCTGCCGGATGTTCGTGGTCGTGAACAGATTCTGAAAGTGCACATGCGTCGCGTACCGCTGGCGCCAGATATCGACGCGGCCATCATTGCGCGCGGTACCCCGGGCTTCTCCGGTGCGGACCTGGCTAACCTGGTCAACGAAGCTGCACTGTTTGCCGCTCGCGGTAACAAGCGCGTGGTCTCCATGGTGGAGTTCGAGAAAGCGAAAGACAAAATCATGATGGGTGCGGAACGTCGCTCCATGGTGATGACGGAAGCGCAGAAAGAGTCCACGGCTTACCACGAAGCGGGTCACGCGATTATCGGTCGCCTGGTGCCGGAACACGATCCGGTACACAAGGTAACGATTATTCCGCGCGGCCGTGCGCTGGGTGTGACCTTCTTCCTGCCTGAGGGCGACGCGATCAGCGCCAGCCGTCAGAAGCTGGAAAGCCAGATTTCGACCCTGTACGGCGGTCGTCTGGCGGAAGAGATCATCTACGGGCCAGAACATGTTTCTACCGGTGCGTCGAACGACATTAAAGTGGCGACAAACCTGGCGCGTAACATGGTGACTCAGTGGGGCTTCTCCGACAAACTCGGTCCGCTGCTGTATGCAGAGGAAGAGGGTGAAGTATTCCTGGGCCGCTCCGTGGCGAAAGCAAAACATATGTCCGATGAGACGGCACGTATCATCGACCAGGAAGTGAAAGCGCTGATTGAACGTAACTACGGTCGTGCGCGTCAGATCCTGAACGACAATATGGACATTCTGCATTCGATGAAAGATGCGCTCATGAAATATGAGACCATCGATGCACCGCAGATTGACGACCTGATGGCTCGCCGCGAAGTGCGTCCGCCAGCAGGCTGGGAAGACCCAGGCGCTTCCAACAATTCTGACAACAATGGTACCCCGCGCGCGCCGCGTCCGGTCGATGAACCGCGTACGCCAAACCCGGGCAACACCATGTCAGAGCAGTTGGGCGACAAGTAAGTCACTGCTGTTGAAGCGTTTGTCTGTACCCCAAACCCTGGAGCTTGCTCCGGGGTTTTTCTTTTCCGTTAAACCATACTAAAACCAGGGATTTAACCATGAAACTCTTCGCCCAGGACTCGCATCTCGATCTTTCACATCCGCACGTGATGGGGATCCTGAATGTTACCCCTGACTCCTTCTCTGACGGCGGCACGCATAACACGCTTATCGACGCGGTTAAGCACGCAAATCTAATGATCAACGCGGGTGCCACCATCATTGATGTGGGCGGTGAATCGACGCGTCCCGGCGCGGCAGATGTTTCGGTGGAAGAAGAGCTGGCGCGCGTGGTGCCGGTGGTTGAGGCAATCGCGCAACGTTTCGAGGTGTGGATCTCCGTCGACACGTCCAAACCAGAAGTGATCCGTGAAGTGGCGAGAGTGGGTGCTCACATTATTAATGATATCCGCTCGCTGACCGAACCGGGTGCGATCGAGGCCGCTGCAGAAACCGGCCTGCCGGTATGCCTGATGCACATGCAGGGGCAACCGAAAACCATGCAGGAAGCGCCGAAGTATGATGACGTCTTTGCCGACGTGAATCGCTTCTTTATTGAGCATATTGAACGCTGTGAGCGTGCAGGTATCGCAAAAGAGAAATTGCTGCTCGACCCGGGGTTCGGTTTCGGTAAAAATCTCTCACACAATTATGCGTTGCTTGCGCGCTTATCGGAATTTCATCACTTTGGTCTGCCGCTGCTGGTGGGTATGTCGAGAAAGTCGATGATTGGTCAATTGCTGAATGTAGGACCGAGCGAGCGCCTGAGTGGCAGCCTGGCCTGCGCGGTAATTGCGGCGATGCAAGGCGCGCACATTATCCGTGTCCATGACGTCAAAGAAACAGTAGAAGCCATGCGTGTGGTGGAAGCCACACTGGCAGCGAAGGAAAACAAACGCTATGAGTAACCGTAAATATTTTGGTACCGATGGTATCCGTGGGCGCGTAGGCGATGCTCCAATTACCCCTGATTTTGTTCTGAAGCTCGGCTGGGCTGCCGGCAAGGTACTGGCGCGTCATGGCTCACGTAAGATCATTATTGGTAAAGATACCCGTATTTCGGGCTATATGCTGGAATCTGCGTTGGAAGCGGGTCTGGCAGCGGCAGGGCTTTCAGCCTCTTTTACTGGCCCAATGCCAACGCCTGCTGTTGCCTACCTTACGCGCACCTTCCGCGCGGAAGCGGGAATTGTGATTTCGGCGTCTCATAACCCGTTCTACGACAACGGCATCAAGTTCTTCTCCATTGACGGCACCAAGCTGCCGGACGAGGTGGAAGAGGCCATTGAAGCCGAAATGGAAAAAGAGATCACCTGTGTTGATTCCGCCGAGCTGGGTAAAGCGAACCGTATCGTCGATGCGGCGGGTCGTTATATCGAATTCTGCAAAGGCACCTTCCCGAACGAGCTGAGCCTGGCGCATCTTAAAATTGTGGTGGACTGTGCGAACGGTGCGACCTATCACATTGCGCCGAATGTCTTCCGCGAGCTGGGTGCGAAAGTGATCGCCATCGGCTGCGAGCCGGATGGTCTGAACATTAACGAAGAAGTCGGGGCGACGGACGTGCGCGCCCTGCAGGCGCGCGTGCTGGCGGAAAAAGCCGATCTGGGTATTGCCCTGGACGGCGACGGTGACCGCGTGATCATGGTTGACCACGAAGGTAATAAAGTCGACGGCGATCAGATCCTCTACATCATTGCCCGTGAAGGCCTGCGCCAGGGCCAGCTGCGCGGCGGCGCGGTTGGGACGCTGATGAGCAACATGGGTCTGGAGCTGGCGCTGAAACAGCTCGGTATTCCGTTCGTCCGCGCGAAGGTGGGTGACCGCTATGTGCTGGAAAAATTGCAGGAGAAGGGCTGGCGCATTGGTGCTGAGAACTCCGGCCACGTGATCCTGCTCGACAAAACCACTACCGGTGACGGCATTGTTGCCGCGCTTCAGGTGGTTGCCGCGATGGCGCGCAACCATATGAGCCTGCACGATCTGTGCAGCGGGATGAAAATGTTCCCGCAGATCCTGGTGAACGTGCGTTTCACTGCGGGTAAAGGCGACCCGCTGGAAAATGAGAACGTGAAAGCGGTGATGGCTGACGTTGAAGCGGCGCTGGGCAGCCGTGGGCGCGTGCTGCTGCGTAAGTCTGGTACCGAACCACTGATCCGCGTGATGGTGGAAGGCGAAGACGAAGCGCAGGTCACCGAATTTGCGCACCGTATTGCGGATGCCGTAAAAGCTGCATAATCTTGCATGCTAAATGTTTAAAAAGGCGGCGTTTGCCGCCTTTGTTTTAAGCAATTAATGGCTTTTTGCTGTTTTTTTCCGCAGTTGATACAATGCGTCGAAAATGCCCTTGCGAAGGTGATTCGCTTTGGTTAGTATTCACACCCGCTTCAGTGGGAAACAGAAATCCTGCTAATTGGTCGAAGCATTGGTATGCGGCAAATCCGCAAGGAACAGGTTGATTATGTACGAAGCTCTTTTAGTTGTTTTCCTTATTGTAGCCATCGCTCTCGTAGCGTTGATTATGCTGCAGCAAGGTAAAGGCGCTGATATGGGAGCCTCCTTCGGAGCAGGCGCTTCCGGTACGCTGTTCGGTTCAAGTGGTTCTGCGAACTTCATGACCCGCACGACGGCGATTCTGGCTACGCTGTTCTTCATCATCAGTCTGGTGCTGGGCAATATCAACAGCAACAAGACCAGCAAAGGAAGCGAGTGGGAAAATCTGAGCGCGCCAGCCAAAACTGAGCAGACTCAGCCAGCTGCACCGGCTAAGCCAACCAGCGATATCCCGCAGTAAGTATTCCGTACCGAGGTGGTGGAATTGGTAGACACGCTACCTTGAGGTGGTAGTGCCCTAACGGGCTTGTGGGTTCGAGTCCCATCCTCGGTACCAATATTCCAGAAGAAAGACGTCGAAAGGCGTCTTTTTTTTCGTCTGTAGCTTTTGCCTTTTGTAGGCCCGGTAAGCGCAGCGCCACCGGGCAAAATGGCGGGTGGCGCTGCGCTTACACGCCCTATAAAAGCCAAACAAAAAGGCGCCCATTGGGCGCCTTTTGCATGTTACATCAGCGATTACTTCTTATCGCTATTCTCCAGGTTTTCAACCTGCGGCAGGCCGTTACCGGAATTCGCGGAGAGCAGACCATTCTCAACGTAGTTGAAAAGCTTCTCACGGGTATCGGTAATGTCCAGGTTACGCATGGTCAACTGACCAATACGGTCGTCCGGAGAAAACACAGACTCACCTTTTTCCATGGTCAGACGCTCGGCTTTATAGGTCAGGTTGTCCGACACGGTGTTAAGAATGGAGTAGTCGTTACCACGACGCAGTTCCAGCGTCACTTCACCGGTGATCGCGCTCGCTACCCAACGCTGCAGCGCGTCACGCAGCATCAGCGCCTGCGGATCGAACCAGCGACCCTGATACAGCAGTTTGCCCAGTTGACGACCATGAGAGTGATACTGCTCGATGGTGTCTTCGTTGTGAATACCGGTCAGCAAACGCTCGTAAGCGATGTGCAGCAGCGCCATCCCTGGAGCTTCATAGATGCCGCGACTTTTCGCTTCGATGATACGGTTTTCAATCTGATCGCTCATGCCCAGACCGTGACGACCGCCGATGCGGTTTGCTTCCAGCATCAGTTCAACGTCGTCAGAGAAGGTCTTGCCGTTCAGGGCAACCGGATGACCACGTTCGAAACGCACGGTCACTTCTTCTGCCGGGATCTTCACGCTCTCGTCCCAGAACTTCACGCCCATGATCGGGTTAACGATCTTCACGCTGGAGTTCAGGAATTCCAGGTCCTTCGCTTCGTGCGTCGCGCCCAGCATGTTGGAGTCGGTAGAGTAGGCTTTCTCAACGGACATTTTGTAGTCAAAGCCGCAGGCAATCATAAACTCAGACATCTCATGACGACCACCCAGCTCGTCGATGAAGTCGGTGTCCAGCCACGGCTTGTAGATCTGCAGCTCCGCGTTGGTCAGCAGGCCATAACGATAGAAACGTTCGATATCGTTGCCTTTATAGGTGCTGCCGTCACCCCAGATGTTTACGCCATCTTCTTTCATGGCGGCAACCAGCATGGTGCCGGTGACGGCACGACCCAGCGGGGTGGTGTTGAAATAGGTCAGACCGCCCGTAGTGTTATGGAACGCACCGCACTGAATAGCGGCGATACCTTCAGCAACCAGTTGCTTACGGCAGTCAATCAGTCGCGCGTTTTCTGCGCCATACTCTTTAGCGCGACGAGGAATAGCATCGTAATCGTCCTCATCCGGCTGACCCAGGTTCGCAGTATATGCATACGGAACCGCTCCCTTCTGGCGCATCCACAGCAGTGCAGCGCTGGTATCCAGGCCGCCTGAGAAAGCGATGCCAATACGTTGTCCTACCGGAAGATGCTTGAGAATCGTCGTCATAGAATAAAACCCTGCTTGATTGACTGATTAGAGACCGCTTTCGTTCTCTTGTGCATTTTTATGCAAAATAAGTGAGTATTCATTTAATCATCTTTTATCGAATACCGGAAGAGACTCATGCGTTTTTTGTAAAAAATTTGGTCTGTTCTCTCTGGCGGAAGCTGGGTTGACAGGTGGGGTCAACTATCAATATACTAAACGCCGATTTTACGTCCCGTCTTCGGTACCAAATCCCAGCATTATTTGCAAATTCTGTCCAAAACGCGTAGAATTTGCCACGTTTCAGGCGCGGGGTGGAGCAGCCTGGTAGCTCGTCGGGCTCATAACCCGAAGGTCGTCGGTTCAAATCCGGCCCCCGCAACCACTTTCCCATAAAGTTCTTTTTCAAATATACTGTGAAGACTTAGAGCCTTCGTAGCTGGATTTGAAAAAATTCTTTCGGAGAGTGCTCCAGGCCACAGTTGTGGCTATAGGGTTCAGTTATCTAAAGCCCCGATTTATCGGGGTTTTTTGTTATCTGACTACAGAATAACTGGGCTTTACGCCCTTTTTTTATGTCTTGGGGGTGGGCTTGTCCACATTAGAGCAAAAATTAACAGAGATGATTACTGCACCGGTCGAAGCACTGGGCTACGAACTGGTCGGCATCGAATTCGTTCGCGGCCGTACATCGACGCTGCGCATCTATATTGATAGTGAAGATGGCATCAATGTTGATGATTGTGCTGATGTCAGCCACCAGGTGAGTGCGGTTCTTGATGTTGAAGACCCGATTACCGTTGCGTACAACCTGGAAGTTTCCTCACCTGGCCTGGATCGCCCGATGTTCACGGCCGAGCACTATGTGCGCTTTACCGGTGAAGAAGTGGCTCTCGTTCTGCGTATGTCCGTACAGAACCGCCGTAAATGGCAGGGAATTATCAAAGCCGTTGATGGTGAAATGATCACGGTAACAGTCGAAGGCAAAGATGAAGTGTTCGCGCTGAGTAATATCCAGAAGGCGAACCTGGTTCCCCACTTTTAACAGTCTGGATTGAGGTGAAAAGCCCGCGATGAACAAAGAAATTTTGGCTGTTGTTGAAGCCGTCTCCAACGAGAAATCACTGCCGCGTGAGAAAATTTTCGAAGCGCTGGAAAGTGCACTGGCTACAGCAACCAAGAAAAAATACGAACAAGAGATCGATGTTCGCGTAGAAATCGATCGTAAAAGCGGTGACTTCGATACATTCCGTCGTTGGGTAATCGTTGAAGAAGTGACCCAGCCGACCAAAGAGATCACCCTGGAAGCGGCACGTTTTGAAGACGAAAGTCTGAACGTGGGTGACTACGTTGAAGATCAGATTGAATCTGTGACCTTCGACCGTATCACCACCCAGACCGCTAAGCAGGTTATCGTGCAGAAAGTGCGCGAAGCCGAGCGCGCGCTGGTTGTCGATCAGTTCCGCGATCAGGAAGGCGAAATCATCACTGGCGTGGTGAAGAAAGTGAACCGTGACAACATCTCTCTGGAAATTAAATCCGAAGGGATGCCGGGCAACGCTGAAGCCGTGATCCTGCGTGAAGACATGCTGCCGCGTGAAAACTTCCGCCCGGGCGACCGTATTCGTGGTGTTCTGTACGCCGTGCGCCCTGAAGCGCGTGGTGCACAGCTGTTCGTGACCCGTTCTAAACCAGAAATGCTGGTTGAACTGTTCCGCATCGAAGTGCCGGAAATCGGCGAAGAAGTTATTGAGATCAAAGCAGCAGCTCGCGATCCAGGCTCTCGTGCGAAAATTGCGGTGAAAACCAACGACAAGCGTATCGACCCGGTCGGTGCTTGCGTCGGTATGCGCGGCGCGCGCGTTCAGGCGGTTTCTACCGAACTGGGCGGCGAGCGTATTGATATCGTTCTGTGGGACGACAACCCGGCGCAGTTCGTGATCAACGCAATGGCTCCGGCTGATGTCGCGTCTATCGTTGTTGACGAAGACAAACACACCATGGATATCGCTGTTGAAGCGGGCAACCTGGCGCAGGCGATTGGCCGTAACGGTCAGAACGTACGCCTGGCGTCACAGCTGAGCGGCTGGGAACTCAACGTCATGACCGTTGATGACCTGCAGGCTAAGCATCAGGCTGAAGCCCATGCGGCGATCGATACCTTCACCAAATACCTCGACATTGACGAAGACTTCGCCACTGTTCTGGTAGAAGAAGGTTTCTCTACGCTGGAAGAACTGGCCTATGTGCCAATGAAAGAGCTGCTGGAAATTGACGGTCTGGATGAGCCAACCGTTGAAGCCCTGCGTGAACGCGCTAAAAACGCACTGACCACCCTGGCACTGGCTCAGGAAGAAAGCCTTGGCGATAAGAAGCCGGCTGATGACCTGCTGAATCTGGAAGGTCTTGATCGTGCGATTGCGTTCAAGCTGGCTGCCCGTGGTGTTTGTACGCTGGAAGATCTCGCTGAGCAAGGCGTTGATGACCTGGCCGATATCGAAGGTTTAACCGACGAGAAAGCCGGCGAACTCATCATGGCCGCACGTAATATTTGCTGGTTCGGCGACGAAGCGTAATAAACTGTAGCAGGAAGGAACAGCATGACTGATGTAACTGTAAAATCGCTGGCTGCTGAGATTCAGACCTCCGTGGACCGCCTGGTACAGCAATTTGCTGATGCAGGGATCCCGAAGTCCGCTGATGACTCGGTGACCGCGCAAGAAAAACAAACCTTGTTAACGCACCTGAACCGCGAACACGGTTCTACGCCTGACAAGTTAACGCTGCAGCGCAAAACGCGCAGCACGTTAAACATTCCTGGTACCGGTGGCAAAAGCAAATCGGTACAAATTGAAGTCCGCAAGACGCGCACCTTTGTAAAACGTGATCCGCAAGAGGCAGAACGCCTTGCCGCGGAAGAGCAGGCACAGCGTGAAGCGGAAGAACAAGCTCAGCGTGAGGCGGAAGCAGCCGCCAAACGTGAAGCAGAATTAAAAGCTGAACGTGAGGCCGCAGAAAAAGCGAAACGCGACGCCAGTGATAAAGTGAAGCGTGACGCTGCGGAAAAAGACAAAGTGAGCAATCAACAGACAGACGAAATGACCAAAACCGCCCAGGCTGAAAAAGCCCGCCGTGAAAATGAAGCTGCCGAGCTGAAGCGTAAAGCGGAAGAAGAAGCCCGCCGTAAGCTGGAAGAAGAAGCTCGCCGCGTCGCTGAAGAAGCGCGCCGTATGGCAGAAGAAAACGAGAAGAATGGCGTGAATACCGCTGAACCGACTGAAGACACCAGCGACTATCACGTGACCACTTCTCAGCATGCGCGTCAGGCTGAAGATGATAACGACCGTGAAGTAGAAGGCGGCCGTGGCCGTGGTCGTAATGCAAAAGCCGCGCGTCCGGCTAAGAAAGGTAACAAACACGCTGAATCTAAAGCTGACCGCGAAGAAGCTCGTGCAGCGGTTCGCGGTGGTAAAGGCGGCAAGCGTAAAGGTTCTTCTCTGCAGCAGGGCTTCCAGAAGCCAGCTCAGGCGGTTAACCGTGACGTCGTGATTGGCGAAACCATCACCGTTGGCGATCTGGCAAACAAGATGGCGGTTAAAGGCTCTCAGGTCATCAAAGCGATGATGAAGCTGGGCGCAATGGCGACCATCAACCAGGTTATCGACCAGGAAACCGCACAGCTGGTTGCCGAAGAGATGGGCCACAAAGTTATCCTGCGTCGTGAAAACGAGCTGGAAGAAGCCGTAATGAGCGACCGTGACACTGGCGCTGCGGCTGAACCGCGTGCACCGGTTGTGACCATCATGGGTCACGTTGACCACGGTAAAACCTCTCTGCTCGACTACATTCGTTCTACGAAAGTTGCCTCCGGCGAAGCGGGTGGTATTACCCAGCACATCGGTGCTTACCACGTAGAAACTGAAAACGGCATGATCACCTTCCTGGATACCCCAGGCCACGCAGCGTTCACCTCAATGCGTGCTCGTGGTGCTCAGGCTACGGATATCGTTGTACTGGTTGTTGCAGCAGACGATGGCGTTATGCCACAGACCATTGAAGCTATCCAGCACGCGAAAGCGGCGCAGGTGCCTCTGGTTGTTGCGGTCAACAAAATCGATAAGCCAGAAGCCGATCTGGACCGCGTGAAGAACGAACTGTCTCAGTACGGCGTTATGCCGGAAGAGTGGGGCGGCGAAGCGCAGTTCATCCCTGTATCTGCAAAAGCGGGTACTGGTATCGACGACCTGCTGAACGCTATCCTGCTTCAGGCCGAAGTTCTGGAGCTGAAAGCCGTTCGTAAAGGTATGGCGAGCGGTGCGGTAATCGAATCCTTCCTGGATAAAGGTCGTGGTCCGGTTGCAACGGTTCTGGTTCGCGAAGGTACGCTGAACAAGGGCGACATCGTTCTGTGTGGCTTCGAATACGGTCGCGTTCGTGCGATGCGTAACGAACTGGGTCAGGAAGTGCTGGAAGCAGGTCCGTCCATTCCAGTGGAAATCCTGGGTCTGTCCGGTGTTCCGGCTGCCGGTGATGAAGTGACCGTTGTGCGTGACGAGAAGAAAGCGCGTGAAGTGGCACTGTATCGTCAGGGCAAATTCCGTGAAGTTAAGCTGGCGCGTCAGCAGAAATCTAAACTTGAGAACATGTTTGCGAACATGGCTGAAGGCGAAGTTCACGAAGTGAACGTCGTTCTGAAAGCAGACGTTCAGGGTTCTGTGGAAGCGATCTCCGACTCCTTGCTGAAACTGTCTACCGACGAAGTGAAAGTGAAGATCATCGGTTCTGGCGTAGGTGGTATCACCGAAACCGACGCAACCCTGGCTGCGGCATCCAACGCTATCCTGGTTGGCTTCAACGTGCGTGCTGATGCATCTGCTCGCCGCGTGATCGAAGCGGAAAGCCTGGATCTGCGCTACTACTCCGTCATCTATAACCTGATCGACGAAGTGAAAGCCGCGATGAGCGGTATGCTGTCTCCTGAGCTGAAACAGCAGATCATCGGTCTGGCTGAAGTGCGTGACGTGTTCAAATCACCGAAATTCGGTGCGATCGCGGGCTGTATGGTTACCGAAGGTACCATCAAGCGTCACAACCCAATCCGCGTACTGCGTGACAACGTGGTTATCTACGAAGGCGAGCTGGAATCCCTGCGCCGCTTCAAAGATGACGTTAACGAAGTCCGTAACGGCATGGAATGTGGTATCGGCGTTAAGAACTACAACGACGTTCGCGTTGGCGATATGATCGAAGTGTTCGAAATCATCGAGATCCAACGCAGCATCGACTAATCCTTAGGGATAAGTCCATATGTAGGCCGGGATCGCCTCGTGCCACCCGGCAATAATTTTAAAAGGGGCTTTTAGCCCCTTTTTTGTCTGGAGAATTTATTATGGCGAAAGAATTTGGTCGCCCACAGCGCGTGGCGCAGGAGATGCAGAAAGAGATCGCACTCATCCTGCAACGCGAAATCAAAGATCCGCGTATCGGTATGATGACCACCGTCTCTGGCGTGGAAATGTCTCGTGACCTGGCCTATGCCAAAGTGTTCGTGACCTTCCTGAACGATCAGGACGAAGCGGCGGTTAAAAACGGCATTAAAGCACTGCAGGAAGCCTCTGGTTTCATCCGCTCTCTGCTCGGCAAAGCGATGCGCCTGCGTATTGTTCCCGAGCTGACCTTCTTCTACGACAACTCGCTGGTCGAAGGTATGCGCATGTCCAACCTGGTGACCAGCGTGGTGAAACATGACGACGAACGTCGTGTTAACCCGACGGACGACAGCAAGGAGGACTGATGAGTCGTCCTCGTCGTCGCGGTCGCGACGTGCATGGCGTGCTGCTGCTGGATAAACCACAGGGTGCATCCAGCAACGACGTGCTGCAAAAAGTGAAGCGTATTTATAACGCTAACCGTGCGGGCCACACCGGCGCACTGGATCCGCTGGCGACCGGCATGCTGCCGATTTGCCTGGGTGAAGCAACAAAGTTTTCCCAGTACCTGCTCGATTCCGATAAACGCTACCGCGTTATCGCTAAACTGGGCCAGCGTACGGATACTTCCGACGCGGATGGTCAGGTGGTGGAAGAGCGCCCGGTGACCTTCAGCGCCGAACAGCTTGATGCGGCCCTGGAGAGCTTCCGCGGAGACACGATGCAGGTGCCGTCGATGTATTCGGCGCTGAAATATCAGGGCAAGAAGCTCTACGAATATGCGCGCCAGGGAATTGACGTCCCGCGCGAAGCGCGTCCGATAACCGTGTATGAGCTGCTGTTCATTCGCCACGAAGGTGACGAGCTGGAGCTGGAAGTCCACTGTTCGAAAGGGACCTATATTCGCACCATCATCGACGACCTGGGTGAAAAGCTGGGCTGCGGTGCGCATGTGATTTATCTGCGTCGTCTGGCGGTCAGTAAATATCCGGTGGAACGCATGGTGACGCTTGAGCAGCTGCGCGCGCTGGCTGAGCAGGCACAAGCGCAGGGAGTGGAACCAGCAGATTTGCTGGATCCACTGCTGATGCCAATGGACAGTCCGGCAGCGGACTTCCCGATCGTTAATCTTCCTTTAACATCGTCCGTTTACTTTAAGAACGGAAACCCGGTTCGTACGGCGGATGCGCCGCTGGATGGACTGGTACGCGTGACGGAAGGTGACGAAGGGAAATTCATCGGTATGGGCGAAATGGACGGTGAAGGGCGCGTTGCGCCGCGTCGTCTGGTCGTCGAATATCCGGTCGACGCGTGACGGTGATTACGCCTCACCTTGCGATAAGCAGGGGAGACGAGTAGAATATCGCCGCTTAACGCCCGGTAAATTGTTTAACAATCTGCGGGGCGTACATGGGGTCGCTGAATTAGAGATCGGCACCCTTACATTTTTTATACTTTGGAGTTTGAAAATGTCTCTAAGCGTTGAAGCTAAAGCTAAAATCGTTTCTGAGTTTGGTCGTGGTACTAACGACAGCGGTTCTACCGAAGTTCAGGTTGCACTGCTGACTGCACAGATTAACCACCTGCAGGGTCACTTTGCAGAGCACAAAAAAGATCACCACAGCCGTCGTGGTCTGCTGCGCATGGTTTCTCAGCGTCGTAAACTGCTCGACTACCTGAAGCGTAAAGATGTTGCACGCTACACCGCGCTGATCGAGCGTCTGGGTCTGCGTCGCTAAGTCTTGCGAGTTTCAGAAAAGGGGGCCTGATGGCCCCTTTTTTCAACCAGACGGCAGCAATTCAATGGAAACTATTGTATTGTTGCTATAAATGATCTTCATTGCAGAGGTTCGCGCGGCTAATGAGAGGCTTCACCCATGGGGGTGTCGGTTGTCATTAGTCGCGAGGATGCGAAGAAGGTCGGGTTAAATCGACAGCACGCCGGCGGTGTGCTGTCATACATTTAAGAAAGGATAGAATTTTGCTGAATCCGATCGTTCGTAAATTCCAGTATGGTCAACACACCGTCACGCTGGAAACCGGCATGATGGCACGCCAGGCGACTGCTGCCGTTATGGTAAGCATGGATGACACCGCGGTATTCGTGACCGTTGTGGGCCAGAAAAAAGCTAAACCAGGTCAGGACTTCTTCCCGCTGACCGTTAACTACCAGGAGCGTACCTACGCTGCCGGTAAAATCCCGGGTGGCTTCTTCCGTCGTGAAGGCCGTCCAAGCGAAGGCGAAACCCTGATCGCGCGTCTGATTGACCGCCCGGTTCGTCCGCTGTTCCCGGAAGGCTTCGTTAACGAAGTGCAGGTTATTGCGACCGTTGTTTCCGTTAACCCACAGGTTAACCCGGACATCGTTGCGATGATCGGTGCCTCCGCTGCCCTGTCACTGTCTGGTATTCCATTCAATGGCCCAATCGGTGCCGCGCGCGTCGGTTACATCAACGACCAGTACGTGCTGAACCCAACTCAGGAAGAGCTGAAAGAAAGTAAGCTGGACCTGGTTGTTGCCGGTACTGAAGCGGCTGTGCTGATGGTTGAATCCGAAGCTGAACTGCTGAGCGAAGACCAGATGCTGGGCGCTGTGGTGTTCGGTCACGAGCAGCAGCAGATTGTTATCCAGAACATCAACGACCTGGTGAAAGAAGCCGGTAAGCCACGTTGGGACTGGCAGCCAGAAGCAGCAAACGACGCGCTGAACGCACGCGTTGCCGCACTGGCAGAATCTCGTCTGAGCGACGCTTACCGCATCACCGACAAACAGGAGCGTTACGCTCAGGTTGACGCGATCAAATCTGAAGTAACCGCGACCCTGGTTGCCGAAGACGAAACGCTGGACGCTAACGAAATTGGCGAAATTCTGCACGCTATCGAGAAAAACGTTGTTCGTAGCCGCGTACTGGCAGGCGAGCCGCGTATCGATGGCCGTGAAAAAGACATGATTCGTGGTCTGGATGTACGCACTGGCGTACTGCCGCGTACTCACGGTTCTGCGCTGTTCACCCGTGGTGAAACGCAGGCGCTGGTTACCGCAACCCTGGGTACCGCACGTGACGCGCAGATCATCGATGAACTGATGGGCGAGCGTACTGACAACTTCCTGTTCCACTACAACTTCCCTCCGTACTCTGTGGGCGAAACCGGTATGGTTGGCTCACCGAAGCGTCGTGAAATTGGTCACGGTCGTCTGGCGAAGCGCGGCGTGCTGGCAGTGATGCCGGAAGCTGACAAATTCCCGTACACCGTTCGCGTGGTTTCTGAAATCACCGAATCCAACGGTTCTTCTTCCATGGCTTCCGTATGTGGTGCCTCTCTGGCGCTGATGGATGCGGGCGTGCCGATCAAAGCCGCCGTTGCGGGTATCGCAATGGGTCTGGTGAAAGAAGGCGACAACTTCGTTGTTCTGTCTGACATTCTGGGTGACGAAGACCACCTGGGCGATATGGACTTCAAAGTAGCGGGTTCCCGCGACGGTATCTCTGCCCTGCAGATGGATATCAAAATTGAAGGTATCACCAAAGAGATCATGCAGGTTGCTCTGAACCAGGCTAAAGGTGCGCGTCTGCACATCCTGGGCGTGATGGAACAGGCTATCAACGCGCCACGCGGTGATATCTCTGAATTCGCTCCGCGTATTCACACCATCAAGATCAATCCAGACAAGATCAAAGATGTTATCGGTAAGGGCGGTTCTGTTATCCGCGCGCTGACCGAAGAGACTGGCACCACCATCGAAATCGAAGATGACGGTACTGTGAAGATCGCAGCAACCGACGGCGAGAAAGCGAAATTCGCTATCCGTCGCATCGAAGAAATCACTGCTGAAATCGAAGTGGGCCGCGTCTACGCGGGTAAAGTGACCCGTATCGTTGACTTTGGTGCGTTCGTTGCCATCGGTGGCGGTAAAGAAGGTCTGGTTCACATCTCTCAGATCGCTGACAAGCGCGTTGAGAAAGTGACCGATTACCTGCAGATGGGTCAGGAAGTGCCGGTTAAGGTTCTGGAAGTTGACCGTCAGGGCCGTATCCGTCTGAGCATTAAAGAAGCAACCGAGCAGTCTCAACCTGCTGCGGCACCGGAAGCTCCGGCTGCTGAACAGCAAGGCGAGTAAGTTGCCATTTGCCCTCCGCTTTGCGGAGGGCCTGTTATCAGGCAGGACGCCTTGTTAAGCCGCCGGGGGACAGGACGTTCATCCAATAGTTGTCTTCGGGAGTGGGAAATGAAGCCTTTTTTGCGCTGGTGTTTCGTTGCGACAGCTTTAACGCTGGCAGGATGCAGCAACTCTGCCTGGCGTAAGAGCGAAGTCCTCGCAGTGCCATTGCAACCGACTTTGCAGCAGGAAGTGATTCTGGCACGCATGGAACAAATACTTGCCAGTCGGGCTTTAACCGATGACGAACGCGCACAGCTTTTATATGAGCGCGGAGTGTTGTATGATAGTCTCGGTCTGAGGGCATTAGCGCGAAATGATTTTTCACAAGCGCTGGCTATCCGACCTGATATGCCTGAAGTATTCAATTACTTAGGCATTTATTTAACGCAGGCAGGCAATTTTGATGCTGCCTATGAAGCGTTTGATTCTGTACTTGAGCTTGATCCAACTTACAACTACGCGCACTTGAATCGCGGTATCGCATTGTATTACGGCGGTCGTGATAAGTTAGCGCAAGATGATCTGCTGGCGTTTTATCAAGACGATCCTAATGATCCTTTCCGTAGCCTGTGGCTTTACATCGTTGAGCGGAAGCTCGATGAGAAGCAGGCAAAAGAAGCACTACAACAGCGCTTCGAGAAATCGGATAAGGAACAGTGGGGATGGAACATTGTCGAGTTCTACCTGGGCAACATTAGCGAAGCAACGCTGATGGAACGCCTCAAGGCGGACGCAACGGATAACACCTCGCTCGCTGAGCATCTCAGTGAAACCAACTTCTATTTAGGTAAGTACTACCTAAGTCTGGGGGATATGGACAGCGCTACGGCACTGTTCAAATTAGCGGTTGCTAACAACGTACATAACTTCGTTGAGCACCGTTATGCATTGTTGGAATTATCGCTCTTGGGCCAGGAGCAAGACGACCTGGCAGAATCGGACCAGCAATAGCTGACGACATAAACATCAGCCCGTAATCTTTTGATTGCCATCACCTTCACTGGTGAGGGCGTTGTTGTTCGTCAATACACCTACTTTGAGCCGGTTCACACTTTTCAATGAAAATTGCTAATCATTTTCACGATGAGCTAAGTAGACTGGCCGCCATTGACATTGAGGCACTCGTACTACATGGCTGAATTCGAAACCACTTTTGCAGATCTGGGCCTGAAGGCTCCTATCCTTGAAGCCCTTAACGATCTGGGTTACGAAAAACCATCTCCGATCCAGGCAGAATGTATCCCGCATCTGCTTTCTGGTCGTGACGTGCTGGGCATGGCCCAGACTGGTAGCGGTAAAACTGCAGCGTTCTCGCTGCCGCTGCTGAACAACATCGATCCGGACCTGCGTGCACCGCAGATCCTCGTCCTGGCTCCAACTCGTGAACTGGCTGTTCAGGTTGCTGAAGCAATGACGGAATTCTCTAAACATATGCGCGGCGTAAACGTGGTAGCCCTGTACGGCGGCCAGCGTTATGACGTGCAGTTACGCGCCCTGCGCCAGGGCCCACAGATTGTCGTCGGTACGCCGGGCCGTCTGCTGGATCACCTGAAGCGCGGTACTCTGGACCTCTCTAAACTGAGCGGCCTGGTACTGGATGAAGCAGATGAAATGCTGCGTATGGGCTTCATCGAAGACGTAGAAACCATCATGGCGCAGATCCCGGAAGGTCACCAGACCGCTCTGTTCTCTGCAACCATGCCAGAAGCGATCCGTCGCATTACCCGCCGCTTCATGAAAGAGCCGCAGGAAGTGCGCATTCAGTCCAGCGTGACCACTCGCCCGGACATCAGCCAGAGCTACTGGTCCGTGTACGGCATGCGCAAAAACGAAGCGCTGGTCCGTTTCCTGGAAGCGGAAGATTTTGATGCGGCGATTATCTTCGTGCGTACCAAAAATGCGACCCTGGAAGTGGCTGAAGCGCTGGAGCGTAACGGCTACAACAGCGCAGCGCTGAACGGCGACATGAACCAGGCCCTGCGTGAGCAGACGCTGGAGCGTCTGAAAGACGGTCGTCTGGATATCCTGATTGCAACCGACGTGGCAGCACGTGGTCTGGACGTTGAGCGTATCAGCCTGGTTGTAAACTACGACATTCCGATGGACTCCGAGTCTTACGTTCACCGTATCGGTCGTACCGGTCGTGCGGGTCGTGCTGGCCGTGCGCTGCTGTTCGTTGAGAACCGCGAGCGTCGTCTGCTGCGCAACATTGAACGCACCATGAAGCTGACCATTCCAGAAGCCGACCTGCCAAACGCAGATCTGCTGGGCAAACGCCGTCTGGAAAAATTCGCCGCGAAAGTACAGCAGCAGCTGGAAAGCAGCGATCTGGATCAGTACCGCGCGCTGCTGTCGCAGATCCAGCCTGTCGCTGAAGGCGAAGAGCTGGACATGGAAACTCTGGCTGCAGCACTGCTGAAAATGGCTCAGGGCGAACGTAGCCTGATCGTGCCACCAGATGCACCGATGCGTCCTAAGCGTGAGTTCCGTGACCGTGACGATCGTTTCGAACGTCGTGGCGACCGTAACGACCGTGGTCCACGCGGCGACCGTCCAGAGCGTGGTGGTGAAGACCGTCCACGTCGTGAACGTCGTGACGCAGGCGATATGGAACTGTATCGCATTGAAGTGGGCCGTGATGATGGTGTTGAAGTTCGTCACATCGTTGGCGCGATTGCTAACGAAGGCGACATCAGCAGCCGTTACATTGGTAACATCAAGCTGTTTGCATCCCACTCTACTATCGAACTGCCAAAAGGCATGCCGGGCGAAGTACTTCAGCACTTTACTCGCACCCGCATCCTGAACAAGCCGATGAACATGCAGCTGCTGGGCGATGCACAGCCACGTCCTGACCGCGGTGGCGAACGTCGTGGCGGTGGTCGCGGTTTCGGCGGCGAGCGTCGTGAAGGCGGTCGCAGTGAAGGTCGCGGTGGTGAAGGTCGTCGTTTCTCCGGCGAGCGCCGCGAAAGCCGTGGCCCACGTCGTGAAGAAGGCACCAGCCGTCGTCGTTTCGGTGACGCGTAAGCCTTTCGCTTCTGACGTAAAGTAAAATATACAGCCCCGATACACGCTATCGGGGCTTTTTTTATTCCCTTTGTACTCTTGTACTGGTACAGTGCATCGCACTAAAATGCAGAACCGCATGATTAACTGGAGAAAAGGCTGTATGGCGACACTAACCACCACCCAAACGTCACCTTCGCTGCTTGGCGGCGTGGTGATCATCGGCGGAACCATTATAGGTGCCGGGATGTTTTCCCTGCCCGTGGTCATGTCCGGTGCGTGGTTCTTCTGGTCGCTGGCCGCGCTGGTGTTCACCTGGTTCTGTATGCTGCATTCCGGCCTGATGATCCTTGAAGCGAACCTGAACTACCGCATTGGCTCCAGCTTCGACACCATCACCAAAGATCTGCTGGGCAAAGGCTGGAACCTGGTGAACGGCCTTTCCATCGCATTTGTGCTCTACATCCTGACCTACGCGTACATCTCAGCAAGCGGCTCGATTCTGCATCACACCTTTTCGGAGATGTCGCTGAACGTTCCGGCGCGTCTGGCCGGGCTTTGCTTTGCGCTGGGCGTGGCGTTTATCGTCTGGATGAGCACCAAAGCGGTGAGCCGCATGACGGCCATCGTGCTGGGCGCGAAGGTCATCACCTTCTTCCTGACCTTCGGCAGCCTGCTGGGGCACGTTACGCCCGCCACGCTGTTTAACGTTGCGGAAGTTAATACCTCCTACACGCCGTATCTGCTAATGACTCTGCCGTTCTGTCTGGCGTCGTTCGGCTACCACGGCAACGTGCCGAGCCTGATGAAGTACTACGGCAAAGATCCGCGCACGATTGTGAAGTGCCTGGTCTACGGCACGCTGCTGGCGCTTGGGCTGTATGTGATTTGGCTGCTGGGGACAATGGGCAACATCCCGCGCCCGGAGTTTATCGGCATTGCGCAAAAGGGCGGTAACATTGACGTGCTGGTGCAGGCGCTGAGCGGCGTGCTGAACAGCCGCAGCCTGGATCTGCTGCTGGTGATCTTCTCTAACTTCGCGGTGGCGAGCTCTTTCCTCGGCGTGACGCTGGGCCTGTTTGACTACCTGGCGGATCTGTTTGGCTTTGATGACTCCGCGATGGGGCGCTTCAAAACCGCGCTGCTGACCTTCCTGCCGCCGATTGTCGGCGGTCTGCTGTGGCCGAACGGTTTCCTGTACGCCATAGGCTATGCCGGACTGGCGGCAACCATCTGGGCGGCGATTGTGCCAGCGCTGCTGGCACGTAAATCACGTAAACGCTTCGGCAGCCCGAAATTCCGCGTCTGGGGCGGTAAACCGATGATTGCGCTGATCCTGGTATTTGGGGTGGGTAACGCACTGGTCCACGTGCTGTCGAGCTTTAACCTGTTGCCTGTGTACCAGTAAACACATTGCCCGGTGGCGCTACGCTCACCGGGCCTACAGGGACCGCGTAGGCCGGATAAGGCGAAGCCGCCATCCGGCAAAAAACTACCCCACCAATTCTTCTTTCACCTGCATCGCCAGGTCAAACGAATGTAAACGCGCCTGGTGATCGAAAATCTGGCCGTTGACCATAATTTCATCCGCCTGCGTTTCACGCAGCACTGCTTCCAGCCCGTGACGCACTTTTTCCTTATCACCCACCAGCGACATGCTCAACGCCTGCTGCACGCCATACTGCTCGGAGGCCGACCACAGCTGATGCATATTTTCCACTGGAGGCGGCAATTGGCCCGTCTCGCCGCGGCGCAGCTTCACAAACGCCTGCTGCATAGAGGTAAACAGGAATTCCGCGTCGCGATTGCTGTCAGCGGCAATGATGTTGATACACACCATCGCGTACGGCTTCTCCAGACGCTCGGACGGTTTGAAGTTCGTACGGTAGAGGTGCAGCGCCTGATGCAGCATATCCGGCGCGAAGTGGGAGGCGAACGCGAACGGCAGCCCCAGCTGCGCGGCGAGCTGCGCGCTATACAGGCTCGAGCCTAACAGCCACACCGGGATCTTCTCGCCATAGCCCGGCACCGGGCGCACGTGCGGGTTCGGATCTCGCGCATCGAACCAGTCCACCAGTTCCGCCACGTCGCGCGGGAAGTTATCGATATCGCCGCTCATATGGCGGCGCAGGGCGCGCATGGTCGGCTGGTCGCTGCCCGGCGCGCGGCCAAGCCCCAGGTCAATACGGCCCGGATAGAGGGTGTTCAGCGTCCCGAACTGCTCGGCTATCACCAGCGGGGCGTGGTTCGGCAGCATCACGCCACCGGAGCCAAGGTGCAAAGTGGTGGTATTCGCTGCCAGGTAGCCAATCAGCACCGATGTAGCGGCGCTGGCAATGCCGACCATGTTGTGATGTTCTGCCAGCCAGTAGCGGTGATAGCCACGCTTTTCGGCCAGCTGAGCCAGATCGAGAGAGTGCGTGAAGGCTTCTCTTGCCGAGGAGCCTTGTGGGATCGGCGCCAGATCCAGCACCGAAAACGGAATGGTTTTGTCAGTCATAACAGCTCACTTTGTCGACGGTCAATCTTTAATACTGCATTAAAAAATGATAACCGTTGTTAACAAAGTGAGCCTTTTTTAGGCCTGAAGTTCCAGCCCGGCCAGACGTTTCCAGTAACCGTTGCAGTCGCTGTTTGCCGTCAGCGGCAGCGGCGACGCGCCGTTTTCGTTGGCGCGGAAGGCGTCCAGCATCGCGAAAACGCGGGTATCCAGCGGCGACAGGCGCACCATGTCCACCAGTCCGTCCATCGACGCCAGCTCGTTGCCGAGGTTATAGACGTAACCGCTCATGGTTTGAATGCCGTTCAGGACAAACACCTGCTGGTTCTCCTGCGACAGCATGCTGCGCCCGTTCGGGTACTTGATGCAGCAGGTTTCACATTCATCTTTCGGGCGGTCTTCCGATCGCGCGGTGAAGCAGCGGGCAGAGTAGGCCAGCGGCAGATGACCGTAGCTCAGCACTTCCACTTCGAACTGATGGCGAATGCCCAGCTCGTCGCACTGATTCAGCAGGTTTGCCAGCCAGTCACGGGAGAGCTCCACCGGCATGCACCAGCGGGTCATTCCCTGTTTGAGCAGCAGGCGCAGGGTGACGGCGTTATAGCAGTTCAGCGCATGGCCTGCGACAAACGGCAGCCTGCGTTCGGCGCACATGTTCACCACGCCCAGGTCGCTCGCCTCCAGCAGAAACTCACCGTTTTCGACGTAGCGCTTCAGCTCGCCCAGTTCGGACGAAGCCTGAACCAGCGCGAGCGTTGACAGCACCACCTGCTTGCCGCTCCCGGCCAGGCTTTTCGCCATCTCCAGCCAGTCGCCCACTTTGGTGGCGCGGCGTTTGCTGCATACTGCTTCACCGAGGTAAATCACATCGGCGCTGCTGGTGGCGGCCTGTTGGTAAAAATCTTCCAGCGTCTCTTTTGGCCAGTAGTAGAGCACCGGCCCTAATGAATATTTCATGGTTATCTCACTGCCATTTACGGTGATACGCGCCCAGCGTGGTTTGCGTGCCTTCGGACATCGATCCGAGCGTCTCCATCCACGCCGCCTGTGGGGCGTAGTTCTGCGGGTCCGCCATGCAGCGGTCGATGGCCTGACGCCACACTTTCGCCACCTGGCTCACATAGGCCGGACTGCGCTGGCGACCTTCAATTTTCACCGAGGCAATATTGGCGGCCAGCAGCTCCGGCAGCAGCTCCAGCGTGTTAAGGCTGGTGGGCTCTTCCAGTGCGTGGTAGCGCTCGCCGTCGACCAGGTAGCGGCCTTTGCACAGCGTCGGATAACCCGCGTTTTCACCGTCCTGATAGCGGTCGATCAGAACTTCATTCAGACGCGACTCCAGCCCCTGTGGGGTCTGCTGCCAGCGGACGAAGCGGGCAGGGGAGCAGGCCCCGACGGTATTCGGCGATTCACCGGTTAAGTAAGAAGAAAGATAGCAACGGCCTTCGGCCATGATGCACAGACTACCAAAGGCAAAAACCTCCAGCGGCACTGGCGTGACGCGCGCGAGTTGCTTAACCTGATGAATAGAGAGCACGCGCGGCAGCACCACGCGAGCGACGTCAAAGTGTTGATGGTAAAAACGCACCGCCTCTTCGTTGGTGGCAGATGCCTGAACAGAGACGTGGCGCTCAATATGCGGATAGCGTTCTGCCGCATACTCAAGCATGGCGAGGTCGGCCAGGATTAACGCATCGGCGCCCAGCTGTGCTGCCATGTCCACCGCGCGCTGCCAGCGGGCGTAACCGTCAGGATGGGCAAACGTGTTGATGGCAATATGCAGCTTGCGGCGGTGCTGATGAACGAAGTTAACGGCTTCCTGAAGCTTTTTCTCCGTAAAGTTAAGGCCAGCAAAATGGCGGGCGTTGGTGTCATCCTTCAGCCCGATATAGACCGCATCGGCCCCATTCTCGATGGCCGCCTTAAGCGCCGGAAGGTTTCCGGCAGGGCAGAGCAGCTCCATAAATTATCCTGATGTAGTCGATAGCAAAATTGTTAACGAGCTGGGATTTTAATTAACCCATACGCGACAATTTTTGATTTAAGGCAGCTAATGGCGTATTGATGGCACCAATAATGGGGTACGTCCGACGATGGTTTGTTGATTTACGCCGCTATGTTCTGAAACGGATGTGGCAAAATAGCGGGACTATAGCTATCAGGGAGTAAAGCTCGTGCTGGATAAACTGCGTTCACGTCTCGTACAATTCGGTCCATCAATGCTGAGCGTGCCGGTCAGGCTGGCGCCGTTCGCGCTTAAACGCCAGGTGCTGGAGCAGGTCCTGAGCTGGCAGTTCCGTCAGGCGCTGCAGGATGGCGAGCTGGAGTTTCTGGAAGGGCGCTGGTTAAGCATTGAGGTGCGTGACATCGGGCTGCGCTGGTTTACCTCCGTAGAGAACGACCAGCTGATCGTTCGTGAGTCCGCCGAGGCGGACGTGAGCTTTAGCGCCAACGCCAGCGACCTGCTAATGATTGCCGCGCGTAAGCAGGACCCGGACACACTCTTCTTCCAGCGCCGTCTGGTGATTGAGGGCGACACGGAGCTTGGCCTGTACGTTAAGAATTTAATGGATGCCATTGAGCTGGAGCAGATGCCGAAAGCGCTGCGCGTGATGTTGATGCAAATGGCAGATTTTGTTGAGGCGGGGCTGAAATCCCCGCCGGACAGTAAACACACTTCAGTAGGTGAGCCATGCTGATTCGAGTCGAAATAGGGATTGATGCACCGGGTATCGATGCGTTATTACGCCGCTCTTTTGAGAGCGATGCGGAAGCCCAACTGGTCCACGATCTCCGTGAAGACGGCCTGATCACGCTGGGGCTGGTTGCCACCGATGACGAAGGTCAGGTTGTCGGCTATGTTGCCTTCAGCCCGGTGATCGTTCAGGGTGAAGATCTTCAGTGGGTGGGCATGGCACCGCTGGCGGTAGATGAAAACTACCGCGGGCAGGGCCTGGCGCGCCAGCTGGTCTATGAAGGGCTGGACTCGCTGAATGAGTTTGGTTATGCCGCAGTGGTCACGCTGGGCGACCCGGCGTTCTATGGCCGTTTAGGCTTCGAGCAGGCCGCGCATTACGATCTTCGCTGCCGCTGGCCGGGTACCGAATCCGCCTTCCAGGTGCATCGCCTGGCGGATGATGCCCTGAACGGCGTAAATGGTCTGGTGGACTACCACGACCATTTTAATCGCTTTTAATCAGGCTCTCGCGTAGCGCCTCAAAGGAGCCGTCTCCGGTCACGAGGCGCTCCTTCTGGCGCTTCGTTAGCTGCTTAATACGGTACTCCAGCCTGAGTGCCAGCGATCTGTCCCCCACGGCGGCAGAAAAAGCCAGCTGCAGTTCGCCTTTCCCCCGCAGCGCTTTTGCCCCTTTCCCCGTTTGATGTTGTAAAAAACGCCGCGCCACATCGGTGGTGATCCCGGTGTAGAGTGCGTTATCAGCGGTTCGGACAAGATAGAGAAACCAGCACACGGTAAACAGATTCAGTATGTTAAGGTGAACGCACCATAGCATGAGAGAGAACGAAAATGGAAACACTGGCCGCCATTAACCGCTGGCTGGCAAAGCAGCACGTCGTGACCTGGTGCGTATATAGCGAGGGCGAAATGTGGTGCGCCAACGCCTTTTACTACTACGATCCTGAACGCGTCGCTTTTTACGTCATGAGTGAGGACAAAACGCGGCATGCCCAGATGACCGGCCAGCAGGCAAAAGTGGCGGGCACGGTCAACGGCCAGCCCAAAACCGTCGCGCTGATCCGCGGCGTGCAGTTCAAGGGTGAGATTCGTCGTCTGGAAGGTGAAGAAAGCGACGCACAGCGTAAACGCTACACGCGCCGCTTCCCGGTTGCTGCTGCGCTAAAAGCCCCGGTGTGGGAAATCCGCGTTGATGAGCTGAAATTTACCGACAACACCCTGGGCTTTGGCAAGAAGCTTCACTGGCTACGCGCCGAGCAGGCGTAGTGCTTCGCGGTTAAACGCCGGGAGATCGTCCGGGGTCCGGCTGGTGATCAGCTGGTCGTTATCGTTGACCACCTCCTGATCGTAAAACTCGGCCCCTGCGTTTTTCAGATCGATAACGATCGGTTTCACCGCCGTAAGCTTACGCCCGCGGACCACTTCAGCGCTGATCAGCAGCTGCGGGCCGTGGCAGATGGCAAAGACCGGCTTGCCGGTGCCGACGAAGTCACGGGTAAAGGTGACGAAACGCTCGTCCCCGCGCAGGGAATCCGGTGAATGGCCGCCCGGTAACAGCAGGGCGTCGAAATCTGACGGGCTGACGTTATCGATGGACTCATCGATGGTCACGCTGGCTTCGCCCTTGTGGCCCTTCACGGTTTTACCCGCTTCTTTCTCAATGGTGATGACCTCGTGGCCTGCCTTGCGGAATGCCTCAGCTGGCGACGTAAATTCTGAATCTTCAAACTCGTCGGTAATCAAGACTGCGATTTTTTTACCCATGCTTCCTCCGTTGTTTTCGCTTCAGACTGTTTTTTTCCCGTTTGTGGTAAATACTTACCGGTAACAGACTTTTAAGTGTGGTAGAGCAGGTCCAGATCGCAAACGGACAATTCTGTAAAGGGGATAAGATGAGTCAGGTACTGATTACCGGCGCAACCGGGCTGGTGGGTGGACATCTGCTGCGGCTGCTGATCCAGGACCGGCATATCAACTATATTGCCGCCCCGACGCGCCGCCCGCTGTTGGATATCACCGGCGTCTATAACCCGCACGATCCCCAGCTCACCGACGCGCTGGCGCAGGTGCAGGATCCTATAGATATCGCCTTTTGCTGCCTGGGCACGACGCGGCGTGAGGCGGGCAGTAAAGAAGCGTTCATCCATGCGGACTACACGCTGGTGGTGGATACCGCCCTGACGGCGAAAAAGCTGGGGGCAAAACATTTCCTGGTGGTGAGCTCGCACGGCGCCAGCACCGGCTCACCGTTTTTTTACAATCAGGTGAAGGGCAAAATGGAAGAGGCGCTGATTGCGCAGAAGTGGGAGCGCCTGACAATCGTGCGGCCTTCCATGCTGATGGGCCACCGCGACGAACGGCGTTTTAACGAATCCTTCTTCGCCCCGCTGTTTCGTATCCTGCCGGGTAACTGGAAGTCCATCGAGGCGCGGGACGTCGCGCAGGCGATGCTGAAAGAGGCGCTGGCACCGTCGCAGGAGGGCGTCAATATCATCCCTTCGGCAAAACTGCGTGAAATCGCGCAGGGCGAGGCGTAAACTTCTCCGGCTTATTAAATAACACTCTCCGGGGAATGGTATGACTGGTCAGTCTTCATCTCAGGCGGCAACACCTGTCCAATGGTGGAAGCCCGCACTCTTCTTTCTCGTGGTCATCATTGGCCTCTGGTATGTGAAATGGCAGCCGTACTACGGCAAAGCCTTCACCGCTGCCGAAACGCACAGCATCGGTAAATCTATACTCGCTCAGGCTGATGCCAGCCCGCTGAAGGCGGCATGGGATTACGCCATGGTCTACTTCCTGGCGGTGTGGAAAGCTGCCGTCTTAGGGGTAATCCTGGGATCGCTGATTCAGGTACTTATTCCGCGAAACTGGCTGGTGAAAACACTCGGGCAGCCGCGCTTTCAGGGCACGCTGCTGGGGACGATTTTCTCTCTGCCGGGCATGATGTGCTCCTGCTGTGCCGCACCGGTAGCGGCGGGTATGCGCCGCCAGCGCGTATCCATGGGCGGTGCGCTGGCATTCTGGATGGGGAACCCGCTGCTCAACCCGGCGACGCTGGTGTTTATGGGCTTTGTGCTCGGCTGGCATTTTGCCGCTATCCGTCTGGTTGCCGGGCTGCTGACGGTGCTGGTGGTGGCGACGCTGGTACAAAAACTGGTGAAGGATACTGCCGTCGAACCCGCAGCCGTTGAACTGGACGTCAGCGAACCGCAGGGCGGTTTCTTCACTCGCTGGGGTAAGGCGCTGTGGCAGCTTTTCTGGAGCACCATTCCGGTCTATATCCTGGCGGTACTGGTTCTGGGCGCGGCGCGCGTCTGGCTCTTCCCGCATGCGGATGGGGCGATCGACAACACGCTGATGTGGGTGATTGCGATGGCCGTTGCAGGCTGCCTGTTTGTGATCCCCACGGCGGCAGAAATTCCGATTGTCCAGACCATGATGCTGGCCGGTATGGGTACCGCACCGGCGCTGGCGCTGCTTATCACCTTGCCGGCAATCAGCCTGCCGTCGCTCATCATGCTGCGTAAGTCTTTCCCGGCGAAAGCGCTGTGGCTGACGGCGGGGCTGGTGGCGTTGAGCGGAGTGATGGTGGGGAGTATTGCATTGATGTAAAAAAAGCCCGGTGGCGCTCGCGCCTACCGGGCCTTTAGTCAGACGTGGATTACTTAATGTAGGTAAACGCGGTGGTGACGTGCTTCACGCCGCTCACCCGGCTGGCGATATCCGCCGCCGCTTTCCCTTCACGATCGGTCACCAGACCCAGCAGGAACACTTCACCGTTTTCGGTCGTTACTTTTACGTTTGAGGATTTCACCTGGTCTGAACCCAGCAGCTGGGAGCGGACTTTGGTGGTGATCCAGGTGTCAGACGACGCGGTGCCCAGGCTGATTGGCTGACCCTGGCGGATTTCATTGAAGACTTCCGTGGTGCCCTCAACGCCCATTGCGATCTGCTTCGCGCGGCTGGAGAGGTCGGTATTCGGTGCCTGACCCGTCAGCAGGACTTTGCCCTGATAGGCCGTCACGTTGATACGCGCTTCTTTCTTGATTTGTTCGTCTTTCGACAGCGCACTGTTGACCCGCAGCTCCAGCGTACCGTCATCCACCTGCGTTCCCACAGAGCGCGGATCGGTCGCCGCTTTGGTGCCTACTGCGGCAGTACCCACAACGGCCGCAGCAATACATCCCTGAAGCAGTAATGCAGACATAAGGACTGCGAGGGTCGATAAAGCCTTCATAAAAACTCCTTAATCATCCTGGTGAGGGAAAAGCGTGTTATCGATCAAATCGCATAAGCAGTTCACCGTGAGCATATGCATCTCCTGGATACGTGCGCTACGGTGAGACGGAATGCGGATTTCCACATCCTGCGGCCCGAGCAGACCCGCCAGCTCACCGCCGTCATAGCCGGTTAAGGCGACGATGGTCATGTCGCGGGTAACGGCGGCTTCAACGGCTTTGACGATGTCCCGGCTGTTGCCGCGCGTGGAGATCGCCAGCAGCACATCGCCGGCATGCCCCAGGGCGCGCACCTGCTTTGCGTAAATTTCGTCATGCAGACGATCGTTAGCAATCGCTGTTAAGACCACATTATCGGTATTAAGTGCAATGGCAGGTAAACTCGGGCGTTCGGTTTCAAAACGGTTAATCATGCTGGCAGCAAAATGCTGTGCGTTGGCGGCTGAGGTTCCGTTGCCACAACAGAGGATTTTGTTGCCGTTAAGCAGGGATTGCACCAGCGTCATTGCAGCGCGAGAGATCGCGTCCGGAAGGGCTTCCGCCGCGGCAATCTGAGTCTGGATGCTTTCTGTGAAGCACACTTTAATTCTTTCGAGCACGTTATCCCTTTTAAATCTTAATTATGCGTCTTCGCCAAAAGCGTTTTTAAGCCATTCGATCTCATTTCCGGTGAAGGCTATCACATCGAAACGGCAATCCACAGTATCAAAGCTCCCATTATGGCGGGCAAGCCACAAGTGGGCAGTCTGTAATAATTTATGTTGTTTGGCGAGCGTCACGCTGGCGGCAGCACCGCCAAAACGGGAAGACTGTCGAAAGCGGACTTCTACAAACACAATCACCTGACCGTCTTTCATGATCAGATCAATTTCGCCGCCGCGCCCGCGGACGTTGGCGGCGATAAAGCGCAGTCCTTTGCCTTCGAGCCAGCGACGCGCTTTTAACTCCCACGCATCGCCGGTCTCTTTACGGCTTAACTGGCCGGGACGATTTGCCCCTGCTGGTATTTGAGCCATGATAACTTCCTGTTAATCACACAGTCCTGAGTGGCGGTCAGATCGCCGGTGTTGCCGTTAAGCTCAAAGCCTGGCACCTGACGCATCTGGGTAAAGTGGTTTGCCAGCGCCCACGCATCAACACCCATCGCATACAGACGCGCCAGAGAGTAGTCGTTACGTACGGAGCTTAGCGCCTGCTGCATCAGCGCCGGGTTACTGCCCGCCAGCATCGGGATTTCGCTGTACTGCAGGCCGTCCATTTCCAGACGGAAATCCGGGCCTGCAGTGCCCTGTGCGCTGCGGGAGCTGGCGTAGAGCGTTGCGCCGCTCTGGCTGCCGTTACGCATCGCGATCATCGGCTTGATAAAGGCGATCTCCTGCGGCGTGGCAACGATATAGGCCGCATCCACTTTACCACCACCGCTTATCTGCGCGTCGGTTGGCGGGGCAGGGATGGTCAGGCCGCCAATGGTCACGCTCTGCTGCTGCGGCAGGCTGGCGGAAACCGGACTGCCGTTAAGCGCGATACCCGCTCCACCGTTAACGCCCGCACGCAGTTCAGAGACGGAACCGAATTTCTGCTGCAGCACGATGCCGCCGCCCAGCTTCTGCCACTCGTCGGCAAAAGCATTAGCCACGCGATCGCCCAGCGTACTGCGCGGGATCAGCAGCAGCGGGGCCTGTTTACCCTGCTCGTGGATATGACGTGCCGCATCGCGGGCTTCATCTTCCGGAGAAAGTGCGAAGTAGCAAATATTGGCCCGGTTCTGAACCTGTTCCGGCTGGTTGAGCGCCAGTACGTTCAGCGTGGTATTGCTCTTCATCAGCTCTTCCACGTTGTTTTTCAGCAGCGGGCCGACAACGATGCTTGCCCCGTCCTGCTGAACCTGCGCCAGCACCTGGTCAAGCGGCTTCGAACTGGTGTCGTAGATTTTCAATTCAGCGCCCGGGTTGGCGCTGGTAGCTGCCACGGCCTGCGGCTGTGCTGCAGGTTGAGCGGTAGGTTGTGCCGGCTGCTGTTGAGGCTGTTCTGCCGTTGCCTCTGGTGCAGGCATCGCTTGTGCCTCAGCCGGAGCCTGTACTGCCGGTGCGGCAGTCGCTGGTGGGGTTGTCGGTGCGGTAACCGGGTTTTGCATTGTACCCTGCGCCGGGGTTTGTGCGGTGGTCAGGTCACTGGTCTCGGCGGCAGAGGGGCTGACAACGTCGTTCACGTTGGCCGCCTGCGCTGCCTGCACCGGAACCGCACTGCCCGTTACCGGCGTGGTGCCGTTTTTCGCCGCTTCAAAGCCCTGTTGAATCGTACGGCCAAACACTGCTGCCTGGCCATTCAGCGGCAGAAGCAGCGCAATTTTGCTTGTCGACGCAGGCTTAAAGTTCTGCACATTCACCAGCTGGGTTGGCAGCATTTTTGCGCCCGGGTTCTGCGGGTAACGGGTCTGCCAGTCGGTAATACCGGCTTTCAGCATTTTTGGATCGCTGCGGTTGTTAAACCACATCTGCTGCAGATCAAGCCAGCCCTGAAGCACGTTTTCGTCCGCGTTAATGACCAGCGCCTTTGCCTGATCCTGGGTCATCGAGGCAAGCGCCTGCCAGGTGGCATCAATGTTTTTCTGCTTGTCGGCACCGGCGAGCAGCGGCTCCTGGGCAATCAAGGCACGCAGGAGCGTCAGGGAAGGGCGCCCCTGCTCAGCGGTAATGCCCGCCTGCCAGAAGCGCGCCTGCTGGTTTTTATCCAGCGCGCTCAGGTCAATGCTCCCCAGGATCTTTTTCGCGCCATCATAATCTTTCTGCGCGACCTTCAGCTCGGCAGAGAGCAGGCTCTGCTCAAGTTGCTGAGTATCGTTAAGCTCTTTCGGCAGTTGGCCGAACAGCTCGGCAGCCTGCTGGGTTTTGCCCTCTTTCAGCAGTGCACGAATGGCGAGTAATTGCCAGTTGATCCTGGTATCATTTGTACTCTGCGACATTTGTTGCAGATAAAAGCCAGAATCAGCCTGAGCGGAGCCCTGAAGATGGGCGGCGCTCTGGTCAGGTGCCTGGGTGCCACAGCCTGCAAAAATCAGGGCTGCGAGCAGCAGCGGCACGCTGCGCGTGGCTTTTTTTCGAAGAAACGTTAACGGTACCATACTGTATCCAGTGATTTTTTTACGCAATGCTCAATATTAAATCGGCAATACGGACGAAACAATGAAACAACACGAAACGGCAGATAATTCTCAAGGCCAGCTTTATATTGTACCTACTCCTATCGGGAATTTGTCTGATATTACCCAACGTGCGCTGAACGTATTGCAAGCTGTTGATTTAATTGCCGCTGAAGACACCCGACACACCGGTTTACTGCTGCAACATTTCGCGATTAACGCCCGTTTGTTTGCCCTGCACGATCACAATGAGCAACAAAAAGCCGAAACGCTGGTGGCGAAGCTCAAAGAGGGGCAGAACATCGCGCTGGTCTCTGACGCCGGGACGCCGCTGATTAACGATCCTGGCTACCATCTGGTGCGCACCTGTCGCGAAGCCGGGATTCGCGTTGTGCCACTGCCGGGGCCGTGCGCCGCGATTGCTGCATTGAGCGCCGCAGGTCTGCCGTCTGACCGTTTCTGCTATGAAGGCTTCCTCCCTGCCAAATCCAAAGGCCGCCGCGACGTCTTAAAAGAGCTGGAAGCGGAACCGCGCACCCTGATTTTCTACGAATCCACGCACCGCCTGCTGGAAAGCCTGGAAGATATGGTCACCGTCTGGGGCGAATCCCGCTACGTGGTGCTGGCGCGTGAGCTGACCAAAACCTGGGAAACCATTCACGGTGCGCCAGTCGGTGAACTGCTGGCGTGGGTGAAGGAAGACGAAAACCGCCGCAAAGGCGAAATGGTGCTGATTGTCGAAGGGCATAGGGCGGAAGAGGATGCCCTGCCTGCTGATGCGCTGCGCACGCTGGCCTTGCTGCAGGCCGAACTGCCGCTGAAGAAAGCGGCGGCATTAGCAGCAGAGATTCACGGCGTGAAGAAAAATGCGCTGTATAAGTATGCGCTGGAGCAGCAGGGGGAGTAATTTCTGATACTGTTTTGCCGGGTGGCGGCTGCGCCTTACCCGGCCTACAGATTTATTTACTTTTCTATTTCCCAGGCATCGCCTCAAATACCAGCGTTTCCAGCGGCTGCAGCGTAATCACCACCGCGTTTTTGTACTCCTCAGGTACGGTTGAATTACTGCCGTACATCGCTTTGAGACTAAACTTCGCCGCGTCTCCCGTGGGTATTTCGAACTCTTTCGCTAAATCAAGATAGTAGCTTTGCGGCTTGTCCGAGGGGTTACGCAAGCCGAGTATGGCTTTCTCTTTACTCCACGAAGCCCAGCCGTAAACCTGCAGCGCCGTCGGGTCTCCGCCAATCCAGTGCGTATCCACCAGCACGCTGGCATTGTCACGCGACCATTTTGCGGCCTGCGCCAGCGTATCCCACTTCGCCTTGTTCAGCATTGAAGGGGTGATATACAGTTCCTGCAACTGGGTGCCGGTGGCGAAGTAGCTCCAGACCTGATCGGCAAAATCACTGTCCGTTTGCACCTTCTCCAGCCCGTAATAGGCATTCTCAGCGCTGACAATGCCGTGATACATCAGCGAGTTCAGCGGAAACAGCGGGCCTTTGCGCACAATGGAGCGGTACGTTTCGGCATCGCGGTAGGTCATCCACTGCTGCACCGGCGTGCCGGGACCGTACAGGTTGATGTCATCACCCTGACGCCAGATGGAATCCGCATAGAACAGCCAGGACGGACTGGCATTGGTGCCGGTCGTCAGGTTGATAAACAGATTCGGGTTGGCGCTGCGCATGTTATGCAGCAGAGCGATGGAGGCGTCAAAATCCGAGGCGAACGGGCTGCCCGGGATATGCGCGTTGGCATTACCCATCCCGTCCAGCTTGAACGAGGTAATGTGCTCGTTTTTGATAAGCTTAACGATCTGCTCATTGAAGTTTTTAAAGTAGTTAGGCCCTGACAGAGCCAGCTTCCCGTCGACGGTTTCGAACCCATACTCTTTTGCATGCGAGACGCGAACGTCGCGCGGTTTGTTATACCCTCCCCACGGTGAAAGCCACAGTCCGACCGAGCTGTGCAGGCTGTCGGCTTTTTCCCGTACCTTGCCAAAACCGTTGCCGAATGCCGGGCCAAACAGCCAGCGCCCGGTCAGGTCGTCCCAGCCATCGTCCAGCAGGAAGGCGTCCAGCGCCACGCCGCGTCCGGCGATAAATTCCTTATTCCATTCATCCATCCGCCCCAGCACGTCCTGTTCGGAATAGGGGGTAAAGAAGCCAATATCCATCCAGCTGTTGTAGTGCAGGTAGGGCTTATACGGACGCGGACGCACGGTATTAATAAACTGGTTTACGCTGCGGCGCAGCTGGCTGGTTTCCGGGAAAGTGCCGAAATACGTGGTATAGCTGACCGGCGTTGCGGGCTGAATCGGCGTTTTTAACTCTACGTTGAGGTTGGTCGTCGCTTCATAGGCGTAGGTGTTAACGATGGGCTTGTCCGGGAGAATAAAGAACGAGTCCGCGACAATCGGCGAGCTGTTGATCGCCCCGTCAACGTAAGGTGCCTGCGTCTGTTTTTTCGTCGGGAAGAAGGTGATTTTTGCCACGTCACGCGGCTGACTTACCGCCGCGAGGGTGTAATCGATGCTGGCGTATTTATCTTTCACCAGGTTGAGCTTTACCGTCACGTTAAAATCCGGACGCGAAAAGTCGATGACAATGGCGCTGTCCTGCTTTTCGACGTGCTTGATTTTGAAATCAGCGGTGTGGATTTTGGTTTTGTCCGGCAGCGTCAGAAAGAACAGTTCCTGCGGGGTGATGGGGTGGTTGGCCTTTTTGTCAGTTACCACCACCGTTGAATTGGCGTCATCAAAGGACAGGGCAATCTTGTCGTTAGTGAGCGTGTAGTTCGCTGCCATCGCGCCATGGGAAACGCACAGGGCAAGCATTGAGAGGGTGAGCACTTTTTTCATTAAAGTAAGATCCTCTTTGTTATGCTTCTGCCGGAAGACGCAGACGGTTAGCCGAACCGCAAACGGCGATCTTGCTTCGGACCACCTCTTTCATGGCGTCCATCCCAACGCGCATGTAGAAGCGCGGATCGTTGCCCTGCGGGTTCTCGGCAAACCAGGCTTTGACCGCATCAGAGAAGGCGATTTTCAACTCGGTTGCGACATTAACTTTGCACACGCCCAGTTCAATAGTGCGGCGCACATCATCATCCGGAACATCGCTCGCACCGTGCAGCACCAGCGGAACCGCTACCACCTCGCGGATCTCAGCCAGGCGCTGGAAGTCAATTTTGGGGCGTTTGGTATAGAGGCCGTGTGCAGTGCCGATGGCAACGGCGAGGCTGTCCACGCCGGTCAGCTCAACGAAGCGTTTCGCCTCCTGCGGGTCGGTCAGGAATGCGCTTTCGGCGTCGACGCTCATGTCATCTTCAACCCCCCCCAGACGGCCCAGTTCCGCCTCAACGCTACAGTCGTTGAGGTGGCAAAAATCGACCACCGATTTCACCAGCTTCACGTTTTCTTCAAAGGGATAGTGGCTACCGTCGATCATTGCGCTGCGTACGCCGGCATGTACCTTGCGACGAATGTCATCCAGCGATTCGTGATGATCGAGATGCAGCGCCAGCGGCATGTCGTAGCTGAGGGAGTATGCGCTGCACAGAGCGTAGATCTCCTCCAGCGCAATGTGTTTAAAAGTACCCGGCGTCCCGGCGAGGATCACCGGCGATCGCATTTCGCTGCACACTTCGAGGATCGCCTGGATCGTCTCGGCGTTATGGATGTTAAAGGCCGGAACGGCATAGCCCTTTGTCTGCGCGTCCTGCAAAAGATATTTGGTCGAAATAATAGTCATAATACGATCCTCTTAAGCCTGCCACGGATGAATAACCACGCCCTGTACCACACGGTTGACCGTTCCGCTGGCGGATGGTGTGTCCGGCGTGTTGCCAACATGCAGAGACTGGGTTAGCGCAAAGACCTGGGCGTAGATCAGGAAGCAGAACGCCTGCTCCATATCGTTGAACGGACGGGAAGGCGGCAGCAGGATATGCGGCCCCGCTTCAATGGCTGGATCGTTTTCGGCGGCGATGGCGACCACGCGCATGGCCTGACGATCGCGGCGCAGCTCGGCCAGCAGATCCAGATCGTACTGACGCGTATACGGATGGCTGGAGATAAACACCACCACCAGCGTTTCGTTATCCACCAGTGACTTAGGCCCGTGACGAAAGCCCGTTGGTGAATCGTAGAATGCCGCCAGCTTGCCCGCGGTCAGCTCCAGCACCTTCAGCGCAGACTCGCGCGCCGCTCCCTGCAGACCGCCGCTTCCCAGATACACAACGCGTTTCCACGGTTCGTTGCCAAAGACGCCCTCGCTGAAATCCCCGAGCGAGGTGAGGATCGCCTGGCAGCGATCGGCTACGTCCCGGAAGCTTTGGCTGCCGATCGTTTCTGGTGCGAATACGGCCAGACAGCTCGCCATCATGGTGGTAATGCTGCTGGTCATCGCGAACCCGCGATCGTGCGTTTCGGCTGGCATCAGCAGGGCAAAGGCGTTATCGCTCTCGACGGCGTTCTGGTACAGGCTTCCCGCCTCGTTGCAGGTGATCGACAGGTGGTAGCACTCGGGCACGAACCGGTTCGCCAGCTCAACGGCGGCGACGCTCTCTGGACTGTTGCCGGAGCGGGCAAAAGAGACCAGCAGCAGAGGGTGTGCCGGGCTGAAGTAATCCATCGGGTTGGTGACCAGATCGGTTGTCGGTATGGCGGAGACGTTTTTACCGGTGTGGCTCGCAAGCCAGGGGGCAATTATCTCGCCAATAAACGCGGAGGTGCCCGCGCCGGTGAGGACGATCCGCAGGTCTCGCTTACGCAGCAGCGGCGTCAGGAAACCGTCAATCGAGGTGCGCAGATTATCGATGTTGTTGAGTGAGCGGATCCAGCAGGCAGGCTGCTGACGGATCTCTTTTTCGGTCCAGGTGCCGGTTGTGGCGGCGGTGGTTTGTTGCATAACTCAGTCCTTAGTCGTGTGAATTCCACATCAGACGCTGGCAAACGTGTCGCTATCTTTCGTTTCGTTTCACTTATTCACATTAGCAGTTAAACAAAATCTATAGGAAAGAAATCGAAAGTTCAATAATGGAAAAGGAATAAAACGAAAAGTGTGATCGTGAAAGGAAAGGGTAAAGCCAAGGAAAGGAAAAGAACGGCCTTACGATTTGATGCCGTAAGGCCGCCGGGACACGCAATGTAAACTACGAAGGTGAACGCTGTGAAAGTAACCGGATCATATTCCTTCCTCTACGGGGGCTTCCTCGCGACAGCGACCAAGCTCATCCACCAGGCTGGTCAGGCCGCGGTGGCCGCACTCCAGTGCCTGCAGACGAAACGCTTCGCTACTTAATCCGTCACGTTCCAGCACCATTTCCAGCAAAAGCTGCAGGTTGGTGCCGGTAATCACTTCGCTACCCGGTCTTTGCATCGCGAGCGTCGAGGCCACGCGAAACGGCGTGCCGCCGAGAAGGTCGGTGAGGAAAATAATATCCTGCTCTGGGTCCAGCTCACTCACCGCCTGCTCAAGCTGAGCGGTCAGCCTGGCAGTGGTGGAGTTTTCCGGAAAATCGATGGCGATAAACTGCGGCTGCTCGCCAAGGATCTGCCTCATCGCCTGTTCAAGCCCGCTGGCAAAGCCGCCGTGACCCGTCAAAATTATGCCTAACATCGCAACCTCTTTGCTTTTACAGGAAGTGACAGAATTTACCGACAACGCCCAGCACCACGGTGATACCGATCAGCCGCAGCGGGCTCCAGCCGCGGCGCACCAGCCAGAACATGGTCAGGGTGTAGACCAGCGGCAGGAACGCGGGCATCAGCTTGTCGATCACGTCGGTTTGCAGTTTGACGACCGCATCACCCGCCTTGATTTCAAGCGTCGTATTGAGTCGGACGTAGGTCGCCACCAGCGCGCCGATCACCGTCATCCCGACAATAGAGGCCGCGTGGCCCACCTTTTTGGTGTTGGCTTTGATCAGCGGAATGGCGGCAACGCCCATTCGGTATGCGTAGTGCGCCAGGCCAAAGCGCAGGCCGAGATGCACCACGTTGAACAGCACGATAAAAACCACCGCGCCAAGAATGGAGCCTTGCAGTGCCAGGCTGGCACCAATACCGCCGCAGATGGGTAACAGGGTCAGCCAGAACATGGCGTCACCAATGCCTCCGAGCGGGGCACCGACCGCAATTTTGGTGCTCTGAATGCTGTTTACATCCTGCTTGGAACGCTCCATTGCCAGAATAATGCCGATAACGAAGGTCACCAGAAACGGGTGGGTATTAAAGAAGCCCATATGACCTTTCATCGCCCGCGCCAGGTCCCGCTTATTGGTGTGGATCTTTTTCAGCGCGGGCAGCAGCCCGTACAGCCAGCCGGAGGCCTGCATACGTTCATAGTTAAACGAGGCCTGCAGCAGCATGGAGCGCCAGGCCACGCGGTTAATGTCTTTTTTGGTCAGCTCCGCGCCAATGGTCTGGTCTTCATAGACGTTTTCATTCACGCCGCTCAGCAGCGTCTCTTCACTGACAGACGCGCCCGGCAGGGTGGTTTGATTAGATGCCATCTTCAAATTCCTCTTTCTGGGCCGCAGGCGCCGTCGGTTCAGGCGATTTACGCAGCAGGTCGATCAGCGCCATCGCCAGCGCCGCTGCGGCAATCGCCAGTACCGGAAGCTTCAGCCAGGCCGCGGCGACAAAACCGATAATGAAATAAGGGATGTAGACGTTTTTCATCATGATCTTCAGCAGCACGGCGAAGCCGATCGCTGGCATGATGCCGCCCGCGACGCCGAGACCGTCAATCAGTCGCTCCGGCAGGATAGCAATGGCGGTTTTCGCGTGTTCAGCGCCAAAGTAGATGGGCAGAAACGCGCACAGGAAATAAAAAATGCCGAGCGCCAGCAGCGCCAGATAGTTGACTCGCTCTATGCCGTCGGTGTCCGCGTTGGCCGCCATGCGATCGCAGCGGGACATTACGCCGGACATCACGGAGAAGAGAAAGGTGATCCCCATCTGAACCGCCACGGCAAACGGCACCGCGACCCCAACGGCGACATCCGGCTTCACGCCCGTGGTGATGGCAAACGTGGTGCCGACGATGGTGCCGATAATCACGTTTGGCGGTTGCGCGCCCGCCAGCGGCGCCAGACCCATCCAGACCAGCTCTAAGGTACCGCCGGTCAGGATCCCGGTATGCAGATCGCCCAGTATCAGGCCGACCAGAGGACCAAGCACCACCGGGCGGTGCATGTGTGTTAAGCCGTTAAACATATCCAGGCCCGCGATAAAGGCAAGAAGCCCCAGCGCGAATGCCTGCAACAGACTGATTTCCATTGTGAATCCCTCAAAGCAGTTTAAAGAGATCCAAAGCGGTCTCTGTTGGGACGCCCTGAACAAAGCATTCCACCCCGGCCGCTTTCAGGCCGTTGAACGCAGCGATATCGTTCGCGTCGACAGAGACCGTTTTGGCAATTTGCTGTTTGCCACTGGCGTAGTGCATGTTTCCGACATTGATACGGGTGATGGGCACGCCGCCTTCAACCAGCTTCAGAAAATCGGCGGGTGATTTGCAGACCAGCAGAATTTTCTGGCGGTCAGCGGCGCGGTGAATGTTGTCGATCACTTTTTGCAGCGACCAGAAACGCACGGCGATCCCTTCCGCGAGCACCATTTCCATCAGGTTTTGTTGAACCGGATCGTCTGCAACCTCGTCATTTGCCACCAGCACCAGGTTTGCCCCCGCAAACCCCACCCACTGCACGCCCACCTGTCCGTGGATCAGGCGTTCATCAATGCGGCATAAGACAATGTTTGGCATAGCGTTTTCCTCTTTTTAATTATGCGTGTGGAGTCGTTACGCCTTCGCAGGCGGCATGGTACTGCTGGAGTATGTCCTGAATGTGGTCAATGATGAGTTCCCGCGGCGTTGACTTGAGAGCGCCCTCGCGAACTTTGCTGTACTGCAACGGCAAATACTGGCTGATAAGCGGCAGCGGAATGGGTTCGTCTGCCAGATTGCGCACCAGTCGTTCAAAGGCATCGTCAATCTGGCTGTCCGGCCAGTAATAGCGCACGCGGTCGGAGTAGCTGTAGCCGCGGGCCAGGCGTCGGGCGTTGCCGTCACCGTGATAGTGGCTTTGCCAGTATTCCGGGCGATCGAGCATCACGTTTTCCAGAACGTGACGCAGGCCCGAGCTGGCTTTCGCCGGGAGCAGTTCTTCTTCAATGGCGGCCAGCGAGAACAGCGCTTCACGCAGGGCAAAGGTCAGGGCAGGGCCGACTTTTAAAATAGCGAAGTGATCGTTCACCAGCTGGCGCAGCGCCTGTTGCGTCTGGTAATCGGTAGAGTGTGCTTCAAATACCAGCGTGTCATATGCTTCAACCATCTTGCTCAGCGCGACGGCTTTATGTGGCTGATAGTCACAAACGTGCGCATGGTCGAACTCAACGCCGGGCTGAACCACCAGGCCAATAATGCGCGGCCAGATGTCGCTTAATCCTTCCTTCTCGAATGCATGGCGGTGTGCCTCAAGCGTGGCGCGCGCCGCCTCTGGCGTCGTGACCTCAAGCTCGGTCAGCGTTTCGTGCGCGCCGCCGGGAACCGGAACTTCCGTGCCGATAACGTAGACCAGATCGGCTACACCAAATTGCTCAAGACAGGTTGTTTCGGCAATTTTTGCCAGACGCGCGGCGCGCCCGGCAACGATCGCATCGGTTAAAGGAACCGGATCGTCTTCGCAGGACATGCTGCAATCGAGGTGAATTTTTTTAAATCCGGCCGCCACGTAGTGCCTGATCAGATCGTCGGCGTTCGCCATCGCCTGCAAAGCCGGCAGGTTTTGCCAGCGGTTGGGCCCTAAATGATCGCCGCCGAGGATCAGCTGCGAAGTTGGGAAACCAAGCGATTGCGCCAGCTTACAAACGAACCCGTGAAAGTCGGCGGGGGTCATGCCGGTATAGCCGCCAAACTGATCCACCTGGTTTGAGGTGGCTTCAATCAGCAGTGGCGTTTTGCGTGAATGGGCGTAACGAATGGCAGCTTCAAGTACCAGTGGATGTGCGGAACAGACGGCATAAATCCCGTTTGCATTCCCCCGTTTATGTTGTTCCACCATTTCTGTCAGATGTTTCACTTTCCTCTCCATTTCGGATGGTAATGATTTTTATCTTTCGTTTTGTTTCATTTAATCCTGCATTATGGCGGTGTAAAAATAAAACGAAAGATAATGGTTTTCCGATCTGTTTCACAAAAGAAACACAATGAAAGGTTTCAGCTGTTCACAGGCTTGCATATGTCCTCCAGACAGCGCTTGCATTCGCTAAAAAGAAAGGCGTTAATAGACAAAACGAAATGAAATGAAAGTTTATTGATTAAGGATCTCGTATGAGCAGCAGCGATTCATCCGCAGAGAAGCGCATCACCGGCACCAGTGAAAGGCGGGAGCAGATCATTCAGCGGTTGCGGGCGCAGGGAAGCGTGCAGGTTAACGATCTGTCTCATCTGTACGGCGTATCGACGGTGACGATCCGTAACGATCTGGCGTTTCTGGAAAAGCAGGGCATCGCCGTTCGTGCCTACGGCGGGGCGCTGATCTGCGAAGGGAATGCGCTTGGCATCGAGCCTTCCGTTGAGGATAAAAGCTCGCTCAATACGGCGGTGAAGCGCAGCATCGCTCAGGCCGCCGCCGCGCTGGTGAAGCCGGGGCACCGCATAATTCTGGATTCGGGCACCACGACTTTTGAGATCGCTCGTATGCTGCGCCAGCACTCGGATGTCATTGCGATGACTAACGGGATGAACGTGGCGAATGCGTTGCTGGAAGCAGAAGGGGTAGAGCTGCTGATGACCGGCGGTCACTTGCGGCGTCAGTCGCAGTCCTTCTACGGCGACCAGGCGGAACAGTCCTTACAGAATTATCACTTTGATCTGCTGTTCCTGGGCGTCGACGCTATCGATCTCGATCGCGGTGTGAGCACGCACAACGAGGATGAAGCACGCCTGAACCGCAAAATGTGCGAGGTGGCAGAGCGTATTATTGTCGTGACCGACTCCAGCAAGTTTAACCGCTCAAGCCTGCATAAAATCATTGATACGCAACGGATAGATATGATTATCGTTGATGAAGGTATTCCGGCGGAGAGTCTGGAAGGATTACGGAAAAGCGGGATTGAGGTGGTGTTGGTTTAAGATTTTTTACCCTCTCCCCTATGGGGAGAGGGAAGGCTGAGGGGCCATCACGTCACCGGCGCCGGGTTAAATACCGCCAGCTGGTTATGCAATCCCCACTGGTCCGAGAAAGTTTTCTTCCTCCCGCTCGCTACGTCCAGAATAAAATGGAACAGCTTCCAGCCCACGTCCTCAATACTCTCTTCCCCGGTGGCGATGGTGCCCGCGTTGATATCCATTAAGTCATACCAACGGTTTGCCAGCTCGGTGCGCGTCGCCATCTTGATCACCGGGACCGCCATCAGGCCGTACGGCGTGCCGCGCCCGGTGGTAAAGACCTGCACCGTAATACCGGATGCGACCTGCTGCGTGCCGCACACAAAATCGCTGGCCGGCGTTGCCGCGTAGATCAGGCCGCGTTTCGTCGGGCGCTGTCCCGGAGAGAGCACCTCTGCAATGGCGCTCTGACCGGATTTGGCGATGGAGCCGAGGGCTTTTTCCACCACGTTTGCCAGGCCGCCTTTCTTGTTACCGGGAGAGGGATTGGCGCTGCGGTCTGTTTTGCCCATATCGAGATAGCTATCGTACCAGGCCATTTCCTCCAGCAGGCGCCTGCCGACCTCTTCATTAACGGCGCGCGGCGTCAGCAGGTGGATGGCGTCACGGACTTCGGTCACCTCGGAGAACATCACCGTGGCGCCGCAGCGAACGAGCAGATCGGACGCATAGCCCACCGCCGGGTTGGCCGTTACGCCGGAGAAGGCATCGCTGCCGCCGCACTGGGTTCCGACCACCAGCTCCGATGCCGGGCACGTTTCGCGCTGGCGGCGGTTGAGCTTGTCCAGATGTCGCTCTGCCACCTGAAGAATATCGTCGACCATTGAACGAAAACCAACGTGGCGCTCGTCCTGCAGGCGCACGATGCTGGCCCCGTCTGCCGGGATGGCTTTGACATCCTCGGTGCCCTGAAGCAGGCGCTCTGGCTGCAATTTTTCACAGCCGAGGCCAATGACCATCACCTCGCCGCCAAAGTTCGGATTCAGGGCGATATTGTGGATAGTACGGATCGGCACGACCGCCGCGGGCGCGTTGATCGCTACGCCGCAGCCGTACAGGTGGTTAAGACCCACTACGCCGTCGACGTTCGGGTACTTTGGCAGCAGATCGCGTTCAATGATTTTCACCACGTAATCCACCACGCCCGCCACGCAGTGCACGCTGGTGGTAATGCCGAGCAGGTTTTTGGTGCCGACGCTACCGTCCGCATTGCGGTACCCTTCAAAGGTATAGCCCTCCAGCGGCGGCAAAGCTTCAGGAACGCGGGTCGCCAGCGGAAGCGTATTCAGCGGCGGTGCTTCTGGCAGCGCCACCAGCGACTCCTCAATCCAGCTACCCTGCGGAATAGCGCTTACCGCATAGCCGATGACTTCGCCGTAGCGTACGATTTCACCGTGGGCAGGAATATCGACCAACGCGACCTTGTGCCCCTGCGGAATATGCTCAATTAGCTCCAGCCCGTCCGGGAAGCGGGTGCCTGCTTTTAAGCCATTGTCGTTGACAATAATCGCCACGTTATCCGTATCGTGAACCTTAATATAAAACGCCGTCGGGGGTGCCTCTCTAATTGCAATATCGGTCATTATTCACTCTTCTCCGGCAAAGTTTCAGCTATGAAAAATAACTCGTTGGATAATCGTTTTCTTAACGTAGAAATAAAGCATGTCAGGAGAAGAAAAGTGAAAATGTGATCGCGATCGTTTCAGGCGGACTAATCCTTGATTCTGTGCATTAGCGCCCACTGCTTTGTGCATATGCTCAAAATAGCATTGAGATGTAACGCAATACTTGAGCATCAAAACAATGTGCTGACGTGTAGAGCCGATTATACTGAATGACGATTTTATAACGCCACCATTCAGTCAGAGAAATAAATATAAAGAATCTGTTCTGGAATAAATATTACTGGCTAAAACTGCGGAATTAAAAAAGGGTTAAGTGATGAATAACGATATCTTCCCGAATAAGTTTAAAGCTGCCCTCGCGGCGCACCAGATTCAGATTGGCTGTTGGTCCGCGCTGGCAAACCCTATCAGCACCGAAGTGTTAGGCCTGGCCGGATTCGACTGGCTGGTGCTGGACGGCGAACACGCGCCGAACGATATCAGCACCTTTATTCCGCAGCTGATGGCGCTGAAAGGTAGCCCCAGCACTCCGGTAGTGCGCGTGCCAACTAACGAGCCGGTGATTATCAAGCGTCTGCTGGATATCGGTTTCTACAATTTCCTGATCCCGTTTGTGGAAACGGAAGAACAGGCGGCGCTGGCCGTGGCCTCAACGCGCTATCCGCCGGAAGGGATCCGCGGCGTCTCGGTATCGCACCGCGCCAACATGTTTGGCACCGTGCCGGACTATTTCGCCCAGTCCAATAGCAACATCACTATTCTGGTTCAGATTGAAAGCCAGCAGGGCGTTGATAACGTCGATGCGATTGCAGCCACAGACGGCGTGGACGGTATCTTTGTCGGTCCAAGCGATCTGGCTGCGGCGTTTGGGCATCTGGGCAACGCCAGCCACCCGGACGTACAGCGCGCAATCCAGCACATCTTTGCCCGCGCCAAAGCGCACGGCAAACCGTGCGGCATTCTGGCGCCGGTTGAAGCCGATGCCCGCCGCTACCTGGAGTGGGGAGCCACGTTCGTTGCCGTCGGCAGCGACCTCGGCGTGTTCCGCTCAGCGACGCAGAAATTAGCGGACGCTTTTAAAAAATAACCATCATTGAGGAAACAGATTATGACGCTGAAAGTGGGTTTTATTGGTCTTGGGATCATGGGTAAACCAATGAGTAAGAACCTGATTAAAGCGGGTTACTCACTGGTGGTATCCGATCACAATCCACAGTCTGTGGCTGAGGTGATGGCGGCGGGCGCGGAAACAGCTACTACCCCTAAAGCCATTGCTGAGCAGTGCGATGTCATCATCACCATGCTGCCAAATTCCCCTCACGTCCAAGAGGTCGCGCTTGGGGAGAACGGCATCATCGAAGGTGCGAAGCCAGGCCTGGTGCTGATTGATATGAGCTCTATTGCCCCGCTCGCGAGCCGTGAAATCAGCGAGGCGTTAAAAGCGAAGGGCGTAGAGATGCTGGATGCGCCCGTCAGCGGCGGCGAGCCGAAAGCCATCGACGGTACCCTGTCGGTGATGGTGGGCGGCGATAAGGCCGTGTTCGACAAATACTATGACCTGATGAAAGCGATGGCAGGCTCCGTAGTGCATACCGGAGACATTGGCGCGGGCAACGTTACCAAGCTCGCGAACCAGGTGATTGTGGCGCTGAACATTGCCGCCATGTCTGAAGCGCTGACGCTGGCAACGAAGGCGGGCGTCAATCCGGACCTGGTTTATCAGGCAATCCGTGGCGGTCTGGCGGGCAGTACGGTGCTGGATGCCAAAGCGCCGATGGTGATGGATCGTAATTTCAAACCCGGTTTCCGAATTGATCTGCACATCAAAGATCTGGCGAACGCGCTGGATACGTCTCACGGCGTGGGTGCACAGCTGCCGCTGACCGCTGCGGTTATGGAGATGATGCAGGCGCTGCGGGCGGATGGCCTGGGTACGGCCGATCACAGCGCGATTGCGTGCTACTACGAAAAACTGGCGAAGGTGGAAGTGGCGCGTTAATAGCATCTTGCCCGCACCTGAGGGTGACAGCGGCGCGCAAACCCTCTATACTGCGCGCCGAAGCTGACCAGACAGTCGCCGCTTCGTCGTCGTCCCTTTCGGGGGAGACGGGCGGAGGGGAGGAAAGTCCGGGCTCCATAGGGCAGGGTGCCAGGTAACGCCTGGGGGGGAAACCCACGACCAGTGCAACAGAGAGCAAACCGCCGATGGCCCGCGCAAGCGGGATCAGGTAAGGGTGAAAGGGTGCGGTAAGAGCGCACCGCGCGGCTGGTAACAGTCCGTGGCACGGTAAACTCCACCCGGAGCAAGGCCAAATAGGGGTTCACATGGTACGGCCCGTACTGAACCCGGGTAGGCTGCTTGAGCCAGTGAGCGATTGCTGGCCTAGATGAATGACTGTCCACGACAGAACCCGGCTTATCGGTCAGCTTCAACTTCTTCCAGAACCCCGCTTCGGCGGGGTTTTTGCTTTTAGAGTTTCGTAGCCCAGGTATGCGCATCGCCACCGGGCAACTCGCACAAACGACATCAATTCTCATATTTGCGACATTAAGCACATTTCACTGCATGACCCTTTCAGGCATCGCTATGCCTACCGCAAACGATCGTTATCACAAAATTTCACCCTAAAAAATGGTGAATTTACAGTATTGTTAATTTGTTGCGAATGTTAACTGAACGATCGCAAATATTTTCTTATTTGATATAAACATATTGAAATTAAAAACATTCAGGCTATGAATGTGTGACGTATTCCACTGTTTATAAAAAGCTGTCCAAAAATCCTCTGCAAAATTTGATAATTTGAAAGAATGTTTAAAAGGAATAACGGTTATTTATTGGCCTTTAATTGTCTGAAAGTTCGTCTTTATTGATTTATTTAACGCAGAGAAATTTATCAAGGTTATCGCCATAAAATAAATTTATTACTGCAGATTTTATTGATCGATATCAGCGTAATGGTGTGCTTTTAATTTTGTATGGCATTGATTATAAAGTATTTTTTAGGTTATTGTTGTGCCCGTAAAATGCGCGGGGAAGCAAATTGTGAGTAACAGCACATACCCCCTGAAACATTATTGGGTAGAATCCGCTGCGTCATAGGGAAATAAGCGCAGAATATTATGAATACTATTATTCTACCGAAAACTCAGCACCTCGTGGTATTTCAGGAAGTCATTAAAAGTGGCTCCATAGGTTCTGCCGCAAGACAACTAGGCCTGACGCAACCCGCCGTCAGCAAAATCATCAGCGACATCGAATCCTACTTCGGGGTGGAAGTGATGGTGCGTAAAAACACCGGCGTAAAACTCACTGCCGCTGGTCAGGTGCTGCTGTCATACGCTGAGTCGATCACCCGCGAAATGAAAAACATGGTGAGCGAAATCAACAGCCTCAGTTTCAGTACCGTCATGGACGTCTCCTTTGGCTATCCGTCGCTGATTGGCTTCACCTTCCTGTCTGAGATGATCAAAAAATTCAGGGAAGTGTTCCCGAAAGCGCGCGTCTCCATGTATGAAGCGCAGCTCTCTTCATTCCTGCCCGCCATTCGCGACGGTCGGCTGGATTTTGCCATCGGCACCCTGAGCGACGGAATGTTGCTTCAGGATCTTCACGTTGAGCCACTGTTTGAATCTGAGTTTGTGCTGGTGGCGAGTAAATCACGAACGTGCACCGGCCCGACCAGACTGGCATCACTTACGCACGAGCAGTGGGTGATGCCGCAAACCGATATGGGCTACTACAACGAACTCCTGACCACCCTGCAAGACAACCGCATCAGCATTGAAAACATCGTCCAGACCGATTCCGTCGTCACCATTTATAACCTTGTCCTGAATGCCGATTATCTGACGGTGATCCCCCGCGACATGATTGCGCCGTTCGGCTCAGACCAGTTTATTGTGCTGCCGGTGGAAGATGAATTACCCGTGGCGCGCTATGCCGCCGTGTGGTCGAAAAATTACAGTATTAAAAAATCGGCGTCAGTATTAGTTGAACTGGCAAAACAATATTCGTCGATGGATATCGATAAACGACGATAGAAATAATTAAGTTTTAAAACACCCGGAGCGACGCTTTTTAACGCTCTGATACCCTGACTTTGCCTGAAAAGAATGAATTATTATAACGAGGATATTATGCACATTACTTACGATCTCCCGGTGACCATTGAAGATATTCAGGACGCCAGAAAACGCCTGGCGGGGAAAATTTATAAAACCGGCATGCCGCGCTCAAATTATCTCAGCGAACGCTGTAAGGGTGAGATATTCCTGAAATTTGAAAATATGCAGCGTACCGGTTCGTTTAAAATACGCGGGGCGTTTAATAAGTTAAGTTCATTGACGGACGCAGAAAAACGCAAAGGGGTAGTGGCCTGCTCCGCAGGAAACCACGCTCAGGGGGTGTCGCTCTCTTGCGCCATGCTCGGTATCGACGGCAAAGTGGTGATGCCGATGGGCGCGCCAAAATCCAAGGTCGCCGCTACCCGCGACTACTCCGCCGAAGTGGTGCTGCACGGCGAGAACTTCAACGACACCATCGCTAAGGTGAGCGAAATCGTCGAGATGGAGGGGCGCATATTTATTCCGCCTTATGACGATGCGAAAGTCATTGCCGGGCAGGGCACCATCGGCCTCGAAATTCTCGAAGATCTTTACGACGTGGATAATGTGATTGTTCCTATCGGCGGCGGCGGCTTAATTGCCGGTATTGCGACAGCAATTAAATCCATCAACCCGACAATCAATATTATCGGCGTACAGTCTGAAAACGTTCACGGCATGGCGGCTTCCTGGCAGGCCGGAGAAATAACCAACCATCGCGTTACCGGCACATTAGCCGACGGCTGCGACGTGTCTCGTCCGGGTAAATTAACCTTCGAAATTGTTCGTGAACTGGTCGATGACATTGTGCTGGTGAGCGAAGACGATATTCGCAACAGCATGATTGCCCTTATTCAGCGAAATAAAGTGGTGACGGAAGGTGCGGGCGCGCTGGCCTGCGCGGCGTTATTAAGCGGCAAGCTTGACCCCTATATTCAGGGCCGTAAAACCGTCTGCATTATTTCCGGCGGCAATATCGATCTCTCCCGTGTTTCCCAAATTACCGGCTTCGTTGACGCATAAAGGTGACCTATGAGCAACACAGAAAGCATTATCGTTGGCCAGACAAAAACGTCCTCCTGGCGTAAGTCTGACACCACATGGACGCTCGGCCTGTTTGGTACCGCCATCGGCGCAGGCGTGCTGTTCTTCCCCATTCGCGCAGGCTTTGGCGGACTGATCCCCATCCTGCTGATGCTGGTACTTGCCTTCCCGATTGCGTTTTACTGCCACCGCGCGCTGGCGCGCCTCTGTTTGTCCGGCAGCAACGTCTCCGGCAACATCACCGAGACGGTGGAAGAGCACTTCGGGAAAACCGGTGGGGTGGTGATCACCTTCCTCTACTTCTTCGCCATTTGCCCGCTGCTGTGGATTTACGGCGTCACCATTACTAACACCTTTATGACCTTCTGGGAAAACCAGCTCCAGATGCCTGCGCTGAACCGCGGCGTGGTGGCGCTGTTCCTGCTGCTGCTGATGGCCTTTGTGATCTGGTTCGGGAAAGACCTGATGGTAAAGGTGATGAGCTACCTGGTGTTCCCGTTCATTGCCAGCCTGGTGCTAATTTCCCTGTCGCTGATCCCGTACTGGAACTCGGCGGTAATCGACCAGGTCAACCTGAGCGATATCGCCTTTACCGGTCATGACGGCATTCTGGTCACGGTGTGGCTGGGGATCTCCATCATGGTCTTCTCCTTTAACTTCTCGCCCATCGTCTCCTCGTTCGTGGTCTCCAAGCGCGAAGAGTACGAGCCGGAGTTCGGGAAAGCATTCACCGAGCAGAAATGTTCCAAAATCATCGGTCGCGCCAGCCTGCTGATGGTGGCGGTGGTGATGTTCTTCGCCTTTAGCTGCCTGTTTACGCTCTCTCCGCAGAACATGGCGGATGCCAAAGCGCAGAACATTCCGGTGCTCTCTTACCTGGCGAACCACTTTGCCTCGATGTCGGGCAGTAAATCCACGTTCGCCACGGTGCTGGAATACGGCGCCTCCATCATCGCGCTGGTCGCTATCTTTAAATCCTTCTTCGGCCACTACCTGGGCACGCTGGAGGGGCTGAACGGCCTGATCCTCAAGTTCGGCTACAAGGGCGATAAGAAGAACGTCTCCGTCGGCAAGCTGAACACCATCAGCATGATTTTCATCATGGGCTCCACCTGGATTGTGGCCTACGCCAACCCGAACATTCTCGACCTTATTGAAGCCATGGGGGCGCCAATTATCGCTTCTCTGCTGTGTCTGCTGCCGATGTACGCCATTCGTAAAGCGCCCGCGCTGGCGAAATACAAAGGCCGGACCGAGAACATCTTCGTGACCGTGGTCGGCCTGCTGACCATTCTGAATATCGTTTACAAACTGTTCTAACCCAAAGCTCAGGAAGAGCGGAGTAACACATGACTGAATTTCCGGTAGTACTGGTTATTAACTGCGGATCGTCCTCCGTTAAGTTTTCGGTGCTGGACGCAGCAGGCTGCGATGCCCTGCTGACGGGCATTGCGGACGGCATCAACACTGAAAAAGCCTTTATTTCTGTGAACGGGGGTGAACCGGTCAGACTGGCTCACCAGGACTACGAAGGGGCACTGGCCGCCATCGCCCTCGAGCTGGAGAAGCGCGACCTGATGAGCAGCGTGGCCTTGATTGGCCACCGCATCGCTCACGGCGGCGATCTCTTCAGCGAGTCGACCCTCATCACGGTAGAGGTCATTGAGCAGATCCGCCTGGTTTCCCCGCTGGCGCCGCTGCATAACTACGCCAACCTGAGCGGCGTGGAAGCTGCAGAGCGCCTGTTCCCCGGCGTGCAGCAGGTGGCGGTATTTGACACCAGCTTCCACCAGACCATGGCGCCGCAGGCGTATCTGTACGGTCTGCCGTACCGCTATTTTGAAGAGCTGGGCGTGCGCCGCTACGGCTTCCACGGCACCTCTCACCGCTACGTGTCCGCGCAGGCGCACGCGCTCCTCGGGCTGTCCCCCGATGACAGCGGCCTGGTGATTGCCCATCTCGGCAACGGGGCGTCCATCTGCGCGGTGCGCAACGGTAAAAGCGTCGATACCTCAATGGGGATGACGCCGCTGGAGGGGCTGGTGATGGGCACGCGCTGCGGCGACGTGGACTTCGGCGCAATGGCGTGGATTGCCCAGCAGACCGGTCAGTCGTTCGAGGATCTGGAGCGCGTGGTCAACAAAGAGTCCGGGTTGCTTGGCATCTCCGGTATCTCCTCCGATTTACGTGCGCTGGAGAAAGCCTGGCATGACGGCAATGACCGGGCGCAGCTGGCGATAAAGACCTTTGTCCACCGCATAGCGCGGCATATCGCCGGTCACGCCGCGTCTCTGCACCGTCTGGATGGCGTGATCTTCACTGGCGGCATCGGTGAAAACTCCACGCTGATCCGCGCGCTGGTGGCGGAACATCTGAAGGTGTTTGGCATCGCGCTCGACGAGGCGAAAAACGCTCTGCCGGGCAGCGCGGGTGAGCGCGTCATCTCCACCGAGTCGTCCCGCGTGACCTGCGCGGTTATCCCTACCAACGAAGAAAAAATGATCGCGCTGGACGCCCTCCGTCTTGGGAAGGTCACCCCGGCTGCGGCTTACGCCTGATAAAGCGAGAATCTGATGAAAGTAACAATCGATACGGGCATCGCGCCCTACAGCGACGCATGGGCCGGGTTTCGCGGTGAAGAATGGAAAAACGCCGTTAACGTCCGCGATTTTATTCAGCATAACTACACCCCTTATGAAGGCGATGAAGCTTTCCTCGCGCAGGCGACGCCAGCAACGACGGCGCTGTGGCAGAAGGTGATGGTCGGCATTCGCCAGGAGAATGCCACCCACGCCCCGGTGGATTTCGACACCAACATTGCCACCACCATTACCGCCCACGGACCGGGCTACATCGACCAGGATCTTGAGACGATCGTCGGCCTGCAAACCGACAAACCGCTCAAGCGCGCCCTGCATCCGTACGGCGGGATAAACATGATCCGCAGCTCGTTCGAAGCCTACGGCCGCGAGATGGATCCGCAGTTCGAATACCTGTTTACCGACCTGCGTAAAACCCACAACCAGGGCGTGTTTGACGTTTACTCCCCGGAGATGATGCGCTGCCGTAAATCTGGCGTGCTGACCGGTCTGCCGGACGGCTACGGGCGCGGGCGCATTATCGGCGACTACCGCCGCGTGGCGCTGTACGGCATCAGCTATCTGGTGCGCGAGCGTGAACTGCAGTTTGCCGATCTGCAGGGGAGGCTGGAGCGCGGCGAAGATCTGGAGGCAACGATCCGCCTGCGCGAGGAGCTGGCGGAGCATAAGCGTGCGTTGCTGCAGATCCAGCAGATGGCGGCGAACTATGGCTTTGATATTTCACGTCCGGCGATGAACGCGCAGGAAGCGGTGCAGTGGGTCTACTTTGCCTACCTTGCCGCAGTGAAATCCCAGAACGGCGGGGCGATGTCGCTGGGGCGTACGGCCTCGTTCCTTGATATCTACATTGAACGCGACATGCAGGCGGGGCGGCTGAACGAGGTGCAGGCCCAGGAGCTGATCGACCACTTCATCATGAAGATCCGCATGGTGCGCTTCCTGCGCACGCCGGAGTTCGACACGCTCTTCTCCGGCGATCCGATCTGGGCCACGGAAGTGATCGGCGGCATGGGGCTGGATGGCCGTACGCTGGTGACCAAAAACAGCTTCCGCTACCTGCATACCCTGCACACCATGGGGCCCGCGCCGGAGCCGAACCTGACGATCCTCTGGTCTGAACAGCTGCCGATCGCGTTTAAGAAATACGCCGCGCAGGTGTCGATCGTCACCTCGTCGCTGCAGTATGAGAACGACGATCTTATGCGCGCCGACTTCAACAGCGACGACTACGCCATTGCCTGCTGCGTCAGCCCAATGGTGATCGGCAAGCAGATGCAGTTCTTTGGCGCACGCGCCAACCTTGCTAAAACGCTGCTGTACGCGATCAACGGCGGGGTGGACGAGAAGCTGAAGATCCAGGTCGGCCCGAAAACCGAGCCGCTGCTGGATGAGGTGCTGGATTACGACACCGTGATGGCGAGCCTCGACCACTTTATGGACTGGCTGGCGGTGCAGTACATCAGCGCGCTGAATCTCATTCACTACATGCATGATAAGTACAGTTACGAAGCCTCGCTGATGGCGCTGCACGATCGTGACGTCTATCGCACCATGGCCTGCGGCATTGCCGGGCTGTCGGTGGCGGCGGATTCCCTGTCGGCGATTAAATACGCCACGGTGAAACCAGTGCGCGACCACACCGGCCTGGCGGTGGACTTCGTCATCGAAGGCGACTATCCGCAGTACGGCAATAATGACGATCGCGTGGACAGCATCGCCTGCGACCTGGTGGAGCGATTTATGAAGAAGATCCAGGCGCTGCCGACGTATCGCAACGCGGTGCCGACTCAGTCGATCCTGACTATCACCTCCAACGTGGTCTACGGCCAGAAAACGGGCAACACGCCGGACGGACGCCGCGGCGGCACGCCGTTTGCGCCTGGCGCCAACCCAATGCACGGTCGCGACAGGAAAGGGGCGGTGGCTTCGCTAACGTCGGTCGCCAAGCTGCCGTTTACCTACGCCAAAGACGGGATCTCCTATACCTTCTCCATTGTGCCGCAGGCGCTGGGCAAGGATGAACTGGTGCGCAAAACCAACCTGGTGGGGTTGCTGGATGGGTACTTCCATCACGAAGCGTCTATTGAGGGCGGGCAGCACCTGAACGTCAACGTCATGAACCGGGAGATGCTGCTGGATGCCATTGCCCATCCGGAGAACTACCCGAACCTGACAATTCGCGTATCCGGCTATGCGGTGCGGTTTAACGCCCTGACGCGCGAGCAGCAGCAGGACGTGATTTCGCGGACGTTTACGCAGGCGATGTGACGCAGGCCAAATAATCCGCCCCCTTCAGATAAGGGGGCTTTTTTGTCTGCTAAAAATCATGCAGATGTTCGTTCATTCCATGCATCAGAAAATTGAATATTGCCATCGCAGTAAGTCCAGATTGCTTTTTCGTATCTCAACTGAATGGATTCAAGATGGCCCGTACCGGGACAGTTACGTGTATCGTTAACAATAGGGGAGATTGATACGACCTTTACACCTTCCAGTTCAGTTCTGAAGTATTCAACTTCCCTTCCCGCATCGTTAATTCGATAATATCTTATCTCAACTTTTTTTAGGTTTTGCCCTGTAGCCACAGCCTTATAAAGATACGGAGATGAACTATCTATCTCCTTCTCGAACAAGAAAGGGGCATGTTTGCGCGTTCCGGTTAATCTCCCGGAAAGAGGATCTGTTGGAATACTTAAATTATGGGTTAACCCTCTAATTTCAACACTCCCTTCCCGATCCTGTACATCACTTGAACCCTTAATAAGTGAGCCGCCATCGTCAAAAAACCAAATATGAACCGGTACAGCCATAAATCATGCTCCTTTCGAAAATCAGTGGTGGATCCATGAGCCTGCTTTTACCGCCTCAGCAAACATTCTTACGGTTAATGGCTTCGATATTTGTTTAACGGGTTCTTGCGTAAACCATTTTCTGAAAAACCAGGTTTGAGTCCAGGGGAAATAGTTTTGCGTGGGCACATTGATAAGATACTTTTTCTCAAACTTCTCAATGACATAAACGATATCATCCAGATCGGTGTAATCCTGTAAAACATCGTCTAACTCGAGCGGGATCCTCTTGCCCGTAAATGTTCCCTGTTCTGGTAAATTTTCCCTGAAGAACTTCAAAACATCATTTTCACTATTCATATTCACCAAATCCGATCTTTAGGGTGAGCAATCGTATTATATCGTGAGAGTGTTTTGTAACTTATCGTTGCAAGATCAGCAGCAAGTATGGTTATCCCCAATGCAGGGATCCATCGACCAATGAATGCACCTAAGTTTTTGGTATACATTGGTTTTCGGTATTTAAAGCTTGCGAGGGTAATCGTAGGTAATCGGTGTGGTAGCTGTACATTCAGAAGATCACGAAGATACTTAGAAGCCACGGAAGTACCTATAGTAGCCGTTTCTGGCTTTGTTCTGGTCTCAAGTATAGGTAAACCAAGGATCATAGTAGCCATCATTACTGCATCTTTTAATCCACCGAACTGTTCATCGGTAGTATCAAGGAAAATCCAAAAAAATAACTCAGACGCCGAGATATTACATACACCTTTATAGAAGTATGTTCCATTGAGCTCTTCAACGGTATCCATATCATAGCCATAATAATAGAGTGGTTTCAGTGATGCTATCGTATAAAAATTTGAAGGCATAAAGTAGAACAATCGTCTTTATAAATTCCTAAAAAAGATCCATTTTTTAAATATATTGATTCTGTGAAATGCGTCACTTTTAGAATTTTTTACCAAACATCATTAAAAATTAGGCGTTTTTTTCTCTAAATTTAGGAAGTCCGCATAAAGATTGTGACTTTTTTCTCCCGCGCTACGGATATGATCTTCCCATACCAACAACACACACCTGCACTCTCTGACTCGCAATCGCTGGCGATCGGAACCTAATAAAAACAAAATAAGCGAGTGCCCAATGAATATGGCAACAAACAGCAGTGTGATTGTGAGTGATTCCCCTGCGGCAAGGCGGGCGGGAATGAGCGAAAGCGAATGGCGAGAGGCGATCAAATTCGACAGCACCGACACGGGCTGGGTCATCATGAGTATCGGGATGGCTATCGGCGCGGGTATCGTTTTTCTTCCGGTGCAGGTTGGATTAATGGGGCTGTGGGTCTTTTTGCTCTCCTCGATTATTGGCTATCCGGCCATGTACCTCTTCCAGCGATTATTTATTAATACGCTGGCGGAATCCCCGGAATGTAAAGACTACCCGAGCGTGATTAGCGGTTATTTAGGTAAAAACTGGGGCATCTTATTAGGTGCGCTCTATTTCGTGATGCTGGTCATCTGGATGTTTGTCTATTCCACGGCTATCACCAACGACAGCGCATCTTATTTGCACACCTTCGGGTTCACCGAGGGGTTGCTGTCGGAAAATCCCTTCTACGGCTTATTCCTGATCTGCATTCTGGTCGCCATCTCTTCGCGCGGTGAAAAGCTGCTGTTTAAAGTCTCCAGCCTGATGGTGCTGACCAAATTATTTGTGGTGGCGGCGCTGGGGCTTTCAATGATCGGCCTCTGGCATTTAGCCAACGTCGGTATGCTGCCGCCGATGGGGTTGCTGATAAAAAATGCCATTATTACGCTGCCCTTTACCTTAACCTCCATTCTGTTTATCCAGACATTAAGCCCGATGGTGATTTCCTATCGTTCACGGGAAAAATCCGTTGAGGTGGCGCGTCATAAGGCGCTGCGGGCGATGAATATCGCCTTTGGCATACTGTTTGTCACGGTCTTCTTCTACGCCGTCTCTTTCACCCTGGCGATGGGACACGACGAAGCGGTGAAAGCCTACGAGCAGAACATTTCCGCCCTGGCGATTGCGGCGCAATTTATCAGCGGCGACGGCGCGGGCTGGGTCAAAATCGTCAGCGTGATCCTCAATATTTTTGCCGTGATGACCGCCTTCTTCGGCGTCTATCTCGGCTTCCGCGAAGCCACGCAGGGGATCGTGATGAATATCCTGCGCCGTAAAATGCCGGCTGAACGTATTAATGAAAGCATCGTCCAGCGCGGGATCATGCTGTTCGCTATCCTGCTGGCCTGGAGCGCGATCGTGTTAAACGCGCCGGTACTGAGCTTCACCTCTATCTGTAGCCCCATCTTCGGCATGGTGGGCTGCCTGATCCCTGCATGGCTGGTCTACAAGGTACCGGCGCTGCATAAATATAAGGGCGTATCGCTGGTGATTATTGTCATCACCGGGCTGCTGCTTTGTGTTTCTCCTTTCCTCGCATTTTCCTGAGGGCAAATAAGGTCGTAACGATGTCTGAGCAAACTCATCCTTTATGGAATCATTTTATTCGCGTAGTGCAGGAAGAAGTTAAGCCTGCGCTGGGGTGCACCGAGCCCGTTTCTCTGGCCCTTGCCTGTGCGATTGCCGCAGAGCAACTGCCCGGCGACGTCACGAAGATTGAGGCGTGGGTATCGCCGAATCTGATGAAGAACGGGCTTGGCGTAACGGTGCCGGGCACCGGCATGGTCGGGTTGCCCATTGCGGCGGCGCTGGGTGCCATCGGTGGCAATGAGCAGGCGGGGCTGGAGGTGCTGAAAGATGTCACCGCCGATGCGCTGGCGCGGGCCAAAGCAATGCTTAACGCCGGTCTGGTGCAGGTGAAATTGCAGGAGCCGTGCGATGAGATCCTCTATTCACGTGCCTGCGTCTACGCCGGTGAGGCCTCGGCCATGGTGACCATTGCGGGCGGACATACCCGCGTGGTGGAGGTGGTTTGTCAGGGCGAAACGCGCTTCAGTCTTGACGAGCGGCAGGCCGAGGTAAGTAACGATCCGCTGGCGGTACTGTCGAACACCACGCTCTCGCAGATCCTGGAGTTTGTGGAGCAGGTACCGTTCGAGGCGATCCGCTTTATCCTGGAAGCAGGGCAACTGAACGACGCGCTCTCTCGTGAAGGGCTTAGCGGGAAGTGGGGGCTACACATTGGCACCACCCTCAATAAGCAGCGCGCACGCGGATGGATGGCGCAGGATCTGGGTTCAGACATCGTTATCCGCACCAGTGCGGCCTCGGATGCCCGCATGGGCGGTGCGACGCTGCCG
>NZ_JADBQO010000002.1:114678-151824 GCF_014895875.1 Enterobacter cloacae complex sp. P12RS
TTGTCGTGGTCGCTGAACATGTTCAGGCCGATGACGAACGGCTGGCGCGGGCGCTGATGCTCTCGCATCTGTCGGCTATCTACATCCATTACCAGCTTCCGCGTTTGTCCGCGCTGTGTGCGGCGACAACGGCGGGTATGGGGGCCGCCGCAGGGATGGCGTGGCTGATGGGCGGAAGCTATCAGACGATTGCAATGGCCATCGGCAGTATGATCGGTGACGTCAGCGGGATGATCTGCGACGGGGCGTCTAACAGCTGCGCCATGAAAGTCTCGACCAGCGTCACCAGCGCCTGGAAAGCCGTGATGATGGCGCTGGATGAGTCGGGCGTGACGGGCAACGAGGGGATTGTAGCGCACGACGTGGAGCAGTCGATCGCGAACCTATGCGCGCTGGCGTGCCGCTCAATGCAGGCAACGGACCGGCAGATTATTGAGATTATGGCGAGTAAGGTGTAGCGATTGGCATTCGTCCCTCTTCCCAAAGGGGAGAGGGACCGATCGAGCAACTCTTACACCGGCAAATCAATCAGCAGCGCGCGCAGCGGCGTATCTGCCACCAGGGTGATATTCGCTTCGTCACGAATAAACGCCCCGTCGCCGCAGGTGAGCGCTTCTTTCTCTTCCGCGTGCGTCACCGCATGCACCGTACCGTGAATGGACTGCAAATAGGCGCGCGGGCCGTGCAGCTGGAAGCTTGCCTGTTCACCTTTTTTCAGTTCGATATGGTGCAGCCATACCTGCTGTCGCAGCTGCAAGCTGTCCTTGCTGCCGTCAGGCGAGGCAATCAGCTGCTGTTTATCGCCCTTCAGATCTATTTTCTGCACCAGCGGGTTTTCTCGCTCAGGGCAGGCGTCGAGCCACAGCTGCATGCGCGTCAGCGTTTTGTCTTTGCTGAGGTTATGCTCGCTGTAGCTGATGCCCGGCTGCGTGGAAATTAACAACGCTTCGCCAGCCTTTGCCTGGACATGATTGCCCTCGCTATCGCGGTATTCTGCCTCGCCTTCCAGGATCAGGTTCAGGATATCGACTTTCGGATACGTACGCGGCTGGAAGGAGGCGCCCGGGGCGAGCACTTCCTGGTTCAACACGCGCAGTGAAGCGTAACCGAGGAGTTTAGGGTCAAAGTAGTGTCCAAAGGAAAAGGTGTAGCGGGCCTGCAGCCAACCGAAATCGGCTTGTCCGCACTGTTTCGCTGTTCTTGTCGTAATCATAAACTTGACCTCTCTTTACACTAAAACAATGGTAAAGGTATGGACGCTGCATTGTTAGCCAGATATTCTGCCTGGTATGTTCAAATTTCCTGAATGAGAACGAGATGGCTAAAGAGAGAGCATTGACGCTTGAGGCGCTTCGCGTCATGGACGCGATTGACCGGCGCGGCAGCTTTGCCGCGGCGGCAGATGAACTGGGGCGCGTTCCGTCTGCGCTAAGCTACACCATGCAAAAACTGGAGGAAGAGCTGGACGTCGTGCTCTTCGATCGCTCCGGTCATCGAACAAAATTCACCAACGTGGGGCGGATGCTGCTGGAGCGAGGTCGCGTGCTGCTGGAAGCGGCGGACAAGCTCACCACGGACGCCGAAGCGCTGGCGCGAGGCTGGGAAACCCACCTGACGTTAGTCACCGAAGCGCTGGTGCCGACCGAAGCGCTGTTCCCGCTGGTAGACCGCCTGGCGGCGAAGGCCAATACGCAGCTGTCGATCATCACCGAGGTGCTGGCCGGGGCGTGGGAGCGTCTGGAGACGGGCAGGGCGGATATCGTCATTGCGCCTGACATGCATTTCCGCTCATCGTCAGAAATCAACTCGCGCAAGCTCTACAGCGTCATGAACGTCTACGTCGCCGCGCCGGATCACCCGATTCACCAGGAGCCGGAGCCGCTCTCTGAAGTGACGCGCGTGAAGTACCGCGGCGTGGCGGTGGCGGATACCGCGCGCGAGCGTCCGGTGCTGACGGTTCAGCTGCTGGATAAACAGCCTCGTCTGACGGTCACGTCACTGGAAAACAAGCGGCAGGCGCTGCTGGCCGGTTTGGGCGTGGCGACGATGCCCTACCCGTTTGTCGAAAAAGATATTGCGGAAGGGCGACTGAGGGTGGTGAGCCCGGAGTACACCAGCGAAGTGGACATTATTATGGCGTGGCGCCGCGACAGCATGGGCGAAGCCAAATCGTGGTGCCTGCGCGAAATTCCAAAGCTCTTTGCGCATCACAACAAATAAGCGAGCAGGCCCGGTAAGCGTAAGCGCCACCGGGCAGTAATTTACGCGCCGATCTTAGGGTCCGGACCAAAGCGGTTTTCGCCCGGCGTCCCGCTCTGACAGTTGAAAATTAAAATCACGATCCAGCCGACAAGCGGGATCAACAGCAACAGCAGCCACCACGCCGAACGATCGGTGTCGTGGAGACGACGAAACAGCACGGCCCATGAAGGCAGCAAAACCAGCAAGCCATAAATCGTAGTGAGTACACCTTCACCGCCGGCGCGCTCCCAGCCGAGGATTTTATCCACGATGCCCAGCACCATAATCAGGACGAAGTTCACCAGAACGAACATCCAGTACTCTTTGCGGCGGGCGCGGCCACCAAATCCAACGTAGTTGCGCAGTACTTTTAAATACCAGTCCATTTTCCTTGCCTCTTAATCAGTCAATCACTTGTTTTCTAAGCGATCGAGGTAAGGATAGATGTATGCTGTGAATTAAAAAAGGGAATCAATTGATTCCCTAAATAATTATCCGAAACGCACGTCGCGCCCGTGCGGTTCATCCAGATCCTGCCACGGGCCAATGGAGATGATGCCCGTCGGGTTGATGGTCTTATGGCTGCGGAAATAGTGGGTGCGAATATGGTCAAAATCGACCGTCTCCGCGATCCCCGGCATCTGGTAGATGTCTCGCAGGAAACCATACAGGTTCAGGTAGTCGCTGATGCGGTGTTTATCGCACTTAAAGTGGGTGACATAGACCGGGTCAAAGCGAACCAGCGTGGTCCACAGGCGAATGTCCGCTTCCGTCAGGCGATCGCCCGTCAGGTAGCGATGCTGGCCCAGGATCTGCTCCAGGCGCTCCAGCGATTCAAACACCTTTCCGACCGCTTCGTCATAGGCTTCCTGGCTGGTGGCGAAACCGGCCTTATAGACGCCGTTGTTGACGTTGTCGTAAATCCAGCCGTTCAGCTCGTCAATTTTCTCGCGTAGCTCGACCGGGTAGTAATCCCCGGCGCGGGCGCCGTGCGCATCAAACGCGGTATTGAACATGCGGATGATTTCCGCGGATTCATTGCTGACTATCGTCTGGTTTTTCTTGTCCCACAGCACCGGCACGGTCACGCGTCCGGTGTAGTGCGGATCGGCGCGCAGGTAGAGCTGGTAGAGGAAATCGTGGTGATACAGGTCATCACCGGTCGCGGCGGGGAAATCACTGTCGAACGTCCAGCCGTTTTCCAGCATCAACGGGTTGACGACTGAAACCGGAATGCAGGATTCGAGGCCTTTTAGCTTGCGCACGATCAGCGTGCGGTGCGCCCACGGGCAGGCGAGGGAAACATAAAGATGATAACGATTTTTCTCCGCCGCGAAGCCCCCTTCGCCACTCGGGCCGGGTGCGCCGTCGGCGGTCAGCCAGTTACGGAAGGCCGAAACAGAGCGCTTAAAGCGTCCACCGGTGGATTTGGTGTCATACCAGACATCCTGCCAGACGCCGTCTACGAGTTGTCCCATTTTTTACTCCTCCGTCAGATAGCAAAAGCGAGGAGATGTCTCCTCGCTTTGTGTTTATTCAGTATAGCGTGCTTACCATTTCTTATTCAGAACGCGGTCGATGCTGTATGCGCCTGGGCCGGTGATCGCCAGCAGCAGGAAGCCACCCGCGATGGTCAGGTTTTTCATAAACATCAGTGAGTTCACGCCTTCAGCAAAGTTGCTGTGGAAGATGAACGCGGTCAGCAAGGTGAAGCCTGCGGTAAACAGCGCGGTGGTGCGGGTCAGGAAGCCGAACAGAACCGCCAGGCCGCCGCCAAACTCAAGCAGAATGGTTAGTGGCAACAGGAACCCCGGAACGCCCATGGCTTCCATATACTGCTGGGTACCCGCATAACCGGTAATTTTGCCCCAACCTGCCACGATAAACAGAATTGGCATCAGAATACGCGCGACCAGTACACCAACATCTTCTAATTTTTTCATTTTACTCTCCAGGAAACCACATAAGCGGCTGAACATTATTTGTCTGCAATTCCGCGTAGATACCGCGGCTCTGCTGTCGATGGAGAGGAGTGTAAACGGGGCGGGTAGCAATTGTTAGCAAGGAAAACTGTCAATCTTCTTCAAAGATATTGAGTAAGGGCAGGTGCGCGCTGGTGCCCTCAGCCCACGGGGAGAAGGGCAAAAACAAAAAACGGTAACCTGAGTTACCGTTTTGCGTTTATCACCGCAGCTGTTGTTGCCGCAACGTTGCTTTGACCAGACGCCAGGCGCTCCAGGCACCAAAACCGCGTCGGGCCCAGCGGATGAGCATATTCGGATGACGAACCGTCCAGATAGCCATCACGCTGCTGCCGACCAGCGCCCACGAACGCAGGCTCAGGAAGGTATTCCAGCCACGGTCAAACCGTCGCGTCGCGTCGATCCAGTCACGGCGGCTGGCAGACAGATCCAGCCGCTGCTGCTGGATCTGACTTAACAGGTACGCTTTTCGCTTCTGACGTTCCGCTTTATCGCTCACGGCTTGTCATCCTCCAGCAGGGCGCGATCGTTAGCCAGTTCCTGGCGCGTGTGGCGCAGGAAAGTGGACCTGCGCGCTTTACGCATCGTCCATATGCCGCCAATCAGCGCCGCGACCAGCAGAACGACGGTCGTGGCAATCATCGCGTTAAGTCGATACTGCGGGTCAATGGCCCAGATGATTAACACCATCAGGCTCATCAGACCAAACGCGGCGAAGAGCATGGTCAGCCCGAGCATCAGCAGCATCTGGAAGAGGTTCGCTTTCTCCTCTTCCAGTTCGACCACTGCCAGCCGGACGCGCGTTTCGGCAATCCCAACCAGCGTCGTTAAAATACGCTGGCCGATGCCGAGGACGTTATTAGCAGGCCCTTGTGCGTGACGAGGATCTTCCATATCAACGACGCGTCAGCAGGACACCCAGTACCACACCCACTGCGGCACCAATACCAACTCCCGTCCATGGATTGTCGCGCACATATTCATCTGCGCGCGCAGCCGCTTCACGGGTCTGTTTCGCCAGTGCATCACCGGTTTCACCCAGGCGGTAGCGGCTCTCTTTCAGCGCCTGCTCCGCTTTGCTGCGCAGCTTACTTACTTCTTCTTTCGACTTATCGGCAGAGGAGTTCAGCACCTCTTCAAGGGTATCGGCCAGGGATTTCAGTTCAGCGCGCAGATGTTCAGACGTCGTATCTTTTGACATGATTCTCTCCTGTTGAGATTTCCGTTAACTCAATAATCGCGAGCTTCCAGCGCTTTCAGGTCGTCCTGCGCCTCTTTCAACTTCTTCTCGCGCTTAGCAATTTTTTCCGCATCCCCTTTCTCTTTCGCTTCCTGCAGGTCTTGACGGCGCTCGGCTATCTCGTCCTTCTGTTCAGCGATTTTCTTTTGGTGATCGGCACGCAGCTTGCTGTCTGAACAGTTCGCTTTCACTTCGCTCAGCGCTTTTTTGAGACCATCAACACGGTGCTGATTGTTATGCTTTTCGGCATAACCGATCTCACGCTGAATATCCTGTTCTTTCTCCTGACAGAGAGAGTTTGCGAAGGTCGTTGTGCTTAAAGAAAAAAGGGCCAGAGCCAGGGTCATGCGGAATTTCATTATCGAAACCTTCCATTGTGCTGCGGGGTTAGCCGCTATCCAAAATGATGCGGAGTACATTCGAGGGGTGCTCCGCGTACTTAAGCATAGTAAGTAAACGGGGGATTCACCAAAGTGAGTGAAAAGATTCGGAAACCAGGAAGTTATCCAAACCGATGCGACGTATCGCGAATCAATGATAACCACGCGGCTGGCGGGTTGTCATCTTCCTGCTGGGCAATGATATAGCCGTGCGGCAGCGTACGGTCAAGAACCGCTTTCGCGGCAGCGCTCTGCGCACGGGAATCAAACTTAATCAGTAAAACATCGTCCTGCGGGGTGATGCTTTTAAAGCGGATGCCGTTTGCATCCAGATGATGCCAGACAGAAAAACCGTCAGGCACACCGCCCCCCTGGTTTACCGGGCGAATGGCCAGCGTAGCGTCCTGATGTGAAAGCGTGTTCCAGGCCAGCAGTACGACGCTGAGCATCACCAGTGCAATAAAGGCACAGGCAAAGCGGCGCATGGCGAGCGGTGAGATAACCATCGTTAACCTCGCGCTCCGTATTTTTTCTTCCACAGGACAACCAGCGAGCCGATCAGGCCGAAGACCAGCAGAACAACAGGTAGCAGCATCAGGCAGGACATCAGCTGATCTTCATATTTCATGAAGACCGGCGTCTTACCCAGCGCATAGCCCAGCGTCGTCAGGATCAGAACCCATAACAGGCCGCTCATCCAGTTGAAGAACTGGAAGCGTGCGCTGCTCAACCCGGACAGCCCGGCAATGGTGGGCAGCAGGGTGCGCACAAAGGCGATAAAGCGGCCAATCAGCAGCGCGGAAAGCCCATGCTTATGGAACAGGTGGTGTGCCCGCTGGTGATAGTGCGCAGGCAGATGGGAAAGCCAGTTCTGTACTATTCGGGTATTGCCCAGCCATCTTCCCTGGATATAGCTCACCCAGCAGCCAAGGCTGGCCGCGACGGTCAGTAATAAAATGGTTTGCGGGAACGCCATTGCGCCTTTAGCACACAGCACGCCGACAAGCACCAGCAAACTGTCACCCGGCAAGAAGGCTGCAGGCAGCAAACCATTCTCAAGGAACAGAATCATAAACAAGACAAAATAGAGCATGCCAATCATGGAAGGGTTGGCCAGCGTTTCAAAATCCTGCGCCCAAAGGGCATGCAGCAGTTGGGTCAAAAGTTCCATTCAGTGTTCCTGGAAATCGGTTAACGTCTCGCCTGTTATCCGGGACAAACAGCACGGCGACATTGTTGTGATTTCATTATGGTCGCTCGCGGACACATTGCGGTGTGGCCAACACTGTTCCCTGTTAATTGGCTGGTTAGCAAGCACTAACTTTCAAAATAACGAAGTGAATCCAATTGTAACAAAGCCCAACGTTCTGCGTCACAGAATTTGCAGGGTGAGGTGATTTTGGCGTAAGCCCTGAAAGTGAGCGAGGGATTTTACAAAGGCTGACACTATATATGTTTTGCTTACCCATTCAGCCGGGGAGGCGCAGCGAAGCGCCTGCCGGTAGAAAGGTCGCCTATTTTGCGCCGCTCGGGGCCGTATCGAGATGAACGACAGGATTATCGGCAAAAAGATAGCGGTCAGCGTTAAATTCGAAGTCGTCGCTGGTTTCATTGAAGAGCATCTGCTTGGTGTTTTCCAGGTGCTGCCACATTGCGAGCTTCGCGGCGTGGGGATCTTTACGAATCAGCGCCTTAAGAATTTGATCGTGGTCGTCACACCAGTTGTCCACGGTACGCGAATCGATATGATCGTGCAGTTTTTTCCAGTACGGGTTGTGAACGCGCTGAGTCCACATTTTCTCAACGATTGCCGCCAGCGCTGTATTTTGGGTTGCCAGGGCGACCTGAACGTGAAACTGCAGGTCCCACTCGGAATCACGGAAACATTTTTCCTTGCGAGCGTTCTCCTGGATCTCCATCAGCTTCATGATGTCCTGCTTGGTCACCTGCGTGGCGGCAAATTCGGCAATATTGCTTTCGATCAGCTGGCGAGCCTGGAGCAGCTCAAACGGACCGTAGCTGGCGAATTCTAGACTTTCATCCGCCACCGGAGAGTGTTTAGGCTGATTAGAAATAACGTGAATGCCGGAACCTTTGCGTACCTCAACGTAGCCTTCCACTTCCAGCATGATAATCGCTTCGCGCACCACGGTTCGGCTTACGCTTTTTTCATCCGCGATAAAGCGCTCGGCGGGAAGTTTATCACCGACAAGATAGACCCCTTGCTCGATGCGATCTTTCAGCTCGGCAGCAAGTTGTTGATATAAACGACGTGGTTCGGTGATTTCCATATGCGCTCCAGGCAGGGTACGGCAGATGATTTGTTATACCACTTTCACGGAATACTCTCCAGAATTTGCCATTAAAAAAGCCGCCCGGGGGCGGCTTCGGTGAAACGCATTTTCGCTAACTCTGCGTAGCCGGTCGCCCGAGGGACTCTTTCGCCAGCTCCTCTGCGGATTTGCTTTTCAGCACCGTCCAGATAACCACCGCGCCCATCAGGTCGAAGATTGCCAGCACCGCGAACAGCGGGCTGAAGCCGATGGTATCAGCCAGCGCGCCGACGACCAGCGCAAACATCGTACTCGCGGTCCAGGCGGCCATACCGGTCAGGCCGTTGGCGGTGGCCACTTCGTTGCGACCGAAGACGTCAGACGAGAGCGTAATCAGCGCGCCGGAGAGCGACTGGTGCGCAAATCCACCGATGCACAGCAGGGCGATAGCCACATACGGACTGGTGAACAGGCCGATCATGCCCGGGCCAATCATCAGCAGGGCGCCCATGGTCACCACCATCTTACGGGAAACAATCAGGTTCACCCCAAACCAGCGCTGGAACAGCGGTGGCAGGTAGCCGCCTACGATACAGCCCAGGTCCGCGAACAGCATCGGCATCCAGGCGAACATCGCGATCTCTTTCAGGTTAAAGCCGTAGACTTTAAACATAAACAGTGGGATCCACGCGTTGAAGGTACCCCAGGCCGGTTCAGCCAGGAAGCGCGGCAGGGCGATACCCCAGAACTGACGGGTGCCCAGGATCTGCCAGACGGACATCTTCTTGCCATTGTTGGTCTGATGCTGCGCTTCCTGACCACCAATAATGTATTCGCGTTCTTCCTCGGAGAGTTTTTTCTGATCGCGCGGGTGTTTATAGAAAACCAGCCACGCCATTGCCCAGGCAAAGCTCAGCACGCCAGAGATAATGAATGCCATCTGCCAGCTGTGCATCACGATGGCCCACACCACCAGCGGCGGCGCAATCATTGCGCCGATGGACGAGCCCACGTTGAAGTAACCCACCGCGATGGAACGCTCTTTTGCCGGGAACCACTCAGAGCTGGCTTTCAGCCCCGCCGGGATCATTGCGGCTTCTGCCGCACCGACCGCGCCACGGGCCAGCGCCAGGCCGCCCCAGCTGCCTGCCAGTGCGGTTGCACCGCAGAATACCGCCCAGGCGATGGCGAAGAAGGCATAGCCGATTTTGGTACCCAGAATATCGAGAACATACCCAGCAACAGGCTGCATGACGGTGTAAGCGGCAGAATAGGCCGCGATGATGTAAGAGTATTGCTGCGTGGAGATATGCAGCTCTTCCATCAACGTCGGCGCCGCGGCTGCCACGGTGTTACGTGTCAGGTAGCCCAGCACGGTGCCCAGCGTCACCAGTGCGATCATATACCAACGTAACCCTTTAATTTTACGCATCTAAAACCTCATCGTTATGTTATTTCCGCGCCAGAGCACGGCAACCTCTCAACCGTTGCCGGGAGCAGTTGTGTAACGGGAGGGGCGTAGCCGGGAGAATGTCCCGGAACGGCCCGAACCTTGCCATAAGTAAGCGTGCATAAGTCGGTATCCGTACCGTTAAATCCGATGTGTCTCACACCGGTAACGCATTCCGTCGGCTTAGTGTTTGCGACGGCGAAACGATAACTTGTCATACAACTTTAAAAGGTGAGTGACATCACAAATGTATGATTCTTTGTAGGGACATTAATCGCTGTGCGCAAAGCCAGCAACGGCGCGGCCTGTAGAAGGGTTTACTCCATTGAGGGTAATTTATTTGTTAGCGTTTATTGATCTCACTCACGAAAAAAGCTTCGGTGTGTGGAAATTGGTGTGATAACTTTGCAGCATATGAACATATGCTTTCTGACGCTCCCGTAATGAGGAAGACGATAATGACGCCGTTTATGACCGACGATTTTCTGTTAGATACCGAATTTGCCCGCCGCCTGTACCACGACTACGCTAAAGACCAGCCGATTTTCGACTACCACTGCCACTTACCGCCGCAGCAGGTTGCCGAAAATTATCGTTTCAAAAACCTGTATGATATCTGGCTAAAAGGTGACCACTACAAATGGCGCGCAATGCGCACCAACGGCGTGGCCGAGCGCCTGTGTACCGGCGACGCGACCGATCGCGAGAAGTTCGACGCCTGGGCGGCGACCGTTCCGCACACTATCGGCAACCCGCTTTACCACTGGACGCACCTCGAACTACGCCGTCCGTTTGGTATCACCGGCAAGCTGCTTTCTCCCGCTACGGCGGATGAAATCTGGGACCAGTGCAACGAACTGCTGGCGCAGGATAACTTCTCCGCGCGCGGCATCATGAAGCAGATGAACGTGAAGATGGTGGGCACCACCGACGATCCGATTGACTCCCTGGAGCATCATGCCGTTGTCGCCAAAGACGCCTCTTTTGACATTAAAGTGCTGCCAAGCTGGCGCCCGGACAAAGCCTTCAACATCGAACAGGCCACCTTCACCGACTACATGGCGAAACTGGCGGAAGTGTCCGATACCGACATCCGTCGTTTCGCCGATCTGCAAACCGCGCTGACCAAACGTCTGGACCACTTCACGGCGCACGGCTGTAAAGTCTCTGACCACGCGCTGGACGTGGTGCTGTTCGCGGAATCCAACGAAGCTGAACTGGACAGCATCCTGGCGCGTCGCCTCTCCGGTGAATCGCTTAGCCAGCATGAAGTAGCGCAGTTCAAAACCGCGGTACTGGTATTCCTCGGCGCGGAATACGCCCGTCGCGGCTGGGTACAGCAGTACCACATCGGTGCGCTGCGCAATAACAACCAGCGCCAGTTCAAACTGCTGGGCGCGGACGTGGGCTTTGACTCCATCAACGACCGCCCGCTGGCGGAAGAGCTGTCAAAACTGCTGAGCAAACAGAACGAGCAAAACCTGCTGCCGAAAACCATTCTCTACTGCCTGAACCCCCGCGATAACGAAGTGCTGGGCACCATGGTCGGCAACTTCCAGGGCGAAGGTATGCCGGGCAAGATGCAGTTCGGATCCGGCTGGTGGTTCAACGATCAGAAAGACGGCATGGAGCGTCAGATGACGCAGCTGGCGCAGCTCGGTCTGTTAAGCCGCTTTGTCGGCATGCTGACCGACAGCCGCAGCTTCCTCTCCTACACTCGCCACGAATATTTCCGCCGCATCCTGTGCCAGATGATTGGCCGCTGGGTGCACGCGGGTGAAGCGCCAGCGGATATCCAGCTGCTGGGTGAAATGGTGAAAAACATCTGCTTTAACAATGCGCGTGACTACTTCGCCATTGAACTGAACTAAGGCCGTCTGAGGTTGATATGCAATACATCAAAATCCATTCGCTGGATAACGTGGCCGTCGCGCTGGCAGATTTAACCGAAGGCACGGAAGTGGCCTTCGATAACCAGTCGGTCACGTTGCGCCAGGCCATTGGACGTGGACACAAGTTTGCCCTGATCCCCATTGCAAAAGGGGAGAACGTGGTGAAGTACGGTTTGCCCATCGGCCATGCGCTGGCGGATATTGCACCGGGTGAATATATTCATTCCCACAATACCCGCACCAATCTCAGCGATCTGGACGAGTACAGCTATCAGCCTGAACTACCGAAGGCAAGCGTGCAGGCGGGGGATCGTGAGGTGCAAATCTACCGTCGCGCAAACGGTGATGTGGGGATCCGCAACGAGCTGTGGATCCTGCCGACCGTCGGCTGCGTGAACGGCATTGCGCGTCAGATCCAGACCCGCTTTCTGAAGGAGACCCACGATGCCGAGGGCATCGACGGGATACATCTGTTCAGCCACACCTACGGCTGCTCCCAACTGGGTGACGACCACATTAACACCCGCACCATGCTGCAAAACATGGTGCGCCACCCGAATGCGGGCGCAGTGCTGGTGATCGGCCTCGGCTGCGAGAACAACCAGGTCGACGCCTTCCGCGAGACGCTGGGAGAATTCGATCCTGCGCGCGTGCACTTCATGGTGTGCCAACATCAGGACGACGAAGTGGAAGCGGGCGTTGAGCAGCTGCATCAGTTGTATGAGGTGATGCGCCACGACAGGCGCGAGCCGGGGAGGCTGAGCGAACTGAAGTTTGGCCTGGAGTGCGGCGGGTCTGACGGTCTTTCCGGCATTACCGCTAACCCAATGCTGGGCCGCTTCTCGGATTACGTGATTGCCAACGGCGGCACCACGGTGCTGACCGAAGTGCCGGAAATGTTTGGCGCGGAGCGCATTCTGATGAGCCACTGCCGCGACGAAGAGACGTTTGAGAAGACCGTCACCATGGTGAACGACTTCAAACAGTACTTCATTGCCCACAATCAGCCGATTTACGAGAATCCGTCCCCGGGAAACAAGGCGGGCGGAATCACCACGCTGGAGGAGAAATCCCTCGGCTGCACCCAGAAAGCGGGGGCCAGCCAGGTGGTGGACGTTCTGCGCTACGGCGAACGCCTGAAAACCCACGGCCTGAACCTGCTGAGCGCACCGGGTAACGATGCGGTCGCCACCAGCGCGCTGGCGGGGGCGGGCTGTCACATGGTGTTGTTCAGCACCGGTCGCGGTACGCCGTACGGCGGTTTTGTGCCGACGGTGAAAATCGCCACCAACAGCGAGCTGGCGGCGAAGAAAAAGCACTGGATCGATTTCGACGCAGGCCAGCTGATCCACGGCAAAGCGATGCCGCAGCTGCTGACGGAGTTCGTGGACACTATCGTGGAGTTTGCTAACGGCAGGCAGACCTGTAACGAGAAGAACGACTTCCGCGAGCTGGCGATCTTTAAGAGTGGTGTGACGCTTTAAATGTTTTATCGGGTGGCGCTAGCGCTTACCCGACCTACTGAACTTTAATCGGTGCGGCCTGATGCCCTCACCCTGACCCTCTCCCACGGGAGAGGGTACAAACACTAAAAACGGCAACCTCAGGGTTGCCGTTTTGCTGTTAACCTCGCAGCGCGTTCTTCGCTAAACGCGCGTCTTCTGCCTGACAGGCCGCTGCGGTGAACAGCACGTCGGTAGAGGAGTTCAGCGCGGTTTCGCAGGAGTCCTGCAGCACGCCGATGATGAAGCCGACGGCCACAACCTGCATGGCGATCTCGTTCGGGATGCCGAACATATTGCACGCCAGCGGGATCAGCAGCAGCGAACCGCCCGCCACGCCGGATGCGCCACAGGCACACAGCGACGCCACCACGCTCAGCAGCAGCGCCGTTGGCAGATCCACAGGAATACCCAGCGTTTGCACTGCCGCCAGGGTCAGCACGGTGATGGTGATCGCCGCACCTGCCATGTTCACGGTCGCACCCAGCGGGATCGACACGGAATAGGTATCGCGGTCCAGGTTCAGCTTCTCCGCCAGCGCCATGTTAACCGGAATGTTTGCCGCCGAGCTGCGGGTGAAGAAGGCGTATACACCGCTCTCGCGCAGGCAGGTCAGCACCAGCGGATACGGGTTACGGCGGATCTGCCAGAACACCAGCAGCGGGTTGATCACCAGCGCCACCAGCAGCATACAGCCGACCAGCACCATCAGCAGCTGCGCGTAGCCCCACAGCGCGTCAAAGCCGGTTGTGGCCAGGGTAGACGACACCAGGCCGAAGATACCGATGGGTGCAAAGCGAATCACGACCTTAACGATAAAGGTCACGGCGTTGGACATGTCGTTGACCAGGTTTTTCGTCGTTTCGTTGCCGTGACGCAGGGCGAAGCCCAGGCCGATCGCCCACACCAGGATGCCAATGTAGTTGGCATTCAGCAGGGCATCAATGGGGTTCGTAACCATGCTCATCAGCAGGCCGCGCAGCACTTCCACAATGCCTGAAGGCGGCGTGACGTCGCCCGCCGCAGAGGTCAGATGTAGCGTGGAGGGGAAGAGGAAGCTAAAGACCACTGCGGTCAGTGCAGCAGAAAACGTGCCCAGCAGATATAAAAAGAGAATCGGGCGAATGTTGGTTTTTTGTCCGTGTTGGTGATTGGCGATAGAAGCCATGACCAGCATCAGTACCAGCACCGGCGCAACGGCCTTCAGCGCGCCCACGAAAAGCGTTCCGAGAAGCCCCGTCGCTTCCGCGGCAGGTTTTGACACCAGGGCCAGCAGAATACCCAGAACCAGACCTACCAGGATTTGTTTAACCAGGCTACCCTGCGTCAGACGCGCAAGCAGGCCCTTAGATTGTGTGCTCATACTAAATTCCTAAGTGAAATTGTGTTCCATCCTGGATGTGCTCTAAGTCACATTTATTTCAGGATGTAAATATTTGTTTGCCTGGTTGAGTATCAAGGAAAGCGGGGAAAGGCGGAAGAGTAAAATGCTGGATTTTACGTGTCACATCATATTTTTTAACTATTGAGTCACAAAAGTGTGTTAACCCTCTCCCCTTTGAGGAGAGGGTTAGGGTGAGGGGATTACTCCGCCTGCTGCTTTTTATCGTGCTGGCGGTTAACCCAGGTATTGATAACCAGCGTCACCAGCAGAATGCCGAACACCACGCCAAGCGAAATGGCGATCGGGATGTGGTAGAAATCCACGATCAGCATCTTGATACCAATGAAGACCAGGATCACCGACAAACCGTACTTCAGCATCGAGAAGCGCTCTGCCGCACCTGCCAGCAGGAAATACATGGCGCGCAGGCCGAGGATCGCAAACAGGTTAGAGGTCAGCACGATGAACGGATCAGTCGTCACCGCGAAGATTGCCGGGATGCTGTCTACCGCGAAAATCACGTCGCTCAGCTCGACCAGAATCAGCACCAGCAGCAGCGGGGTAGCAAACAGCAGGCCGTTCTTACGCACGAAGAAGTGTTCGCTCTCGATCTTGTCCGTCATGCGCAGATGGCCGCGGATCCACTTCACCAGCGGCTTATCACCAATACCGGTATCGTCTTCTTTCGCCAGCGCCATCTTGACCCCGGTAAACAGCAGGAACGCGCCGAACACGTACAGCAGCCATTCGAACTGGGTAATCAGCCAACTGCCGGCGAAGATCATGATGGTACGCAAGACAATGGCACCCAGCACGCCGTAGACCAGCACGCGGCGCTGCAATGCTGCAGGCACAGCAAAGTAGCTGAACAGCATCAGCCAGACGAAGACGTTATCAACCGCCAGGGCTTTTTCAATCAGATAACCGGTGAGGAAGGCGAGCGCCTGAGGATCGGCCACCGCACGGCCTTCAGTCGAGGCCAGATACCACCAGAAGGCGGCGCAAAAGAGGAGCGAGAGGGTAACCCAGACCAGCGACCAGACGGCGGCCTGCTTAACGCTCATGCCGTGCTCGCCGCGACGACCCTGCAAAAAGAGGTCGATCGCCAGCATGATGAGCACGACAACCGCGAATCCGCCCCACAGCATTGGAGTGCCGACAGAATGCATACTATTTTCCTTACACATAAAAAACAAAAACGGCCATGGTCAGAAGACGATAGCCGTTAGCTTTTTATGCATAGACCTCGCCTTCCGGCAAGGTCTCACTTACAACCACGAAGGTTGCCCGGCGACCGGATGCATATTTAACGCATCGTAATGACGATCCACCGGCGAAGAAGTTACTCCCCTTTGCAGGTAACAAAATATGTCAGACCATCGGTTTCGTCAATGGCCTGCGCCGTTTCATTACACAGCTTTACGCGATCGCTTCCGCGCCTATGCCGTCTGCCGGGAACACCACGCCGGTCTGGCGGCGGATCTCGGTTTGCAGCTTCGCCGTGGTGCGGCTTACCGCAAGGCCTGGGTGATTCACTTCGTTGTCTTCCACCAGACGGGCGAAGACCTCTGCCTCATAGAGCATAGTGTTAATATGCTGAGGCTGCGTCAGTTCCTGCGCTTTGCCGCCGCGCGGCACGAAGCTCACCTTCTGGCATTCGGAGATCTTCTCGATGACCAGCGACCCGGCTTCGCCCTGAATTTCGCTCGGCAACACGGAATCGCTCACCTTGGAGTGCTGCAGCGTGACGCTAAAATCACCGTAGTCCAGCACCACCAAACCGTGTGCATCCACGCCGCTCTCCAGCAGGCTGGCGGTGGCCGTAACGCCGTGCGGCTCGCCCCACAGCGCTACGGCAGAGGCCAGGCAGTAAAAACCGATATCCATAATCGAGCCGTTTGAGAAGGCCGGGTTAAAGGTATTCGGATTCTCGCCGTCCAGATAGCGCTGATAGCGCGACGAATACTGGCAGTAGTTAATAAAGGCTTTGCGCACTTTGCCAATTTTCGGCAGGGACTGCTGCAGCAGAAGGAAATTCGGCAGGCTGGCGGTTTTGAACGCTTCGAACAGCACCACCTGGTTTTCGCGGGCAAGCGCAATGGCCGCTTCCACTTCCTCAATATTCGAGGCCAGCGGCTTCTCGCAAATCACATGCTTTTTGTGGCTGAGAAACAGCGCCGTTTGCGGGAAGTGCAGGGAGTTCGGGCTGGCGATATAAACCGCGTCAATGGCGTCGCTTTGCGCCATTTCATCCAGGGAGGTGAAGAGATGCTCGACGAGGTAGTCGTTAGCAAAGCTCTGCGCCTGCTCAAGGCTGCGGGAATAGACTGCGGTGAGTTTAAGTTTGCCGGTTTCGTGGGCGGCGTCGACGAACTGGCGCGTGATCCAGTTCGTTCCAATGACTGCGAAACGTATCATAAACGTTTACGTACTCCGTAGCGGGGAACCTTTAGCCACTGTAGCACGGGATTATTGCAAAACCAGTGCGCTATTCCGCATTACCATTTAACGATAAATGCGTAAGCCACAGGCGGGTATCAAACTCCAGCTGGTGATACTGCGGCTCCATGTGGCAGCACAGGGAATAGAACGCTTTGTCGTGCTCTTTCTCTTTCAGGTGCGCCAGCTCATGCACCACGATCATCCGCAGAAAGGCTTCCGGCGCGTTACGAAACACCGTCGCCACGCGGATCTCCGCCTTAGCCTTCAGCTTGCCGCCCTGCACGCGGGAGATGGCGGTGTGCAGGCCGAGCGCGTTTTTCAGCACGTGGATCTTGTTGTCGTACATCACCTTGTTGATCGGCGGCGCGCTCTTCAGATATCGGCTTTTCAGATCCTGCGTATACTGCCAGAGGGCCTTATCGGTCGCGAAATCGTGCGTGCCGGGGTAGCGTTTTTCCAGCACCGCGCCGAGCTTCTGCTCGGCAATCAGGCTGCGAACCTGAGTCAGTAAATGCTCCGGGTAGCCCTGGAGATAAGTAAGTTGGTTCATCAAAAGCCCAAATTAATGCGAAAACGGGTATACTCACGCACCCTTTTCAGGGATACGCCAAATTTTACCATTCAGGAGGGCCGATGAGCCACTTAGACAACGGTTTCCGTTCACTCAACCTTAAACGTTTCCCGGAAACGGACGACGTAAACCCGCTTCAGGCGTGGGAAGCGGCGGATGAATATCTGCTGCAGCAGTTGGATGAGACTGAAATCCGCGGCCCGGTTCTGATCCTGAATGACGCGTTTGGTGCCCTGGGCTGCGCCCTGGCAGAGCACACGCCTTACAGCATTGGCGATTCCTACCTGAGCGAACTGGCGACGCGTGAAAACCTGCGCCATAACGACATCGACGAGTCCAGCGTGAAGTTCCTCGACAGCACCGCGGACTACCCGCAGGCGCCGGGCGTGGTATTGATCAAGGTGCCCAAAACCATGGCGCTGCTGGAGCAGCAGCTGCGTGCGCTGCGTAAAGTCGTCACGCCGGAAACCAGCATCATTGCGGGTGCCAAAGCGCGCGATATTCACACCTCAACGCTGGAGCTGTTCGAGAAAGTACTCGGCCCGACCACCACCACGCTTGCCTGGAAAAAAGCGCGCCTGATCAACTGCACCTTCAGCGCACCGGAGCTGGCCGGCGCGCCGGAGACGCTGAGCTGGAAACTGGAAGGCACCGACTGGACCATCCATAACCATGCGAACGTTTTCTCCCGCACCGGGCTGGATATTGGGGCGCGTTTCTTTATGGAGCATCTGCCGGAAAACCTGGAAGGGGAGATTGTCGATCTGGGCTGCGGCAACGGCGTGATTGGCCTGACGCTGCTGGCGAAGAATCCGGAAGCCAGCGTGGTGTTCAGCGACGAGTCGCCGATGGCGGTGGCCTCCAGCCGTCTGAACGTAGAAACCAACATGCCGGAAGCGGTGGATCGCTGCGAATTTATGATCAACAACGCGCTCTCCGGCGTTGAGCCTTTCCGCTTCAACGCCGTGTTCTGCAACCCGCCGTTCCACCAGAAGCACGCCCTGACGGATAACGTCGCGTGGGAGATGTTCCACCACGCTCGCCGCTGCCTGAAAATCAACGGCGAGCTGTATATCGTGGCGAACCGCCACCTGGACTACTTCCACAAGCTGAAGAAGATTTTCGGCAACTGCGTCACCATTGCGACCAATAACAAGTTTGTGGTGCTGAAAGCGGTGAAGCTGGGGCGTCGTCGCTAAATAACCAGTGCAAGCTGGGTGCCCTGCGCAATCGCCCGCCGCGCATCCAGCTCCATCGCCACGTCGCACCCGCCGATCAAATGCACCGTTTTACCCGCTTCGCGCAGCGGATCGGCCAGATCGCGCTTTGGCTCCTGTCCGGCGCACAAAATCACATGATCCACGCGCAGCAACTGCGGTTCACCACCGATCAGCACATGCAGCCCGTCGTCGTCGATCTTCTGGTAGCTCACCCCCGGGATCATCTTCACTCCGCGCGAGAGCAGGGTGGCGCGGTGGATCCAGCCCGTGGTTTTGCCCAGCCCTTCACCCGGCTTGCTGGCCTTACGCTGGAGCATTACGATCTGGCGCGGGCTTTTCGGCAGCTGCGGCCCTTCCGGCCGTAATCCGCCGGACTGGCTCAGGCTGGTATCAATGCCCCATTCTACGCAAAACTCGGCGATGTTCTGGCTGGTGGCCTCGCCCGGCTGGCTTAAATACATCGCGGTATCAAAGCCGATCCCGCCGCAGCCGATAATCGCCACCTTCTCGCCAACGGGCGCTTTGTCACGCAATACGTCCAGATAGCTCAACACCTTCGGATGATCGATACCCTCGATTGCAGGCGTGCGCGGTGCGATCCCGCTCGCGAGGATCACCTCGTCGAAACCGATCAGATCCGCCGCGCTGACAAGCTGGTTAAGCCGCAGATCAACACCCGTCAGATCGATCATCCGGCGGTAGTAGCGCAGGGTTTCATAAAACTCCTCTTTGCCGGGGATCTGTTTGGCGATATTAAACTGCCCGCCAATTTCACCGGCGGCATCAAACAGCGTCACGCTGTGCCCGCGCGAGGCGGCATTCACCGCAGACGCCAGCCCAGCGGGGCCAGCGCCCACCACGGCCAGGCGTTTTTGACTGACCGCGGGGACGACCGGCATTTTGGTTTCATGGCAGGCGCGGGGGTTCACCAGGCATGAGGTGACTTTGCCGACGAAGATTTGATCCAGACAGGCCTGGTTACAGCCGATGCAGGTGTTGATCTCATCCGCACGGCCGCTTTGCGCTTTGGAGAGCAGTTCGGAGTCCGCGAGGAACGGACGCGCCATCGATACCATATCGGCGTCGCCGCGTGAGATCACATCGTCCGCCACCTGCGGGTCGTTAATGCGATTCGTCGTTACCAGCGGAACGGAGACTTTGCCTTTCAGCTTGCGCGTTACCCAACTGAACGCCGCGCGCGGCACCGGCGTGGCGATGGTCGGGATGCGCGCTTCGTGCCAGCCAATCCCGGTGTTGATGATGGTGGCACCTGCGGCTTCAATCGCCTGCGCCAGCTGCACGGTTTCGTCGAACGTGCCGCCGCCCTCCACCAGGTCGAGCATCGACAGGCGGAAGATAATAATAAAGTCCGCGCCCGCACGTTCGCGCACCGCGCGCACCACCTCCACGGCAAAGCGCATCCGACGGGCATAGTCGCCGCCCCATTCGTCGTCGCGCTGGTTGGTGCGTGCGGCGAGGAATTCGTTAATCAGATAGCCTTCAGAGCCCATCACCTCCACGCCGTCGTAGCCCGCCTCACGCGCCAGCGCGGCGCAGCGGGCAAAATCGTCGATCAGCGCCAGGATCTCGTCGTGGCTGAGGGCGTGAGGGGTAAAGCGGTTAATCGGCGCCTGAATAGCCGATGGCGCAACCAGCTTTGGCTGATAGCTGTAGCGCCCGGTATGCAGAATTTGCAGGGCGATTTTGCCGCCTTCGTTATGCACCGCGTCCGTGACAATGCGGTGATGCGGCAGCTGTGTCGCATCATTCAGGACTGCGCCGCCCTCCATCGTCACGCCTGAAGGGGCAGGGGCTACGCCGCCGGTGACAATCAGCGCCACCCCGTGGCGGGCGCGTTCGGCATAGAAGGCTGCCAGGCGCTCGGCTCCGTCCGGACGCTCTTCCAGCCCGGTGTGCATCGAGCCCATCAGCACGCGGTTTTTAAGGGTGGTAAACCCCAGATCGAGGGGGGCGAATAGCGACGGGTAGCGGCTCATAGTCTCTTCCAGTGTAAAATTATTGTTATGTGGTCGGATGAGTTACTAATTTAGCCAGCGGCAGCAGAAAGGTAAAAGCGGGATCGAATGATTGTGATAGATCTCAAAGAACTTCCCCGGTGGCGCTACGCTTACCGGGGCTACAAAACCCCAGGACGGATAAGCGCAGCGCCATCCGGCGTTATTTACGGCGTCGCTGCCCGCGCTAACCCCGGCGCCTGCCACATCGACGTGGTCAGCCCGCTGTCCACCAGCCCGAGCTGGTCGGCGTACACCGCCTGCCACTTCTCCATCATGCCGTCGTACAGCTCCCGGTGCTGCGGGTTTGGCGTAAACTCGCGGCTCCACTTCACCAGCCGCTCGCCCGTCGAGGCCATATCCGCAAACAGCCCCGCACCCGTTCCGGCGGCAATGGCGCAGCCGAGCGCCGTTGCCTCTTTGACTTCCGGCACGCGCACCGGCAGGCCGGTGACGTCGCTTAAAATCTGGCTCCACAGGGCGCCCTTTGCGCCGCCGCCCGCAAACACCAGGCTATCAAACGTCACGCCGGAGAAGCGCGAAATCTGCGTCAGGTTACAGGCCGAGACGATTGCCGCGTTCTCCTCCAGGGCGCGGAACAGCGTCGCTTTGTTGCACTTTTCCGGGTCGATGGAAAGGTTAATAAACGACGGCGCGGCGTGGTACCACTGCTTAAAATGCATCGCGTCGGAGAAGATTGGCATTACGCCGTGGGAGCCAGCGGGTACGCGGCCCGCCATCTCTTCCAGCAGGGAATAGGTGTCCATCCCCATCCGCTCGGCAATCAGCTTCTCTTCGGCACAAAAGGCGTCGCGGAACCAGCGCATGGTCAGCCCGGTAAAGAAGCTGATCGACTCCGCCTGCGCCATGCCGGGGATAACGTGCGGGTTTACGCGGATGTTCATCTCAGGGTCGGTGCGCACCTGCGGCAGATTAACCACCTGCTGCCAGAAGGTGCCGCCCAGCACCGCCGTTTGTCCGGCGCGGACAACGCCCAGCCCCAGGCAGCCCAGCTGCACGTCGCCGCCGCCCATCACGACCGGCGTGCCCTCGCGTAAACCGCTCTGCTGTGCGGCTTCTTTCGTGATGGCCCCCAGCACGGTGCCGGTCTCTTTTACCGGCGAGAGAATATCGGCGCGCAGCCCGGCCATGTCGAGCAACGCCGGACGCCAGTCGCGTGAAAAGAGATCCAGCATGCCGGTGGTGCCCGCGTTAGACGGATCGACCGCCAGCTCGCCGGAGAGCTTTGCCGCCAGCCAGTCGCTGATCATGGTGATAGTCGCGGCCTTACGATAAATATCCGGGCGATGATGCGCCAGCCAGAGCAGGCGCGGCATGGCGCTAAGGGCAAGCGTCTGGCCGGAAACGTCATACACTTCGGATTCAAAACGGTAGTCGTGGATCTCTTTGAGTTCAGCCACCTCGCGGCTGGCGCGGGCGTCGACGTTGGCGCAGGCCCAGATGGCCTCGCCGCTGCGGTCGTACAGCACGATCCCTTCGCGCATCGAACAGCAGGCGACGGACTGAATATCCGCCGCGCTCAGGCGCGCGCGCTCCAGCGCCTGCTGAATGCACCGGCAGGCCAGCTGCCAGTTGGTGTCGAGGTCAAACTCCATTGAGCCCGGCACGTTCTCCACGCTCAGGTGCTTCCACTCGGCCTGGCCGACGGCAATCTGGTTGCCCTGTAAATCGAAAATCACGGCGCGAACGCTGCCTGTCCCTGCATCTAACGCTAAAAGGTAACTCATGAGCTTGCCTCGCTATTAGCGCAGGGCGACTCTTATTCGGCCAGAGCCAGCACCGCGCGGGCTGTCGTCTCTTCCGTCACCAGGCCATTAATACGGCGACCTTTCAGTGCGGCGTAAATCGCATCGGCTTTCTCTTCCCCTCCGGCCACGCCGACGATGGTGGGCAGTTGCGCCAGTTCATCGAGCGTGACGCCCAGTAATTCTTTGTGGATCTCCAGCTCCTCGACGCATTCCCCTTCGGCGTTAAGGAAATAACCGAGAATATCGCCCACCGCCCCTTTACGGGCGTACATCAGCTGTTCACCTTCGCTGATATAGCCGGAGCGCAGTATCGTCGCGTCACGGCGCTGGTTCACGGAACCAATGCCGACCACCGCCACGTCAGCGGCGGTCGCGGCGAGGATCACGTCCCGCACGCTGGTTTCGCGCTTTAAGATCCCGGCGACTTCCGCAGATGAGACGCGAAGCGGGGCGGGGATCATGCTGACGCTACAGGCCGCATCCAGCTGGCCGATACCGGTCATATACGGCCCCACGCCGCCGGAAAGCGTCACCAGGCGGATCTGCTGCGAGCTGATAAAACCGCTTAAGTGTTGCAGGCTGCTCATGGTGGTTTCACCGAACCCCACCGCCAGCAGCTGGCCGGGCTCCAGCACGCCCATCAGCGACTGCGCCGCGCCAATGCCCAGCCGCACGTTCATCGGCGGGGTATTTAGGGCAGGCATCACGCGCACCAGCTTCAGGCCAAAGCGATGCTGTAGCTCGGTTTCCAGCGACAGGCAGCCCTCGTAGCGGGAGTTGATCTGCACGCGGATCACCCCCGACTGGCGGCCTTTCTCCAGCAGGCGGGAGATTTTCAGGCGCGGCAGCCCGAGGCGTTCGCCGATATCGTTCTGGGTCAGCCCGTCGTGGTAGTAGCACCAGGCCACGCGCGCCACCAGCTCTTCTTCCGCCAGCGCCAGACCGGCAAACCGTCCTTCTTCCGCAGTGCGTTTATCGCTCATAATTGAACTCTTATAAAAATTTAGATCATATGTTCGTAATGGCGCGGCGTGAAAATGTGAGCTACGCGGCAAAACGGATCTTTTAGATCGTTTCTGGTTAATCTGAATCTCAATCGATAAAACTGTGATCCCTGCACGGTTGTAAATATAGTTCACCGTCTACGCTTTTGAACATTATTAAATCTAAAAATCATTTGTTCAATAGCGGAGCGATGATGACACCACTTCTCAACGCGCGAAATATCAGCAAGCAGTTCTCAGGCGTGCCGGTCTTAAAAGGCATTGATTTCACGCTGCTTGCGGGGCAGGTGCATGCGCTTATGGGCGGTAACGGCGCGGGAAAATCGACGCTGATGAAGATCATCGCCGGGGTAGAAACGCCGGATAGCGGTGAACTTTCGGTTGCGGGCGAGTCTTTTGCACGGCTTACCCCGGCGCAGGCGCATCGGTTAGGCATTTATCTGGTGCCGCAGGAGCCTCTGCTTTTCCCCAACCTGACCGTGAGGGAAAACATCCTGTTCCGCCTGCCGCGCGAGCGCGATCGGGAAAAGCGGCTGGCGGAGAAACTCCAGCAGCTGCAATGTCAGCTTAACCTTGATGCAACGGCCAGCACCCTGGAAGTGGCGGACCAGCAGATGGTTGAGATCCTGCGCGGGCTGATGCGCAACGCCAGAATTCTGATCCTCGACGAGCCCACGGCCTCGCTGACGCCCGGCGAAACCGAACGGCTGTTTCGCCAGATCCGCGCCTTACAGGCGTTCGGCGTCGGGATCGTCTTTATCTCGCATAAGCTGCCGGAAATCCGCACGCTGTCGAGCCACGTTTCGGTGATGCGCGACGGCGCGGTGGTGCTCAGCGGAGAAACCGCCCAGTTTGACGACAGCGCCCTGATCGCCGCCATGACGCCGGTCAGCCGCGAAAAAGGCTTAAGCGATGCGCAAAAGCTGTGGCTGGCGCTACCGGGAAACCGCCGCACCCAGCCGCAGGATTTTCCGGTGCTGCGCGTGGAAGATCTCACCGGAGAGGGCTTTATCGATCTCAGCCTGGAGATTTACGCCGGGGAGATCGTCGGCCTTGCCGGACTGGTCGGATCCGGGCGCACCGAGTTTGCCGAAACGCTCTACGGCCTGCGTCCCGTACGCGGCGGACGGGTGTGGCTGGAGAGCCGGGAGATCACCTCCGATCCGGTGGGTTTACGTCTGGAAAAAGGGCTGGTTTATCTGCCGGAAGACAGGCAGGTGTCCGGCCTGTTTCTCGACGCGCCTGTCCGCTGGAACACGGTGGCACTGAACGAGCCGTCGCTCTGGCAGCAGCGAAAGCGGGAGTCTGCGGTGGTGGAGCGCTATCACCGTGCGCTGGGGATCAAGCTCAATCATGCGGATCAAACCGTGCGCACGCTCTCCGGCGGCAACCAGCAGAAGGTGCTGTTGGCGCGCTGTCTGGAGGCCAATCCTTTATTGCTGATCGTCGATGAGCCGACGCGCGGCGTGGACGTGTCGGCGCGTGCCGATATCTACCAGCTCATTAAAAGCGTGGCGGCGCAGAATGTTGCGGTGCTGATGATCTCAAGCGATCTCGATGAATTTCCCGGCCTCGCGGACCGCGTGCTGGTGATGCATCAGGGCGTACTCAGCGGCGAGCTGCCGCGCCACGCCGTCAGTCTCGATCGGATGATGGCGCTGGCGTTTGGAGGACAATCATGAAGATCTTACTCAAAAACCGCGAGCTGAGCGCGTTTCTTGCCATTCTGGCGCTGTTCGCCGTGCTGGTGGCGCTGAATCCGTCCTACTTCAGCCTGCAAACGCTGGGGATGATCTTCGCCAGCGCGCAGATCCTGATCCTGCTGGCCATCGGTGCGGCGCTGGTGATGCTGACCCGCAATATCGACGTCTCCGTGGGCTCGACCGTCGGGCTGTCCGCCATTGCCGTCGGCGTGGCGCTCAACGGTGGCTACAGCCTGCCGGTATCGATACTTTTTGCGCTGTCGATTGGCGCGCTGGCGGGGGCGTTCAACGGTTTTCTGGTGGTGGGGCTGCGCATTCCGGCGATTGTCGCCACCCTCGGCACGCTGGGGCTGTACCGCGGAGCGATGCTGCTCTGGACGGGCGGAAAGTGGATTGAAGGGCTGCCGCCGGGGCTGAAATCTCTCTCCGAGCCTGCCGCCATCGGCATTTCACCGCTCGGCGTGGGAGTGTTGATTCTCGTTGTCGTTGGCGCGTGGGGGCTATCGCGCACCTCGTTCGGGCGTGATTTTTACGCGGTGGGGGATAACCTCGGCGCCGCGCGCCAGCTGGGCGTGGCGGTGAACCGCACGCGCATGATCGCCTTCACCCTCAACGGCATGCTGGCGGCCTGCGCCGGGATTGTCTTTGCCGCGCAGATCGGCTTTGTGCCCAACCAGACCGGCAGCGGGCTGGAGATGAAGGCCATTGCCGCCTGCGTGCTCGGCGGCATTTCGCTGCTGGGCGGCACCGGCACGCTGGTCGGTGCGTTCCTCGGCGCGTTCTTCTTGACTCAAATCGACACCGTGCTGGTGCTGTTCAGGCTGCCGGCGTGGTGGAACGATTTTATCGCCGGGCTGGTGCTGCTGGGCGTGCTGGTGCTCGACGGGCGGCTGCGCCAGGCGCTGTCACGCCATCAGCGGGCGCTGAAGTATGGCCGGTTCCAGCCTGGCAATAGAGGGGGAAAGCACGTTACCCCGTTTCCCAAACGCAACAAAGAGGTGGCGTAAATGAGGCTCAACTGGGAAAGCGCGCTGCTGATATTGCTGGTGCTGGAGATCCTGCTCTTCGGCGCCATTAACCCGCGCATGCTCGACGTTAACATGCTGCTGTTCAGCACCAGCGATTTCATCTGCATCGGCATCGTGGCGCTGCCGCTGACGCTGGTGATTATCAGCGGCGGGATCGACATTTCGCTGGGCTCCACCATCGGCCTGTGCGCCATCGCGCTGGGGGTGATGATGCAGGCGGGGTGGCCCATGACGATCGCCGTTCCGCTGACGCTGCTGCTTGGCCTGCTGTGTGGGCTGGTGAATGCGGCGCTGATCCACTACACCGGCATTAGCCCTTTAGTTATTACCCTCGGCACGCTCTACCTCTACGGCGGCGGCGCGCTGCTGCTCTCCGGCATGGCGGGGGCGACGGGCTACGAGGGCATCGGCGGCTTCCCGGACGGTTTTACCGCGTTCGCTAACCTCACGGTGCTGGGGCTGCCGATCCCGCTGGTGCTGTTCGCGGTGATTACCGCCTTCTTCTGGCTGATTACCCATCGCGGGCGCTTTGGCCGCCATCTGTTTTTAATCGGCCAGAATCCGCGCGCGGCGCGCTATGCGGCGCTGTCGGTGAACGGCATGCCCTACGCGCTGTACGGTCTGGTGGGCGTGGCGTCGGCGGTGGCCGCGCTGGTGATGGTCTCCTATTTCGGCTCTGCGCGTTCGGATCTGGGGCGCGATTTGCTGATGCCCGCACTCACCGCCGCCGTACTCGGCGGGGCAAATATTTACGGGGGTTCAGGGTCGGTGCTGGGTACGGCGCTGGCGGCGCTGCTGGTGGGGTATCTCCAGCAGGGATTACAGATGGTCGGCATCCCCAACCAGGTGTCGAGCGCGCTGTCGGGGGCGCTGCTGGTTGTGGTGGTGATGGGACGTTCGCTAAGTCTGCACCGCGAATGGGTGCGATCTCTCTTCAGAAAACTATCCGGAGCGTAAGATGAAAACAAAACTGCTCGTCCTGGCAATGGCCCTCAGCTTCGCTTCGGCGCAGGCGGCGGACCGCATTGCCTTTATCCCAAAGCTGGTGGGCGTGGGTTTCTTCACCAGCGGCGGCAACGGCGCGAAAGAGGCGGGGAAAGATCTTGGCGTAGACGTGACCTACGATGGCCCGACAGAGCCGAGCGTTTCCGGCCAGGTGCAGCTCATCAACAACTTCGTCAACCAAGGCTATAACGCCATTATCGTCTCCGCCGTGTCGCCGGACGGTCTCTGCCCGGCGCTGAAGCGCGCGATGCAGCGCGGCGTGAAGGTGCTGACCTGGGATTCCGACACCAAACCGGAGTGCCGCAGCATTTATATCAACCAGGGGACGCCGGAACAGCTCGGCGGCCTGCTGGTAGAGATGGCGGGCAAGCAGGTCACCAAACCGAACGCGAAAGTGGCGTTCTTCTACTCCAGCCCGACCGTCACCGACCAGAACCAGTGGGTGAAAGAGGCGAAGGCGAAAATCGAGAAAGATCACCCCCAGTGGCAGATCGTGACCACCCAGTTTGGCTATAACGACGCCACCAAATCTCTGCAGACCGCCGAGGGGATTTTAAAAGCGTATCCGGATCTGGACGCGATCATCGCGCCGGACGCCAACGCCCTGCCGGCGGCGGCGCAGGCGGCGGAAAACCTGAAGCGGGAAGGGGTGGCGATTGTCGGCTTCAGCACGCCGAACGTCATGCGTCCGTACGTTGAGCGCGGGACGGTGAAAGCCTTCGGCCTGTGGGATGTCGTACAACAGGGCAAAATTGCGGTCAATGTCGCCGATCGTCTGCTGAAAAAGGGCGATCTTAACCCTGGCGACAGCGTGGACGTAAAAGGTATCGGCGCCCTGAAGGTGGAGCCGAACAGCGTGCAGGGCTATCAGTATGAGGCGAAGGGCAACGGCATCGTGCTGCTGCCGGAGCGGGTGGTGTTCACCAAAGAGAACATCAGCAAATACGATTTCTGACGGGGGAGCAAATGGCTGATTTAGACGACATCAAAGACGGCAAGGATTTTGGCATCGGCACGCCGCAGCAGAATGTGCCGTTCACGCTGAAGGGCTGCGGCTCGCTGGACTGGGGCATGCAGTCCCGCCTGGCGCGCATCTTTAACCCGCAGAGCAACCGCACGGTAATGCTGGCCTTTGACCACGGCTACTTTCAGGGGCCGACCACCGGCCTTGAGCGTATCGATCTCTCCATCGCCCCGCTGTTTGGCGAAACCGACGTGCTGATGTGTACCCGCGGCATTCTGCGAAGCCAGGTGCCCGCCGCGACAAACAAACCGGTGGTGCTGCGCGCCTCCGGCGGTAACTCGATTCTGGGGGAACTCTCGAACGAGTGCGTGGCGGTGGCGATGGAGGATGCCCTGCGCCTGAACGTCTGCGCGGTGGCGGCGCAGGTGTATATCGGAAGCGAGTTTGAGCATCAGTCGATTAACAACATCATTAAGCTGGTGGACGCGGGCGCACGCTACGGCATGCCAACGCTGGCGGTAACGGGCGTCGGCAAGGAGATGGCGCGTGACGCGCGCTACTTCTCGCTCGCCAGCCGCATCGCCGCCGAGATGGGGGCGCAGTTCGTCAAAACCTACTACGTGGACGAGGGCTTTGAAAAAGTGACCGCCAGCTGCCCGGTGCCGATTGTGATCGCCGGGGGCAAAAAGCTGCCGGAGCTCGAGGCGCTGGAGATGTGCTGGCGGGCGATTGATCAGGGGGCGTCCGGCGTGGACATGGGGCGCAATATCTTCCAGTCCAGCGCGCCGCTCGCCATGCTGAAAGCGGTGAAAAAAGTGGTTCACGAGAACGTGAGCGCCCGGGAGGCGTTCCAGTTCTGGCAGGAAGAGAAACAGGGAGAAGCAAAATGAACGTGACGCTGGTTGAGATTAACATCAAGCCCGAGCGGGTGGACGAGTTTCTTGAGGTGTTTCGCGCCAACCATGAGGGAGCCATCAGGGAGCCGGGGAACCTGCGCTTTGACGTGTTGCAGGACCCGAGGGTGAAAACCCGGTTCTTTATCTACGAGGCCTACAAAGACGAAGAGGCGGTGCTGGCGCATAAGCAAACGCCGCACTATCTGGCGTGCGTGGATAAGCTTGAGGAGCTGATGTCAGAGCCGCGTAAGAAACGCAGTTTTGTGGGGCTGTTGCCGGAGTAATTCGATGCCCGATGACGCACTCATGCGCGTCATCGGGCATCCTGGCTTATCCTTTGGCTTTCTGGATCGCCATGATTAATGCATCGGAAGAGACGTTTCCTGACATCACGCTAATGCGCTGAATGACCGGATCTTTTTCCTGGGGTAAAACCACAAACGCCGGCGCGTTGGCAAAACCGATCTGCTTCACGAGCTTCACATTGTCCTGTAACACTTTGTTTGCCGACCCGGCCGAAGGCAATTTTTTAAAGATAAAACGGATATCCGGGTTGGCATGGATAAGCGTTTCTGTGACGTTGCAGTTCACGCATTGCTCATCCACAAAAGACACCACGGCGACTTTTGCGTTGGCGGGCCCGACAACAGGATCGCCGCCAGCAAGCAGCTGCTCGCGATGGAGGATGACATTTTGCACCATGGCCTGTTGCTGCGCTATCTCCTGACGCTGGCGAAGGCTTTCCCCTGCCGCAACTAAAAACTCAGGATGTTCAGCGAGATAGGTAGAGACAATTTCACCCATTTTTTCAGGATGGGCGACGAAATATGCTTCGGCGGCTTTTCCTGTTTGTTCAATCTGCTGTGGCGTCGCTTGCTCTGCCTGCGCTGCGGCTGAGAAAGTCAGGGTCGCGGCCAGCAGAAGCGAAAGGCGACGAAGGGAGGTTGAAACTTCCATTGATGTTATTCCGTAAAAGAGAGAGACGGGACTAGGACGTCAGTGCCTGTGTACGAACAGGCATAATGCGTCCATAGTCATTAATCGCTTGCCAGCGCACCTGGCATACCCCTGGGTCTGGACAACCCTCGAGCGCTCGCTCGCTAAAAGGGGCGACAAGGCCGCCATCAGCGATGCGCTTACCGCCGAGGCTGAGCTGATAAAGCGTGATGTAGTAAGGCGTCGGATTATTCACAACGACGTTATTTTTGTTTCGTGACCAGCGTAAGGCCTGATAAGCATCATCAGGATTGCCGGTGAGCCCGGTGGGCCGATAAAAAAGTTTAAAGCGTGAACGTACCGCCGTTTGCACACCCGTGGTGTGCGGATTAGCGGAAGGGATCGCCGCAACGTTTAACGTGAACAGCGTTTCCCGGTTCTCGGGTAACTTTCCTCCCGTAAATATCAGCCGAATCGTGTTTTCGCGTTGCGGACGCAATGAGAACAGCTGCGGCGTGGCCACAAATGCGGATTGAACCCCGTGTGGGGCATCCGCCCCAGTCCACAAGCCACCCGGCTCGACTTTGGTGTAGATCAGATACGATTCGTCAGAAGGGTTACGCACGGAAAAGCTGATCGATTTCTCACGTTCCGGATAGACAAACCGCGTTCCGCCGATCACCACGCCAGCTTGCGCCTGAAGCATGATGGTGGAGAGAAAAAAGAGAAGCAGGATCTTCGCCGGATAAACACACTTACGCATAATTGAGAATAAAGGTTGTCGTCGCATTTGCCGTTCCCGTGGTGACCTTGTTTGCGGTGGCAACATAGCGGGCGTAAAACTGGAGAGTCGCGTCGCTTTGATTAGGAATAATCATCGTCTTCTGGCTTTTACTTCCCATAGAGATGAGCGACTTGTCCTGGTTGTAAATTCCTACGCCGATACCGGTTGCGTAGCCTTCACCGCCGATGAGCGTCAGTAAATCCGGGTTTGCTGTATCGGGTGTGCCGTCAAAGGTAATACTGACTGAGCCTTCTGTTCCGGCACAGTTTTCCACATTAATAGCAAACGGATGATAATCAGCGCCCATACCTGACTGGGTGAAATATTTACTTTGCACGCTGTCCATTGTGACGGTCAGGTTCTGAGAATCAGGCGCGATACTGCACGTCTTTTTATGGATCACGCCAGTGATATAAATTGTACCGTCGTGCGCCAGTGTACGCGCTGAAAAAAATGGCACCAGAAAAAGCGCGGTGAATATTATTGTGAAAAACTTTTTCATTTCCGCATCCTACTGATAGAGCAGATCAAAATACATGATGGCCGTAGCATTCCCTGTCGTAACCTCGGGCAGGGTCGATTTGTACCGTAAATTAAACGTCAGGCTATTATCTCCCTGCTTTAAGGGATAAATTTCGGATTCCGTATTATTTATTTTAATCGGATTCATTCCGGCATTGAGAAGCTCTACGCCAATGCCCGTCGCCATTTCGCCAGCCGTTCCTTTACCCGTGTCGCTGAGCGCCAGCAGGTCCGAGTTATTGATATCCGGCATACCGCTGAACCAGATTTTTGTCCCCTGAATGGCGCGTGAACAATTTTTAAGATCGATCGTGAACGCTTTTTCCGGCGTCGTTGTTCCGGTTGCGGGAAATTCAGATATATCGAATGCGCCTAAATCAACCGTTTGTTCTTTACTGTTCACATCAACTTCACACGATTCGCCGATAATTGTGCCGTATATCTGGAGGTTAACTGTAAAACCCTCATCGGCGTACGTTGTTGCTATGCCAGAGAACAGTGTCGCCAGGGCGACAAAATACAAGACTCTCATTTTTCACCCTTACGCAAAATCGATACGTAAACAGGCCAACGCAGTAAACAGACCTTCTGCCGGGGCCTTCCCTGTCGTGCTGATGGGGTAGGTTTTTAACGTGACATCAGCATGGCCCGAACTATCAGTAATAAAATCAGCGGTGCTGGAGGCGTCGTTAGGTATCATGACGGTGCCATTTTCGTTGGTTACCACCACGCCGACATCTTTATTATCCGTAGCGATCGCCTGGCCGACGTTGCTGTCTGCGTTGGCGACCAGTCGAAGCGTAAGATGCGCAGGCGAAATCACGTCCGCATTACACTCGATGGGAACATTAAAGGTTTTTACCGGCGCATTAGAAGGTTTCTCACCCGCTTTCGTGAATGAAGAACTGTTGAGTTTTCCCAGGTCAACCGTAATGATTTGCCCCGCATTAATGATGCAGTTTTGCGGCACCGTGACCGCGCCGCTGTATGTTATTTGATAAACAATATCATTCAACGGGTCGGTATTTTCGGTGGTGATATAAACATTAAACATCACTTTACTGGGGATAATGACCGTGCCGATAAAAGGTTTGATAATTTTTAACCGGAATACCAGGTTGGAGTCATATACCGGGAAAGGTATGTTCATATCCTCTTTATCCACCCTGTAATCTTTACCCATATGGATATAGTCTCCAGGCGGAAAATATTCACCAATTTCGGAATCGGTTATCCGCATTGCCCCTGCAATATAGATCGGGTCAAGATTCATATACTGCCACTGGTCTTCCGTGAAAATCACCGGGTAGGTATTCCTGTATGAGCGATAGGTACGAGAATCGCCATCTGGATGATAGTCACATATGGCGTTTACGCCCACATCCTGTGATTTAACCAGTTCAACTGCCTGCCCCAGCTGGTTTTGTTCTTTTGTCAGCGTGGCCGTCAGATCGTAATTCACATTCGTAATGCTGTGATCAAAGTTATGGCAGACCGCTGCCAGACTTTGCGTAGAAGCCGTAAGGCTGAGTAATAAAAAAATAATGCGTACTTTCACTTATCGGCACTCCGCTTTTAAACGCACGAGGGACTGCTTTGTTTCACTTAGCTTGTAAACGGCAACACATTTTTTATCATCTGTGTCGCCCCATTGCGCTGTCAGACTCCCTGTCTCGCCCAGCCCAGACAGATACGCTTCGCCGTTATCGCCTACGATGGTGTCCCCACCTTCATCGCTGCGCGTAACAACCGCGCCAAAGGGCACAGGGCGCCCGTTATGCATGAGTGCAATCATCGCGCGCGTTCCTGAGCGCGCCTTAAAGGTGGCGCGAACCAGGGCACCCTGGGTTGGAACAACGTGGGTAACGGCCTCGTCAATGTCCAGATCGTCGCTGAGCGAGTTGGTGTTCAGCGCCATGCGGTTACGGTGGTATGCGCTGGCATACGGCACAACCGCATAACCACGCCAGTCGGTATGGATCCCTGGGCCGTCTTCGACCTTAACGTTGCTTGCGCCCGGCGCGGCGATCAGGACATTGGTATCCCCCAACGGCTGGCTTAAAGTGATGCCGTTGCGATGCGCGACGATACCGCCGCTGAGGCCGTAATTGATCTGTTGATAATCGCCATTGTTACTGTAGTTGTACCCCAGGCTCGCATTACCGTAGGCACTATCATATTCCGTGCTGATGCTTCCACTGGCACCGGTATGTTGGTTCTGATATCCCTGCTGAACGCTGTAGCTGAGGTTATTGTCTTCAAGCAGCGTTCCGTTGATGCCGGCAGTATTATTGACCCTGCCGTCGTTATCGGTGCTCATGCCGTATGTGGCGTAAATGCTGTTTAAACGTTTGGTCACATCTCCACCTGGATGAAGCCACAGATTGAGCGGGAAGGAGAGCGTTAAAGAATAAATACGATCGCTTTCACTCATGCCAGGGGATTTATTGTAGTTGTAGGTCAGGTTATAGGTTACGCCCGCAACCGTTCCGCTATAACCCAGTTGAATAAGCGTATTTTTTTCATCGGTATGCCAGTACGTTTGCTGGCTGCCGTTGAGGAAAATCGACCCGGCAGTTCCCAGCTGTTGGGAAATATTGGCCTGCAGCTTGCCGCGTTTGGTGTAGTACAGATTGTAATAATCGGTCCACACGGGCTGATTGTCGTCGGTGTGGTCGTTGGGATCGTCCTGGCCGACATAACCTTTCATTTGCTTATAGGTGGTTTCATCCAGGGTATAAAAACCGGATGTGGAATAGCGATAGCCTAACAGCTGGAAATTGGTGCCCATGCCGTTCAACGATTTTGCATATAAGAAACGTATTGACTGCCCGTTATGTGAGCTACCGTCGCTCAGTTCGCTTTGTGCGGAGGTGAGATCGGCCGATACGGCGCCAAAATTCCCCAGGTTCACCCCGGTACCCAACGCAAAGGCAGAGTATTTTTCCGTCAGCTGCGTACCACCGTAGACGGTGAATCCTTTTGGTAACCCCCAGATAAGCGTTCCCTGGACAAAGTTTGTGTCCTCCTGCTGATCGCTGTTACTGCGATAGCGGGCCGCAGTGGCGGCATATTTTACGGTGCCTTCACGCTGCAAAACCGGAACCGCGGAATAGGGCACAGAGTAGCTGCTGATCGTTCCGTCAGATTCTTTGACCTCTACATTCAGGTCACCGCTGGAGGAGGTGGGGTACAGATCGTTAATGGCAAACGCCCCGGGCGGCACATAGCTTTGATAAATGGTGTAACCGTTTTGTTTGATGGTGACCTGGGCGTTAGATTTAGCGATCCCATGAATGGTTGGCGCAAAACCTTTCATACTATCAGGCAGCATGTTGTCATCAGAATTGATCTGCACCCCGCGGAATGGCAGGCTGTCGAAGACATCCGAAGTGGTATAGTTCTCGCCGATTGTTAGCTTGCTTTTTAGCGGGATAACGGCACGTTCAACATAGGTTTTAATGTGTTCCCAGTTGGTGTAGGTCTCTGAGCCGCTGCTGTTGTAGCTCCATGTAGAGAAATCCCGCAGCCGCCACGGCCCCAGGTTTAATCCACTGTTAAGTCCCAGAAAATAGTTGTCTGTCGTCGAACCGTAATCACCGCTATTGTGACTATGCGAACCCGAAAAGTCATAATTCAGCATCAGGGCGTTAATGCCTTCGTCCCATTGCTCAGGGGGAATGTACCCGCGCGCGTTATTACGCAGCGCCGCTTGCGGAATACTGATATTCAGGCGCTGGTGTTCAAAATCAAAAAATGTGGTGGCAGCGGGAATGGCTGCCGGCAAATCGACACAGTTGCCCGCTTTTTCGTCCTTAAGACCGGGTAAGACATCGACATTTACCCCCATCGCATCAAGTGACTTACGCGAGAGGCAGGGCGTCAGCCCCGTATCGTCATCCGTAGGTGTTGAATTTTTGCGCACGTTAAACGTCACGTCGCGCGTGGCTAAAAAATTGTCATTCAGCCATACGTCCACGCGATAGACCCCTGGCGCCTGACCAGCATTACTAAAACGTGATAAATCAGCAACCGCCGCAGGATCGCTTGAAAGAAAGGCAGGGTTGAAATAATAGCCCGCATCCGCATTAACGGATGCGAATGCGCCGAGCATGGCCAGCGTGAGAGGGGCCAAACGATGATTGACTATCCTTGTCTGATACTTGCGAAACTTCATTTTTCTCTGCCTGCTTCAACGCGCTATGTTCGGTATTTTTCCGGGAAAATTATGCTCCAGGGCATGTCTGAACAGGGGTGGTAGCACCGAAATCGTTAACGGTCTGGAACGTCACCTGGCTCCCGCTACCGGTAGGTAGATCAACGACCAGGCTGTTCATTGGCGGAACCATGTTATTGGTTAACTTTGCGTTTCCCGCTTTGAATTGCACCAGCGACACGTAATAAGGCGACGCGTTTTTGATGGTCAACTTGCCGTTACTGACCGTGCAGCGCAGCGCCTTTGGCGCGTCAATTGACGGGGTAGGCAATTTTTTTGGGCGAATAAAAAGCTTAATGACGCTCTGCGTCGCAATCTGCAACGTATTTCCCTGCAACTTACTTTTATCCACGGCTGGGATAGCTTTGCTGTTGAAATAAAAAACGCTTTCTCTGTCTTTCGGCAAATCTGGGCCAGCGTACATAATCCTGATGGTGTTTTCTTTTTTAGGATGCATAACAAAAAGTGGAGGCGTGACAATAAAGTCTGTGGACTTCGATTGATCGGCGTTCGCAACCCACGATTGCACCAGAAAAGCATTGCTTTGAGACGAGTTCGTAATAGGTAACGAAATCTGTTTATCACCCTGAGGGTAAATAATACGCGTTGCGCCCAGGCCTATCCCCCCAGCGTGAGCCGTAGTCAGCACCGTAGCTGCGAATAAAAAAGAATGCGTAATCAGCTTCGTTATCAAAGATACAGTATTAATTCGTTTCATTTATATATCACTTCATTGAATACATAATCAAATACATAGAATAAAACATGCCGTTTAAGCCTATGTATTTAATCTATATAAAACGGTCGGTTATATTAAAAATCCCTCCTTCGTACAGGCGTACGAAGGAGGGATGACAGCATCCTAATTCGATTAGGAATAAACCATCTGGAAGGTAGCGGTGGATGCTACGTTACCTGGTGTTGCTGCGCCTGTAGCGATGTAGTCAACGCTCAGTGGGATAATGTTTTCACCGTTGATCAGGCCGATTGCAGAAGATGTGGTACCCAGATCCAGGTTTTTACCGTCCGGTCCAAACAGCTGCAGAGCCACGTTCTGTGCGGAACCTGCACCCGCGGTATTCGCCATAGCGCCCGGCTGAGTTGCATCCTGCTGCGCGTTGAAAATAACCGCTGCGTTCTGGCTGACAGTGGTGTCGCAATCTTCCAGTTTAATGTTGAAATCTTCTTTCTGATTCGCCAGCATTCCGCTTTGAGTCAGCTTCACGGTACGAACCTGGCTCAGGATAACGGTCTGGTCAACAGAATCGGCAGCAACTGAACAGGCAGCGTTAACAACCTGACCGACGAAATTAACGGTACCGCCGCTTACTGTGGTGGTGTCTGCCTGTGCGTTCATCATCACGCCGCTTGCCATAGATGCAGCAACAACCATTGCTAAAACATGCTTTTTCATACAAATCCTTTTAAATAAACAGTTTTCTGTCAAGTTGAAACAAAATTAAAGGTGACTTAATACAAGACTATTCAGATTAAAAATCATGAATATACAGAATCATACAGTACGCTGTGTTTTGCACATTCTCGTGATGTTCCGAAAGCGTATTTTATGAGGCGAGACATATTATATCAATCTATTGCTGGTTGATTTTTGCTTAGAAATTCTTAAATGGGTTTTAATTAAAAATTTATTAGTTTTTAGAATGGGAGGGTATGTTTGATGCGCTATTTAGCCTGATTCAGTAAGGTGTAATCGCCGAGAGTGATAT
>NZ_JADBQO010000020.1:0-100214 GCF_014895875.1 Enterobacter cloacae complex sp. P12RS
TTTTAATACAGATAACACCCCAAGAAAATGTAAACTGCCGAGAGCGACAAAATATAAAAACCTCGTTCATTTTTTTGGCGGCGAGCCTGAGTCGTTCAGAAATCTTAAACGCACCAGAAGCGTCAAAAACTGGTCCTGGCTTAAATGGAACTGGTTCAAACTTAACAATCGCATCATTGAAAATAGTGGCTGGCATTTCTCATGGGTTATGACCCCTGAACGCATATCAGAAAAAATGTCCACCATCTCCCACACGGAATACGATCTGCCTGAGTTCAACAACCCGGAACATATCATGAAGGTGATAAAAAACGCCGAAGATATCTGGGGACGAGACAGGAAGTTAATCAGGCAAGAGCTGTCGGCAGACAATTTCCCCGAGTATATCGTTAACAACAAAGATAAATTCAGGGAATTCATTATTTAACTATCAGGCCGGGCCTTTACTTCACCGACGAAGATTCCACAGCGATCGCCAGGCCACAATTTTTTAACAAAGATGCCAAAAAACCCTGGACGTACGCGGTCCTGAGTATGTTATGGTTTAGTCAGGATAGGGAACTGTCCATCTATTCTCGGGGTTTTCGGTCCATAACCGAAGAAACCTTTTGAGAAACATATAGATAAAAAGAGACCGAATACGATTCCTGTATTCGGTCCAGGGAAATGGCTCTTGGGAGAGAGCCGTGCGCTAAAAGTTGGCATTAATGCAGGCTAAGTCGCCTTGCCTTTTAAGAATAGATGACGACGCCAGGTTTTCCAGTCCACAGCAAAAGTGGCCTGAAAAAAAGCGTCAGAGCATCATTAAAAGTGAAAAACCGCAGTGCTCTGGCGAGCATCTGCGGTTTTTTTATTGGAAATCTGAACGTCAGCAGAGCTTATCAGCGCGCTCGATAAACGGTGCCAGGCTCATCTTCTGCCCCGGGTTGGCCGGGTCATCAATCTGAATCACACTGACTGGCTGACCGCTGCTCTTGCCGCTGGCGACCTGCTGCTCAGCGGTATCGTTGAGCGGGTACTGGACCAGCGTGCTCGGGTTGATCGCATACAGCGCATGGCCCGGGCGGCAGGTCAGCATCACCTCTTCGCGATTAAAGGCCCATTTGTCTTTGCCCACTTCAAAGCGGCTTACGGTGATTACCTGCGGTGCCGCCAGAGCGCTTCCCGCGCAGGCCAGCAATAAGAGAGAAAGTACTGTCTTTTTCATTTAATAGTTAACCTTGTCAGAAGGGTTCCCAGGTAGCAAACAGACTGACCGTTGCCAGAACCAGTGCGCCCAGCACCACCTCTGCCTGTGTCATCCTGATAAACATCTGTTGTGCGCGCCCGGAATCCGGACGGAACCGTGGCACCAGAAAATACCGATTTGCCAGCGCAATTGCCACCATCAACGCCACGAGAGCACATTTGAACAACAAAAACTGCACGTAGCCAGCCTGCCAGGGAATATGGATGCCCAGAATCAACAGCGCATTCACTACGCCGGTGAGCAGCACGCCTGCGACGGCATAATGCCCCACGCGCGAGAAACGCATCATGGTATAGATGGCCGCGTTCTGCCAGCGTCCTTTCGCCAGATGCATGCAAAACAGCAGCGGCAGCAATCCACCCACCCAGGTTGCGGCACACAGCAGGTGAACAGCATGATTGAGTCGCTGTATCGCCCCCATCGGGCCGTCGCTCATCGCCGCGTGCCCTACCCCTGCCAGCAGGATAAGCTGGCCCATGGCGAGCAGCAGCAGGCGCGAGCCTTTCAGCGGCGCGAGCCACGCGACGACAACGGTGATGGCAGCGAGGATAATTTGCCACAACCAGACGCCACCAAACCGCGTTCCCAGCACGCTGTACCAGATTTGCGGGTTAAACACATCGCCCCAGCCGTTGCCCATTAAGCCGCCCTGAAGCATAAACATCAGTAGCGCAGCGGCCAGGCTGACGATGGATGCCACTCTCTGCTGGAGCTGGAAACGTCGGGCCATCAGGCGGTGCAGCCCGGAAGGCGCAAACCAGACGCTGTAAAGCGCGTTGCCAAAAACGAGCATTAGCGCCGCAAAATGGATAAAGCGCAATCCTACGTATAACAGTCCCAGCATGCTATTTCACGCTGAAGCGATAGCTGCCTTTGGTTTTATGGCCGTCGACGGAAACCACGTGCCAGTCCACCCGGTAAGCCCCCGGCGCCAGCGTCTGTTCCAGCGGAACGGTCAGCTGTGCTTTGTTCTTTTCGTCTCGCGTGGCGGTACCGGTTTTGATCACCTGCTTTTGCGCATCCGTTACCACGACGCCGCTAAATCCGGGCTCGATACCTTCGGAGAAATTCAGCGTCAGCACCTGCGGTGACGCCACCTGGCTGTCCGCTGCCGGGCTCTGCTGCTCAAGATGCGCATGCGCCAGCACGGAGGGTGAGATTACCGTTGAGGCCAAAAAAACCAGTGCGCATACCGCGCGGGAAGCGGATAAACCCATCACAATCATTCCTTTTTGTTATGTCTGTATGCTAAAGAATAACGCTGTATAATAAACGAGTCGAGGATCATCCCGCTCTGCTTGTCATCGTCGCGCAATCGCGGTAACGTTGCCGCCGCAAAATAAGGAGAAGGTAATGAAGATCAATCTGGCCGCCCTTCCTCAGGACGAGATGGATAAAGTGAATGTCGATCTCGCTGCCGCTGGCGTCGCCTTTAAAGAGCGTTACAACATGCCCGTCGTGGCTGAAGTGGTGGAGCGAGAACAGCCCGCCCATCTTCGTGACTGGTTTCGCGAAAGGTTAATTGCCCACCGTCTCGCCTCGGTCAACCTCTCCCGCTTGCCGTACGAGCCGAAAGTTAAATAAGCTTAACGACTCGTTACACTTCCTTACGCGGAATCTGGCAGGATAAGAAAACCCTGATTAAATTAGGTGTACTCTTTAATCCCTGCGACTCTGTGTATAAGGAAGTCACGATGTCACATTGGAATATTGCGGCAGCCCAGTATGGCGGGCAGCATCACAGCGTAGATGACCATATTGCGCACCATCTCCACTTTATTGCCGAAGCAGCACAGCATCAGTGCGATTTGCTGGTTTTCCCGGAACTCTCATTAACCGGCCCGGGCGCGACGGCATTACCGCTTCCGCCCGAAGACGATCGACTACAGCCATTGCTTGATGCCGCGCATTTTTACCGCATTACCCTCATTGCAGGGCTTCCCGTTGAACGAAACGGTCAACGCCAGAAAGGCCTTGCGCTGTTTATCCCCTCCCGCGATCGTATTCTGCGTTACCCTCAGGGGAGCGGCGCCAGCCTGGTGCCGGGTGATAAACAACTCACGATTATCGATGGGCAAAGCGATTCACCGAATCTTGATCCGCAGGCAACACTCTTCACCAGCTGCCAGTCGGTGAGGGATTACCGCTGGCGACAGTCCATCAATACCCTGCAGCGCTTTGCACACAGGTATGCCATCGCGGTGTTAATGGCAAATGCCGGCGCGGGCAGCGCGTTATGGGATGAAAAAGGCCAGCTGATCGTTCGGGCAGATAAGGGTGAGCTCCTGTTGACCGGCACGCGCAACGGACAGGGTTGGCAAGGCGATATCATTCCTTTAGGCTAAGCGTTTTAAGCTCAGGAGATTTTCATGCTGCGCGTCATTGATACCGAAACTTGCGATCTTCAGGGCGGAATTGTGGAAGTGGCCTCGGTCGACGTGGTTGATGGAAAAATCGTCAACCCGATGAGCCATCTGGTGCGTCCCGATCGTCCTATTAGCCCACAGGCCATGGCTATCCATCGCATTACAGAATCAATGGTGGCGGATAAACCCTGGATAGAAGATGTTATCCCGCACTACTACGGCAGCCCATGGTACGTTGCCCACAACGCCAGCTTTGACCGTCGGGTACTCCCCGAAATGCCCGGGGAGTGGATTTGTACCATGAAGCTGGCGCGTCGCCTCTGGCCAGGGATCAAATACAGCAATATGGCGCTGTATAAATCCCGCAAGCTCAGCGTCAGAACCCCTGAAGGGCTGCACCATCACCGCGCCCTGTATGACTGCTATATCACCGCTGCGCTGCTCATAGATATTATGAACACATCGGGCTGGACGCCGGATGATATGGCAACGATCACCGGACGCCCTGCGCTGCTGACGACGTTCACCTTCGGCAAATACCGCGGGAGAGCGGTATCGGATATTGCGGATAAAGATCCGGGCTATCTGCGCTGGCTGTATAACAACCTCGACAAAATGAGCCCGGAGCTGCGCTTAACCCTGAAACACTATCTGGGCGAAGCTTAACGCTGCACACGGCCTGGCAACGTATCCTGCGCCAGGCCTATCAAAAAGGCATACTCCAGGGCCACCCCTTCGTAGGATTTGAATCGACCCGATTTCCCCCCGTGCCCGGAGTCCATATCGGTACAGAGCAGCAGCAGGTTGTCATCGGTTTTCAGCTCCCGCAGCTTTGCTACCCATTTTGCCGGTTCCCAGTATTGCACCTGTGAATCGTGCAAACCGGTCGTCACCAGCATGTGCGGGTACGCTTTCGCTTCTACGTTGTCATACGGGCTGTACTCTTTCATATAGCGATAATAGGTTTCATCCTGTGGGTTGCCCCACTCCTCAAACTCCCCGGTCGTCAAAGGGATGGACTCATCGAGCATGGTGGTAACCACATCGACAAACGGGACCTGCGCAACAATGCCCTTAAAGCGATCGGGCCGCTGATTGATGACCGCCCCCATCAGCATCCCACCCGCGCTACCGCCCATGCCGAAGCATAGCTGAGGATCGCCATAGCCTTGCTCAATCAGCGCATCGCAGACGTCGAGATAGTCGTTGAAGGTGTTTTTCTTTTTCAGGAATTTCCCGTCTTCATACCAGTGCTGCCCCAGCTCGCCGCCGCCGCGAATATGGGCAATGGCGAAAACAAAGCCGCGGTCGAGCAGGCTTAATCTGCTGCTGCTGAAGTCGGCATCCATGCTGGAGCCATAGGAGCCGTAGCCGTAGACCAGGATCGGATTTTTACCCTTCTGGAAATGCGCCTTGTGATAAACGAGCGAAACAGGCACCTCCACGCCATCGCGCGCGGTGACCCACAGGTGTTCGCTGCGGTAATTGTCGGAATCAAAGCCCTTCACTTCGCTTTGCTTAAGTACCTGGCGCTGTCCGGTATCCATATCCAGCTCAAAGAGCGTATCCGGCGTAGTCATCGACGAGTAGCCGTAGCGCAGCCGGGACGATTCAGGTTCCGGGTTAAAGCCGATCCACGTGACGTAGGCCGGATCGTCGAACGCAATCCCTATCACCTCACGCGTTTTACGATTGATCTGCCGGATACTGGTCAGCCCCCGCTGGCGCTCCTCCACCACCAGCCAGTCGGTAAACAGCGTGAATCCTTCCAGCATCACCTGATCCCGCGCGGGAATGAGCACCTCCCACTTACGCTCGTCGCGCACCTTGGTTTTGTACAGACCAAAGTTCTTGCCTTCACGATTCGAACGCAGATAAAAGCTGTGCTGGAAGTGATCCAGGCTGTACTCGTGATCCTTGCGGCGCGGCAGGAAACAGAGCGGCTGGGCGTCAGGCAGTTCGGCATCCAGGAGCAGCACTTCCGAGGTGGTGGCGCTGGCGAGGAAGATAATCACATAGTGGCGCGAGGAGGTTTTATGCAGGCTGACATAAAACGTTTCGTCTTTCTCTTCATAGACCAGCTCGTCATCGGCTGAGTCCGTGCCTACGGTATGCCGCCACACTTGATAAGGCAGCAGCGTGGAGGCGTGCTTTTTAACGTAGTAGACCGTTTCGGAATCGTTCGCCCAGACAAAATCCGGGGAGACGTTCTCCAGCATTTCCGGATACCAGTTGCCGGTTTCCAGATTGCGAAAACGCAGGCCGTACTGGCGCCGGGAGAGATAATCCTCCGCAAGCGCCATGATGGTGTTGTCCGGGGAGATGGACATACCACCCAGGGTATAAAACTCGCTGTGGGCGGCACGCTGGTTCGCATCCAGCAAAATGTCCCATTCATCCCACTCGGCGCTTAATACCGACTGTCGTTGATAGATGGGATACTCGTTGCCCGGCTCATAGATATGGCGATAGCGATAGCCGTTTTTGGTCCAGGGCGCGGAGATGTCGCGCTGGGGAATACGCTGCACCATTTCATTCAGCAGCTGGTCCTGAAGCGCCTGCTGGCTGGCCATGACCCTGCGGCCATAGTCGTTTTCCTCGTGCAGATAGTCGAGCACCTCTGGCCGGGAACGCGAATCGTCCCGCAGCCAGTAGTAGTTGTCTATGCGCGTATCGCCATGCGTGACGATCGCATAAGGAGTACGTCGGGCTTTCGGTGGCATGTCATCATTCTTTTAAGTTTTACACCCTATAAGGTTGGCAAAACCCGCGCATGATGCAAGCGAAACATGACCCCGGGGACGCGAGTTAGCCCTGTAGCGCCTGTTTTTGTTCCCCGATATCTTTTTCTATCCCCTCGCGCACGTCCTGAGGGATCTTCAGCGCGTCGCCGAGGGCGTTAAGGTAGCTACGCTCCATAAAGTGATCGATATCTATGGCGGCACAGCTGAGAAAATAGAGTTCCAGCGCCTCTTCCTCATTTTTCACGCTCAGTGCCAGACGCTGCGGATCGAGCGGCTGTTCAATGGCCTGCGCCACCAGCGTTCTGCCCTGTTCTTCAACACCCGCCTCGCGCAGCTGCTGTTCGATAGCCGCTCTTTCATTATCATCAATATGCCCGTCGCTTTTGGCGGCAAACACCAGCGCAAGGATGAGCCGCTCCGTGCGCAGATCCAGCGGAGAAGTATGCTCCCCATAGTGAGGTTCATCGCGGTGCGCCGCTCGCACCCTGTCCTTATATTTGTTCCACAGCACGGTGCCGGCGATAGCGCCGCCCCCGGCCAGCAGCGCGCCGGTACCGTACTTCGCCAGCAGCTTGCGTGAGGATTTATTGGCAACCAGCAGCCCTGCCAGCCCACCGAGCGCCCCCGGTACCAGCAGTTTGCTCAGCCCCTGTTCGCCGGAACCAGACGTTTTCTGCCCTAACATGGATTGCAGTTGATTTAACCAGCCTGACATGGTTTCCCTCGCTTAACGGTTAACATGTTCTCCAGCGTAAGCGAGCAGGCGTCAGGAAATGTCCATCAAGCCTAAAGAAGCGCAAATTTCTGGTCTGCCCTTTTGCCGTGCGCAAGACAGACGCAAACGTTTTCGTTTATACTGCGCGCATCTTTTTCAGGGGGAATGTTATGACTCGTTTAGGAACCGCGCTGCGACCTGCGGCGACGCGCGTAATGTTGTTGGGATCGGGCGAACTGGGTAAAGAAGTCGCCATTGAGTGTCAGCGTTTAGGGGTGGAGGTGATTGCCGTAGACCGCTACGCCGACGCGCCCGCCATGCACGTCGCCCATCGTTCTTATGTGATTAACATGCTGGACGGTGATGCCCTGCGTACGCTCATTGCACGGGAGAAACCGGATTTTGTCGTGCCGGAAATTGAAGCTATCGCAACCGATACGCTGATCGCCCTTGAGCAGGAAGGCCAGCGCGTGGTGCCCTGCGCGAAAGCCGCAAAGCTGACCATGAACCGTGAAGGCATTCGCCGCCTGGCGGCGGAGGAGCTGGGGCTACCTACTTCAAGCTACCGTTTTGCGGGTGACAAAGCCGCATTCCTGCAGGCCGTTGAAGAGATTGGCTACCCGTGCATCATTAAGCCGGTGATGAGCTCTTCCGGGAAAGGTCAGAGCTTTATTCGCGACAGCAGCGCGCTGGACAGCGCGTGGGATTATGCGCAACAGGGTGGCCGTGCCGGTGCCGGTCGCGTGATCGTCGAAGGCGTGGTGAAGTTTGATTTCGAAATCACTCTGCTCACCGTCAGTGCCGTGGACGGCGTCCATTTCTGCGACCCGATTGGCCACCGCCAGGAAGATGGCGATTATCGTGAATCCTGGCAGCCGCAGCAGATGAGCGACCTGGCGCTGGAGCGTGCCCGGGAGATTGCCCGTAAAACCGTTCTGGCCCTGGGCGGTTATGGCTTGTTCGGCGTGGAGCTGTTCGTCTGCGGTGACGAAGTGATCTTCAGCGAAGTCTCCCCTCGCCCGCACGACACCGGTATGGTCACGCTCATTTCGCAGGATCTCTCGGAGTTCGCCCTGCACGTGCGCACCTTCCTCGGCCTGCCGGTTGGCGGCATCCGCCAGTACGGCCCGGCGGCGTCGGCGGTGATCCTTCCGCAGCTGACCAGTCAGAATGTGACGTTTGATAACGTCGAAGGCGCGGTTGGCGCAGGCCTGCAGGTCCGTCTGTTCGGCAAGCCGGAGATCGACGGTACGCGTCGTCTGGGCGTGGCGTTAGCCACCGGGGATAACGTTGACGAGGCCGTAGCAAGAGCAAAAGCGGCGGCAGCGAACGTTCAGGTAGCAGGATAAAAAAACGGGCCGAAAGGCCCGTTTTTCATGCTGCATATGGCTTACTGCTCCGCGCCTTCAACCGCTTCACGAGCCAGTTTCGTAATGCGATCCCAGTCGCCCGCTTCCAGCGCATCCGCCGGAACCAGCCATGAGCCGCCGATGCACAGCACGCTTTTCAGCGCCAGGTAGTCGCGGTAGTTAGCCGGGGAGATACCGCCCGTCGGGCAGAAGCGTACCTGAGAGAAGGGACCCGCAATTGCCTGCAGCGCTTTGGTGCCGCCGTTCGCTTCCGCCGGGAAGAATTTGAACTCTTTCAGACCGTAGTCCATGCCCAGCATCAGTTCAGAAACGGTGCTGATGCCCGGGATCAAGGGAATAGTGCCTTCGGTCGCGGCCTTCAGCAGCGGCTCGGTCAGGCCCGGGCTGATGGCAAACTGTGCGCCGGCTTCGGTCACTTCCGCCAGTTGCTGCGCGTTGAGAACGGTACCCGCACCGATGATGGCGTCCGGCACTTCTTTAGCGATGGCGCGGATGGCATCCATCGCGCAGGCGGTACGCAGGGTCACTTCCAAAACGCGAACGCCGCCCGCAACCAGCGCTTTCGCCATTGGCACAGCGTGCTCCAGCTTGTTTACCACGATAACCGGCACGACAGGGCCAGTGGTCAGGATTGCTTCTGCACTTGTTTTCCAGTTTTTCATCAGAGTTCTCTCTCGCCAGATCGTTAAAATCAAGTCGTCTTAAAACGTAATACAGGTTGCGCCCTGCTCCGCACCGGAGAGCTTCTCACGCAGCGCGCTGAACATTTCGCGTCCGGTCCCCACGCGCGATGCGCTCAGGTCAGGAATATGAGGCTGACGTGCCGCCAGCTCCGCGTCATCCACCAGCAGGGTTAACTCGCCAGTCTGGCCGTTCACGCGGATCATGTCGCCGTCGCGCACTTTCGCCAGCAAGCCGCCGTCGTAGGCTTCAGGCGTGACGTGGATGGCGGAAGGCACTTTGCCGGATGCGCCTGACAGGCGGCCATCGGTCACTAACGCAATTTTGAAACGGCGGTCCAATAATACACCAAGTGGTGGCATAAGTTTATGTAATTCTGGCATGCCGTTCGCTTTTGGCCCCTGATGACGCACGACCACCACGCAGTCTTTATCCAGCAGACCGGCGTCGAAGGCAGGCAACACGTCGTGCTGGCTTTCAAACACTACCGCCGGGGCCTCGATAACCTGGTTCTCTTCCGGCACGGCAGAGGTTTTCATCACCGCGCGGCCAAGGTTGCCGCTCAGCACTTTGGTACCGCCGTGGTGGGAGAACGGTTTGTCGATAGTGGCAATCACCTGCGGATCAAGAGACGCGGTTGCCCCGTCGCGCCAGTCCAGCTCACCGTTGTTCAGCCACGGCTCCTGGGTGTAGCGCTGCAGACCAAATCCGGCTACGGTGTTCACGTCTTCATGCAGCAGACCGCCTTTCAGCAGCTCGCGCATCAGCAGCGGCACGCCGCCCGCGGCCTGGAAGTGGTTGATGTCCGCCGGACCGTTCGGGTACAGACGCGCCATCAGCGGTACCACGGAGGAGATGTCGGAGAAGTCATCCCAGTTAATCAGGATACCCGCCGCGCGCGCCATGGCCACCAGGTGCATGGTGTGGTTAGTTGAACCGCCGGTTGCCAGCAGGGCGACGATACCGTTGACGATCACTTTTTCGTCGACCATTTTGCCCATCGGCATCCATTCATTGCCGTTTCCTGTCAGGCGCGTCACCTGACGGGCCGCGGCCTCGGTCAGCGCCTGGCGCAGCGGCGCGTCCGGCTGGATAAAGGACGAGCCCGGAAGCTGCATCCCCATAAACTCCACCACCATCTGGTTGGTGTTGGCCGTGCCGTAGAACGTACAGGTGCCCGGCGCATGGTAGGAGGCGGCTTCGGCTTCCAGCAGCGCCTGACGATCGGCTTTGCCTTCCGCATACAGCTGGCGGATACGCACTTTTTCTTTATTCGGCAGACCGCTGGCCATCGGGCCGGACGGCACGAAAATCGCAGGCAGATGACCAAACGACAGCGCTGCCATCACCAGGCCCGGGACGATTTTGTCGCACACGCCGAGATACAGCGCACCATCAAACATGTTGTGTGACAGGCCCACAGCCGCAGACATCGCAATCACTTCGCGGCTCAGCAGCGACAGCTCCATACCATCCTGCCCCTGCGTCACGCCGTCGCACATGGCCGGGACACCCCCCGCCACCTGCCCGACCGCGTTCACGCTGTGCAGCGCTTTACGAATGATGTTGGGATAGACCTCATACGGCTGGTGCGCGGAGAGCATATCGTTATAAGACGTGATAATAGCGATATTGTTACGCAACATGCTTTTCAGGGAGGCTTTGTCATCGGGCTGGCAGGCGGCGAAGCCGTGGGCCAGGTTACCGCAGGCCAGCTGGGAGCGGTGAACGGTGTTGCTTTTCGCCTGTTCAATGCGGGCGAGGTAGGCCGAACGGGTCTCTTTCGAGCGCTCGATAATGCGTTGTGTTACGCGTAACAATACAGGATTCATAAAAGCTCCTTTAATTTATCTGTCCGGGCTCGGGAGTTTACAAAGTCGCTGGCGGTTGTTAACAACGCTGAAACGCTTGCTGTCCGGAGCTCAGGGGCAAAATCACTTCCGGCAGTGTAATAAAAAAAGCCCCGCGGGTGAATCCACGCGGAGCTTAAAAGTATAAAAATTGTGCCACTAGCTGTGTTAGATCATGTTACCGGTAAAATAACACTTTCGGGCTAGTGGAATATCCTACTCAAACTCGTTCCAGGAGCGGCCATCGCGGGTGATCATCGCCACCGACGCCACAGGCCCCCAGGTACCCGCCTGATACGGTTTTGGCGCATCCTGATCGGCAGCCCAGGCTTCGGTGATGGAATCGACCCATTTCCACGCCTCTTCCACTTCGTCGCGACGCACGAACAGCGCCTGGATACCGCGCATGGTTTCCAGCAGCAGACGCTCGTAAGCATCCGCAAGGTGCGTCTGGTTGAAGGTTTCGGAGTAGCTCAGATCCAGCTTGGTGGTCTGCAGGTTGTGCTTATGATCCAGGCCCGGCACTTTGTTGAGGATCTGGATATCCACCCCTTCGTCCGGCTGCAGACGGATGGTCAGCTTGTTCTGCGGCAGCTCCTGCCAGGACTCTTTGAACAGGTTCAGTTCCGGGTTCTTAAAGTAGACAACCACTTCGGAACACTTCGTCGGCAGACGCTTACCAGTGCGCAGGTAGAACGGAACCCCCGCCCAGCGCCAGTCGTCGATGTCCACGCGGATGGCCACGAACGTCTCGGTGTTGCTGGACTTGTTCGCGCCCTCTTCTTCCAGGTAGCCTGGCACCTTTTTGCCTTGCGCAAACCCGGCAGTGTACTGGCCGCGAACGGTTTTCTCGCGCACGTTGGAGCGGTCGATGCGGCGCAGCGACTTCAGCACTTTCACTTTGGCATCGCGGATGCTGTCAGCCGTCAGGTCAGACGGTGGAGACATGGCAATCATGCACAGAATTTGCAGCAGGTGGTTCTGGATCATGTCGCGCATCTGGCCGGCCTGGTCAAAGTAACCCCAGCGACCTTCAATCCCCACCTCTTCCGCCACGGTAATTTCCACGTGGTCAATGGTACGGTTGTCCCAGTTATTCACAAACAGGGAGTTAGCGAAACGCAGCGCCAGCAGGTTCAGTACCGTCTCTTTACCGAGATAGTGGTCGATACGGTAGACCTGGCACTCTTCAAAGAACTCGCCCACCTGGTCGTTGATTTCACGCGAGGTAGCCAGCGACGTCCCCAGCGGCTTTTCCATCACCACGCGCGCCGGCTTGGCGTTCAGTTTGGCTTCGCCCAAACCTTTGCAGATGGCGCCAAAGGTGCTTGGCGGCATGGCGAAATAGTTAATGGTGACACGGTTTTTCTGATCCAGCATGGCACCCAGGCGGGAAAACGCGCTGACGTCATTAACGTCCAGGTTGCAGAAATCGAGACGACCGCTGAGGGTATCCCACAAACTTTCATCAATTTTTTCCTTCATGAAAGTTTCGAGCGCCTCGCGGACAACTTTGGTATAAGCGTCCTTGTCCCAGTCGGCGCGCCCAACACCCAGGATACGCGTATCCGGATGAATTTGGCCCGCTTTCTCCAGTTGATACAGGGAAGGCAGCAATTTTCGGCGTGCAAGATCGCCTTTCGCGCCGAAAATGACCAGGTCACATGCCTGGGCTGTTTGCGTTACCGCCATGTCATTCTCCTCAGTTGGATCACCTGGTGCTTCTGCCAGGTATCGTTGTAATTTTATTACAATGCACTGTACTGCTTTTACGTCATTCCCGAAACCATTAGCGCTTATCGTCTCGTGCGATACGGCGATTTTTCGCCATTCAGCCGATTATGGCGACGTAATGACGCAACAGCCGTCGATAATTTGCGCAACAGGGTCATAGCAAAACCCGACATCGATCAAGTAATGAAAAAAAACAACAACATTATCTTGTCGACTGTTACCCTTTAGGGAAGCCACAGGGGTAATATCGGCTAATCGAATCAAGATTTCATCAATGAGTGAAATCGTTTCCACCCCCATGAGCGCCTTGTTAACAATGAACATGCTTGAAAAAATCCAGTATCAACTGGAACACCTTAGCAAATCCGAGCGAAAAGTGGCTGAAGTCATTCTGGCCGCGCCCGCTCAGGCGATTCATTCAAGCATCGCCGCTCTGGCTCAGGAAGCGGGCGTCAGTGAACCGACGGTCAACCGCTTCTGCCGCAGCCTGGAAACGCGCGGCTTTCCTGATTTTAAACTGCATCTGGCACAAAGTCTGGCAAACGGCACCCCCTATGTTAATCGTAATGTGGATGAAGACGACAGCGTAGATGCCTATACGGCAAAAATATTTGAGTCGGCCATGGCCACGCTCGATCACGTTCGTCAAAGTCTGGATATGAGTTCAGTAAACCGCGCGGTGGATTTACTCACCCAGGCCAAACGCATTGCATTCTTCGGTCTTGGCTCGTCAGCCGCCGTGGCGCACGACGCCATGAATAAATTCTTCCGCTTTAACGTGCCGGTTATTTATTCCGATGACATTGTGCTGCAACGCATGAGCTGTATGAATTGCAGTGAGGATGACGTCGTGGTACTGATTTCGCACACTGGCCGCACCAAAAGCCAGGTTGAGCTGGCGCAGCTGGCCCGTGAAAACGATGCCATGGTAATCGCCCTCACCACCGCCGGCACGCCATTGGCGCGGGAGGCGACTCTCGCCATTACCCTGGACGTGCCTGAGGATACCGACATGTATATGCCAATGGTGTCCCGTCTGGCGCAACTCACGGTAATCGACGTGCTGGCGACCGGATTTACCTTACGCCGGGGCGCAAAATTCCGAGATAACTTGAAGCGAGTCAAGGAAGCGCTGAAGGAATCGCGTTTTGATAAAGAATTGCTTATAAAGAGCGATGTTCCCTGAAAGTAGATAACGAAGACGTAACCCATAATTAGATGTAACGATTTTCGGCATTCGGCCCCCTCTTTGCTGCCTTGCGGTAGATGAAGGTCGATTCAATGTTCACGCAACACCAAAGTTGTTTCAGTCAACGGAGTATTACATGTCCAGAAGGCTTCGCAGAACCAAGATCGTCACCACCTTAGGCCCGGCCACCGATCGCGATAATAACCTCGAAAAAATTATCGCCGCTGGCGCCAACGTGGTGCGTATGAACTTCTCTCACGGTACGCCAGAAGACCATAAATTGCGTGCCGATAAAGTGCGTGAGATCGCCGCTAAGCTGGGCCGCCACGTCGCTATCCTCGGCGACCTGCAGGGTCCAAAAATTCGTGTATCAACCTTTAAAGAAGGTAAAGTTTTCCTCAATATCGGCGACAAATTCCTGCTGGATGCCAACCTCGGCAAAGGCGAAGGCGATAAAGAGAAAGTCGGGATCGACTATAAAGGCCTGCCGGCTGATGTGGTACCTGGCGATATCCTGCTGCTCGACGACGGTCGCGTCCAGCTGAAGGTGCTGGAAGTTCAGGGGATGAAAGTGTTCACTGAAGTCACCGTCGGCGGCCCGCTCTCCAACAATAAAGGCATCAACAAACTGGGCGGCGGCCTCTCTGCGGAAGCCCTGACCGACAAAGACAAAGCGGATATCGTAACGGCGGCCCAGATCGGTGTTGACTACCTGGCAGTCTCCTTCCCACGCTGTGGCGAAGATCTGAACTATGCGCGCCGTCTGGCCCGTGACGCAGGCTGTGATGCCAAAATCGTCGCTAAGGTTGAACGCGCGGAAGCCGTGTGCGATCAGGATGCGATGGACGATGTGATCCTCGCCTCTGACGTGGTGATGGTTGCCCGTGGCGATCTGGGCGTGGAAATCGGCGACCCTGAACTGGTCGGTATCCAGAAAGCGCTGATTCGTCGCGCACGTCAGCTGAACCGCGCGGTGATCACCGCCACCCAGATGATGGAATCCATGATCACTAACCCAATGCCAACCCGTGCGGAAGTCATGGACGTCGCTAACGCCGTGCTGGACGGTACCGATGCGGTGATGCTGTCAGCGGAAACCGCGGCGGGCCAGTATCCGGCAGAAACCGTGGCCGCAATGGCGCGCGTCTGCCTGGGCGCGGAGAAGATCCCAAGCATTAACGTCTCCAAGCACCGCCTGGATATCCAGTTCGACAATGTGGAAGAAGCGATTGCGATGTCCGCCATGTATGCGGCCAACCATCTGAAAGGCGTTACGGCGATCATCACCATGACCGAATCTGGCCGCACCGCGCTGATGACCTCTCGCATCAGCTCCGGCCTGCCGATTTTCGCCATGTCACGCCACGAGCGTACGCTGAACCTGACGGCGCTGTACCGCGGTGTTACCCCGGTACACTTCGACAGCACCAATGACGGCGTAGCCGCGGCGCACGATGCCGTAAACCTGCTGCGCGATAAAGGTTACCTGGTGTCTGGTGATATCGTCATCGTGACGCAGGGTGACGTGATGAGCACCATCGGCTCAACCAATACCACGCGCGTACTGACTGTAGAGTAAGATCCGATCCCCTCTCCCCTAAGGGGAGAGGGGCAAGGTAAAGGTTTTCTATTTCCTCGGGTAAAGCTCTTTACGCTTATAGGGCTCCGTCTCTCCCGGCTTCCGCGTTTTCAGCAGCTTCAGTATCCACGTGTACTGTTCGGTATGCGGCCCCACCAGCAGCTCCACCTCTTCGTTCATGCGGCGCGCGATGGTGCGATCGTCCGCGGTCAGCAGGTCGTCCATCGGCGGACGGACTTCAATGCTCAGACGATGCGTTTTACCGTCGTAAACCGGAAAGAGCGGGATCACGCGGGCGCGGCAAACCTTCATCAGGCGCCCAATGGCGGGGAGCGTGGCTTTGTAGGTTGCAAAGAAGTCGACAAACTCGCTGTGCTCAGGTCCGTGGTCCTGGTCCGGCAGATAGTAGCCCCAGTACCCCTGACGTACCGACTGAATAAACGGCTTGATGCCGTCGTTACGCGCATGCAAACGTCCGCCAAAACGACGACGTACCGTATTCCAGACAAAATCGTAGATTTTATTGCCCTGGTTATGGAACATCGCCGCCATTTTCTGCCCCTGGGAAGCCATCAGCATTGCCGGGATATCCACGCCCCAGCCGTGCGGCACGAGGAAAATGACCTTCTCATCATTGCGACGTATTTCGTCGATGATTTCCAGCCCTTTCCAGTCAACGCGGTCGATGATTTTTTCCGGTCCTTTCAGCGCCAGCTCCGCCATCATCGCCATGGCCTGCGGTGCGGTGGTATACATCGCGTCGATGATGGCCTCGCGCTCGGCATCGCTTTTTTCAGGAAAACAGTAATAGAGGTTGATCTGCGCACGACGACGCGCGCTTTTACCTAAGCGCCCGGCCAGACGGCCAATTTTTCCCAGTACGGGATCGCGCAGCGCGGCAGGCAGCATAGCGATGCCCGCAAAGGTGTAAACCCCCAGCCAGGCGCCCCAGTTGCGCGGGTGTCGAAAGGATTTTTCAAACTCAGGAATGTATTCAATATTATTTTTTTTTGTTTCCATGCTGGTTCCAGGGTCTGGTGACGCAAAAAATTATTCAGATAGTGTAGCGAGGCAGTCGCCCACGCACAAAAGAAAAAGCCGGCGCATACTGACACCGGCTTTTTTCACAAAACAGAGAGCTTAGTTTAAGCTCAGCTGCGGTATCACCTCTCTCGCCTGCGCCAGGTAATCGGAACGATCTTTACCTGTCAGGCCTTCGGTGCGCGGCAGTTTGGCCGTCAGTGGGTTCACGGCCTGCTGGTTGATCCACACTTCATAGTGCAGATGCGGTCCAGTAGAGCGTCCGGTGTTGCCGGAGAGCGCGATACGGTCGCCGCGTTTCACTTTCTGCCCCGGTTTGACCAGCAGCTTACGCAGGTGCATATAGCGGGTGGTATAGGTACGACCGTGACGGATAGCCACGTAATAGCCTGCTGCACCGCTGCGTTTTGCCATCACCACTTCGCCATCGCCAACGGACAGCACCGGCGTGCCCTGCGGCATCGCGAAGTCTACCCCGCGGTGAGGCGCAACGCGCCCGGTAACCGGGTTCAGACGACGCGGGTTAAAGTTAGAGGAGACGCGGAACTGTTTCGCCGTCGGGAAACGCAGGAAGCCTTTCGCAAGGCCCGTACCGCTGCGGTCATAGAACTTGCCATCTTCAGCGCGAATGGCGTAGTAATCTTTTCCCTCGGAGCGCAGACGCACCCCCAGCAGCTGGCTCTGCTCGCGCTTGCCGTCCAGCATTTCGCGGGACATCAGGACGGAAAACTCATCGCCTTTCTTCAGCTTACGGAAATCCATCTGCCACTGCATGGCTTTGATCACCGCGCTGATTTCACCGCTGGTCAGGCCCGCATCACGGGCGCTGGAAACAAAGCTTCCGCCCACGGTACCTTTCATCACGCTGTTAACCCAGTCGCCTTTCTGCATTTCACTGGTCATTTTGAAACCGTTTGCAGTGCGGTCATAGGTGCGGGTTTCGCGGCGGGACATTTCCCAGGTCAAACGCTGAAGATCGCCATCCGCCGTTAATGTCCAGGAGAGCTGTTGCCCGATTTTCAGGTTACGCAGGTCTTTATCCGCAGCGGCCAGCTGGCTGATATTGCCCATGTCGATACCGTACTGGTTGAGCACGCTGCTCAGCGTGTCACCGGTAGAGACAACGTATTCGTGGATCCCCGCTTCGTTCTCGGTTTTATCGTCCAGTTCATCCTGAGGGATAGCTTCATCTTCCTGAGCGGCCTGGTCGATAGGCTCGCTGGCTTCAGGCAGCAAAGAGCGGATCTCGCTCTTTTCAAGCTCGATGGTTTTAATGATAGGGGCAGAACTCGGGTGGTAAACATAGGGCCGCCAGACGGCGACCGCTAAGGTGAGAACTGTAAGCGACCCCAGCATAACGCGGTGGGGTCGAGGCAGATTGTTAAATGCCAGGGCGACAGAGCGGGCTATCTGTTGCACGTATTCACTTCCTCGTTAATCTCCTTTCAGGCAGCTCGCATACTGGTTCGCCAGTTGGCTGAGGAACTGCGAATAGCTCGCTTTGCTCAACTGGATATTCGTACCTAGCGGGTCAAGGGTTCCCATGCGCACGGATGTTCCCCTGGCCACGGCTTCTACGACCGCTGGCCTGAACTGTGGCTCAGCAAAAACGCATGTCGCTTTCTGCTCAACCAACTGTGTTCTGATTTCATGTAAACGCTGCGCACCAGGTTGAATTTCAGGGTTGACGGTAAAGTGCCCAAGCGGGGTCAGGCCGTAGTGTTTTTCGTAGTAGCCGTAGGCGTCATGAAAAACGAAATACCCTTTTCCTTTCAACGGTGCGAGCTCATTACCTACCTGCTTATCGGTTGCGGCTAATTGTGCCTCAAAATCCTTCAGGTTGGCGTCTAGTTTGGCTCGACTTTGCGGCATAAGTTCCACTAATTTGTCATGGATTGCAACCGCTGAAAGCCGCGCTATCTCTGGGGATAGCCAGAGATGCATGTTGTACTCGCCGTGATGGTGATCTCCATCACCTTTTTCACCCTCTGCAGCGTGATGGTCATGTTCGTCACCGTCATCATCCGCCCCTTTCATGAGCAACGGTTTCACGCCGGAAAGCCCGGCAATCGCGACCTGTTTTTGATCAGCAATCTGTTTGGCGGATTTCTGCATGAATGCTTCCATCTCCGGACCAATCCAGACAACTAAGTCTGCGTTTTGTAAGCGTTTTACATCAGACGGGCGCAGAGAATAGTCATGCTCTGAGGCCCCGTCAGGGAGCAGAACCTGGGTTTCCGTTACCCCATCGGCAATGGCCGACGCGATGAATCCAAGCGGTTTAAGCGAAGCAACAACGGCAGCGTTAACATCTTGTGCGGTTGTTCCCCAAAGGGCAGCGGATAATGCTGCGAAAAGAAGCGTATTTTTATGTAACATAATGCGACTAATCATCGTAGTGAATGCGTGGAATGTGATATTATAACATTCGTTGACTTCTTCAAGCTTAAATTGACATGACGACTCTGGTTTCTCTCGACAATATTTCGGTCTCCTTTGGCCAGCGCCGCGTCCTCTCTGACGTATCGCTGGATCTCAAGCCCGGAAAAATTCTGACGCTGCTCGGCCCCAATGGCGCAGGTAAATCCACTCTGGTGCGCGTGGTGCTGGGTCTGGTTACACCGGATGAAGGTGTAATCACGCGCGAGGAAAAATTGCGGATCGGCTATGTGCCGCAAAAATTACATCTGGACGCCACCCTGCCGCTGACGGTAAATCGTTTTCTGCGTTTGCGTCCGGGCACGCGAAAAGCCGATATTCTCCCGGCGCTGAAGCGCGTGCAGGCGGGCCACCTTATCGACGCGCCGTTGCAGAAGCTGTCCGGCGGTGAGACGCAGCGCGTTTTGCTGGCCCGTGCGCTGCTGAGCAGCCCGCAGCTGCTGGTGCTGGATGAGCCAACCCAGGGCGTGGACGTCAATGGTCAGGTCGCGCTTTATGATTTGATCGACCAGCTGCGCCGCGAACTGAACTGCGCCGTGCTGATGGTCTCCCATGACCTACATCTGGTGATGGCGAAAACCGACGAAGTGCTGTGTCTCAACCATCACATTTGCTGTTCCGGCACGCCTGAAGTGGTCTCAATGCACCCGGAATTTATCTCCATGTTCGGCCCTCGCGGCGCTGAACAGCTTGGCATTTATCGCCATCATCATAATCACCGCCATGATTTGCAGGGACGAATCGTTCTGCGTCGGGGAAATGGACACTCATGATTGAACTGTTACTGCCCGGCTGGCTGGCCGGGGTTATGCTTGCCTGCGCCGCAGGCCCACTCGGCTCGTTTGTGGTGTGGCGCAGAATGTCTTACTTCGGTGATACCCTGGCGCATGCGTCGCTGCTGGGCGTTGCCTTTGGTTTGCTGCTGGATGTGAATCCCTTTTACGCGGTGATTGTGGTCACGCTGCTGCTGGCGGCCGGTCTGGTCTGGCTGGAGAAGCGCCCTCACCTCGCGATTGATACGCTGCTTGGCATCATGGCGCACAGCGCGCTGTCGCTGGGTCTGGTCGTTGTTAGCCTGATGTCAAATATCCGCGTTGACCTGATGGCCTACCTGTTCGGCGATCTGCTGGCCGTAACGCCTGACGATCTCATCGCGATCGCCATTGGCGTGGTGGTGGTACTGGGTATTCTGCTGTGGCAGTGGCGGAATTTACTGGCAATGACCGTCAGCCCGGATCTGGCGTTTGTCGACGGCGTGAAGCTGCAGCGCGTGAAGCTGCTGCTGATGCTGGTGACGGCGTTAACGATTGGCGTGGCAATGAAGTTTGTCGGCGCACTGATCATCACGTCGCTGCTGATTATCCCTGCCGCCACGGCGCGCCGTTTTGCACGTACGCCAGAGCAAATGGCCGGTATCGCGGTGGTTATCGGGATGATCGCCGTCACGGGCGGGTTAACCTTTTCGGCGTTTTATGACACGCCGGCCGGACCGTCTGTGGTCTTGAGCGCGGCGGTGTTGTTTGTTTTCAGTATGATGAAAAAGACCGCGCAGTAGTGAGCATTTCCCCGGTGGCGCTTCGCTTACCGGGGCTACAATTTATCGCTACTTACGGCATTGCGGGCGGCGTAATACCGAAATGATTCCACGCCCGCACCGTCGCCATACGACCACGTGGGGTACGCTGTAAGAAGCCCTGCTGGATCAGATACGGCTCCAGCACATCTTCAATCGTCTCACGCTCTTCGCCAATTGCCGCCGCCAGGTTATCCAGCCCGACCGGGCCACCGAAGAACTTGTCCAGCACCGCCAGCAGCAGTTTACGGTCCATATAGTCAAAGCCTTCAGCATCGACGTTCAGCATATCCAGCGCCTGAGCGGCGATCTCGGCGGAAATCGAACCATCGTGCTTCACTTCAGCAAAGTCACGCACGCGGCGCAGCAGGCGGTTGGCAATACGCGGCGTACCGCGGGAACGTTTCGCCACTTCATATGCCCCCTCTTCGCTCATATCCAGCCCCATGTAGCGCGCGCTGCGCCCCACAATGTGCTGAAGATCGGGCACCTGATAAAACTCCAGACGCTGAACGATGCCAAAGCGGTCGCGCAGCGGAGAGGTCAACGACCCGGCGCGGGTCGTGGCGCCAATCAGGGTAAACGGCGGCAGATCGATTTTGATGGAGCGCGCGGCCGGGCCTTCGCCGATCATGATATCCAGCTGGTAATCTTCCATCGCCGGATAGAGCACTTCCTCCACCACCGGTGACAGGCGGTGGATCTCATCGATAAACAGCACGTCATGCGGTTCAAGGTTGGTCAGCATCGCCGCCAGATCGCCCGCTTTCTCCAGCACCGGGCCGGAGGTGGTACGCAGGTTGACGCCCATTTCATTGGCGACGATATTCGCCAGGGTAGTTTTACCTAACCCCGGCGGGCCAAAAATCAGCAGGTGATCGAGCGCATCGCCGCGCAGCTTTGCCGCCTGGATGAAAATCTCCATCTGGGAACGAACCTGCGGCTGGCCGATGTACTCATCAAGCAGCTTCGGGCGGATCGCACGATCCACCACGTCTTCTGCCTGAAGGGTGCCTGCCGATACCAGGCGGTCTGCTTCAATCATCCTTTACCTCACAATGCAGCGCGCAGCGCTTCACGAATCAGAGTTTCACTGCTGGCGTCCGGTTTGGCAATTTTGCTCACCATCCGGCTGGCCTCCTGAGGTTTATAGCCCAGCGCCACCAGCGCGGCAACCGCTTCCTGCTCGGCGTCATCATCAGAGGCAGGCGTACCCGGAGCAGTCAGAACCAAATCGGCAGCCGGAGTGAACAGATCGCCGTGCAGACCTTTAAAGCGGTCTTTCATCTCAACTATCAGACGCTCTGCGGTTTTCTTACCAATGCCCGGAAGCTTAACCAGCGCCGCGGGATCTTCACGCTCAACGGCATTCACAAACTGCGGAGCGGACATGCCGGACAAAATCGCCAGCGCCAGCTTAGGCCCCACACCGTTGGTTTTAATCAGCTCGCGAAACAGGGTGCGTTCCTGCTTGTTGTTAAAGCCGTACAGCAGCTGAGCGTCTTCACGCACCACAAACTGGGTAAAGACAATCGCCTCTTTGCCCGCGTCCGGCAGCTCGTAGAAACAGGTCATCGGCATATGGACTTCATAGCCCACGCCACCCACTTCCAGCAGCACTAACGGGGGTTGTTTTTCAATGATGATGCCTCTGAGTCTGCCTATCACGTGACGCTCCTGCGTTCTGGGAGAAATTAACTGCCGACATAATAAAAAAAGGCTGGATGTTTATCCAGCCTGATTTCTGATTATCGTAACCTGCCTCGCGCCAGATTGAGCCGCGACTCGCTCATTTGCATCGCGTTCTGGCTGACGTGGCAGTGGGTAATTGCAATCGCCAGCGCATCGGCGGCGTCGGCCTGCGGGTTCGCGGGAAGCTTCAGCAGGGTGCGCACCATGTGCTGCACCTGGCTCTTCTCCGCGCTACCGATGCCCACCACCGTCTGCTTGACCTGCCTTGCCGCGTATTCGAATACCGGCAAATCCTGGTTCACCGCAGCCACGATGGCCACCCCACGCGCCTGACCGAGCTTCAGCGCCGAATCCGCGTTCTTCGCCATAAAGACCTGCTCAATGGCGAAATAGTCTGGCTGAAACTGGGTGATGATCTCCGATACGCCCGCATAAATAAGCTTGAGGCGCGACGGCAGATCGTCCACTTTGGTGCGAATGCATCCACTGCCGAGGTAGGTTAGCTGGCGTCCCACCTGACGGATAACGCCATACCCGGTGACGCGTGAGCCGGGGTCAATCCCGAGGATAATCGACATCACGCGTCTCCCGTAAACGGTTTACAGGCTCTCATCAGAGAGTCGCTGCAACCTCATCAGAGATTTCACCGTTGTGGTACACTTCCTGCACGTCGTCGCAGTCTTCGAGCATGTCGATCAGACGCAGCAGTTTCGGTGCGGTTTCTGCATCCATATCCGCTTTGGTGGACGGGATCATGGAGACTTCAGCGTTGTCCGCTTTCAGGCCCGCCGCTTCCAGCGCATCGCGCACGGCACCCATCTCTTCCCACGCGGTGTAGACGTCAATGGCACCATCATCGTAGGTCACCACGTCTTCCGCACCCGCTTCTAACGCCGCTTCCATGATCGCATCTTCGTCGCCTTTCTCGAAAGAGATGACGCCTTTTTTGCTGAACAGGTAAGCTACGGAGCCGTCAGTGCCCAGGTTGCCACCGGTTTTGGTGAACGCGTGGCGCACTTCCGCAACGGTACGGTTACGGTTGTCGGACAGGCATTCAACCATCACCGCAGTACCGCCAGGGCCGTAACCTTCATAAATGATGGTTTCCATGTTCGCGTCTTCATCACCGCCCACGCCGCGTGCGATAGCACGGTTCAGGGTGTCACGCGTCATGTTGTTAGACAGCGCTTTATCTACCGCCGCGCGCAGGCGTGGGTTAGAAGCCGGGTCGCCGCCGCCCAGACGCGCTGCTGTCACCAGCTCGCGAATGATTTTGGTAAAGATCTTACCGCGCTTGGCATCCTGTGCCGCTTTACGGTGTTTGGTGTTGGCCCACTTACTATGACCTGCCATAAAAAGTTCTCCAAAAATCGCGCCTTCTCAGGCCGCGTTAATTACAAATTCTTCAATCGCCTGCCGGTTGCTCCACGACTTGGTCAGTGCGGCGGCATCCGCCGCGTTCACCCAGCGGTAGTTCAGGTGTTCGGTAAACACGATCTCCCGCTCATGGGGGAGCGCGAGACAGAACCACGACTCCGTGTTGCGCTCAATGCCCGGCGCATAGCGATGACGTAAATGGCTAAAAATTTCAAACTCCACCGTGCGCTGACAGTCCTTCAGGGTCAGTTGCTCATGAGCAACGTCAATGGTGACCTCTTCCTTTACTTCACGCGCGGCGGCCTGCGCCGCGGTCTCCCCCTCTTCCAGGCTGCCGGTAACCGACTGCCAGAAATCAGGATCGTCGCGCCGCTGCAACATCAGCACCCGCTTCGTGTCTTCTGCATAAATGACCACCAGGACAGAAACGGGAAGCTTATATGCCATATCAGTTTTTCTCTTCCTTCTTCACCACTTCAATGCCCAGCTCGGTCAGCGCTGCCGGGTTGGCAAAGCTTGGCGCTTCGGTCATCAGACACGCTGCGGCAGTGGTTTTCGGGAAGGCGATAACGTCACGAATGTTATCGGTGCCGGTCAGCAGCATGGTCAGACGGTCGAGACCGAAGGCCAGACCCGCGTGCGGAGGCGTGCCGTACTTCAGGGCGTCCAGCAGGAAGCCAAACTTCTCGCGCTGTTCCTGCTCGTTAATACCCAGAATGCCGAACACGGTCTGCTGCATTTCACCGCTGTGAATACGTACGGAGCCGCCGCCCACTTCATAGCCGTTGATAACCATGTCATAAGCGTTTGCCACTGCCTCTTCCGGCGCCGCTTTCAGCTCTGCCGCCGTCATCTCTTTTGGCGAGGTGAACGGGTGGTGCATCGCGGTCAGGCCGCCTTCACCGTCGTCTTCAAACATCGGGAAGTCGATAACCCACAGCGGAGCCCATTTGCTTTCGTCGGTCAGGTTCAGGTCTTTGCCGAGCTTCAGACGCAGCGCGCCCATTGCATCAGCAACAACTTTCTTGTTGTCTGCGCCGAAGAAGATCATGTCGCCGTCCTGCGCACCGGTGCGCTCAAGGATCGCTTCCACGATGTCCGCGTTCAGGAACTTCGCCACCGGGCTGGTGATCCCTTCCAGACCTTTCGCACGCTCGGTCACTTTAATATAGGCCAGACCTTTCGCGCCGTAGATCTTAATAAAGTTGCCGTAGTCATCAATCTGCTTACGGCTCAGCGCCGCGCCGCCCGGTACGCGCAGGGCAGCCACGCGGCCTTTCGGATCGTTAGCCGGTCCCGCGAATACCGCGAACTCAACGGATTTCACCAGGTCTGCTACGTCCACCAGCTCCATCGGGTTACGCAGGTCTGGTTTGTCGGAGCCGTAGCGACGTTCCGCTTCGGCGAAGGTCATGATCGGGAAATCGCCCAGCTCAACGCCCTTCACATCATTCCACAGGCTACGCACCAGCGCTTCCATCACTTCACGCACCTGTTCGGCGGTCATGAAGGAAGTTTCAACATCGATCTGGGTAAATTCTGGCTGACGGTCAGCGCGCAGGTCTTCGTCGCGGAAGCACTTAACGATTTGATAATAGCGGTCGAAGCCGGACATCATCAGCAGCTGTTTGAACAGCTGCGGTGACTGCGGCAGCGCGTAGAATTTGCCTTTATGAACGCGGGATGGCACCAGGTAATCGCGCGCGCCTTCCGGCGTCGCTTTGGTCAGCATCGGGGTTTCAATATCGAGGAAACCGTGGTCATCCATAAAGCGACGCACCAGGCTGGTGATTTTCGCACGGGTTTTCAGGCGCTGAGCCATTTCCGGACGACGCAGATCCAGGTAGCGGTATTTCAGACGCGCTTCTTCAGTGTTGACGTGGTTGGAGTCCAGCGGCAGCGCTTCGGCACGGTTGATGATAACCAGATCGGACGCCAGCACTTCGATAGCGCCCGTCGCCATGTCTGCGTTAACGTTTTTCTCGTCACGCGCACGTACGGTGCCGGTGACCTGAATGCAGAACTCATTACGCAGTTCAGAGGCCAGCTTCAGCGCATCTGCGCGATCCGGGTCGAAGAACACCTGAACGATACCTTCACGGTCGCGCATATCAATGAAGATAAGGCTACCAAGATCACGACGACGGTTGACCCAACCACACAGGGTGACCTGCTGTCCGACGTGGGACTGACGCAGCTGCCCGCAATATTCTGTACGCATGAGATATCCCTTAATTAGCCGCAGGCTAAATGTCGCCTGGTATGCAGGCTACTATGTCGCAGCTTTCTGTATGTCACAACTGGATGAAAAAAGGCGGCTATTATACTGGAAATTCCGCCGGACGATAAGAGCCAACCACCGCCAGACGGTCGTTTGCTGCACTCTTATTGCGCATTCTCACAAAAATTAACAAAATTATCCGACCGATAACAGGTCATCACGTCGTAAGGTGTTACGGAAGTGATTAATTTACCTGGAGTGACGATGTTAACACTTGATGCCCGCAAAACCGCGCTTGTTGTGATTGATTTACAGGAAGGGATCCTGCCCTTCGCCGGTGGCCCACACGCAGCGGATGAAGTCGTCAGCCGCGCCGCTCGCCTGGCCGAGAAGTGCCGCGCCAGCGGTGCCCCTGTGGTCATGGTGCGCGTCGGCTGGTCCGCTGATTTCGCCGAGGCGTTAAAACAGCCCGTTGATGCCCAGGCGCCCGCACATGCCCTGCCGGAAAACTGGTGGACGTACCCGGTGTCGCTGGGCAAACGCGACAGCGATATCGAAGTAACTAAACGCCAGTGGGGCGCGTTCTACGGGACCGACCTTGAGCTGCAGCTTCGCCGCCGCGGTATCGACACCATTATTCTGTGCGGCATTTCCACCAATATCGGCGTCGAATCGACAGCCCGTAACGCCTGGGAGCTGGGCTTTAATCTGGTGATTGCTGAAGATGCCTGCAGCGCGGCTTCCGCCGAACAGCATCAGGGCAGCATGACCCATATCTTCCCGCGCATCGGACGCGTGCGCAGCACGGATGAGATTTTAAGCGCGCTATGATGTACGTGGGCCTGCCCCAGTGGTCGCACCCGAAATGGGTGCGCCTGGGCATTACCAGGCTTGAAGAGTATGCCCGACACTTTAACTGCGTCGAGGGTAACACCACGCTGTATGCGCTGCCCAAAGCCGAGATAGTCGAACGCTGGCGGGAGCAAACAACGGACGATTTCCGTTTCTGCTTTAAGTTTCCGGCGACCATTTCCCACCAGGCCGCGCTGCGCAACTGCGGGGACTTAACGGAAGAATTTTTCACGCGCATGTCGCCGCTGGCGAACCGAATTGGACAATACTGGCTCCAGCTTCCCGCCACGTTTGGCCCGCGCGATCTGCCCGCCCTGTGGCAGTTCCTGGATGCCCTGCCCCGCGAATTCACCTACGGCGTGGAAGTCCGACATCAGGACTTCTTTGCGAAAGGCGAAGCCGAAAAAGCGCTCAACCGGGGCCTGCTGGATCGTTCCGTTAACCGGGTGATACTCGACAGTCGTCCGGTGCACAGCGCGGTACCGCATAACGAGGCCATCGTTGATGCTCAGCGTAAAAAACCGAAAGTGCCGGTCCACGCCATCGTGACCGCACAGAACCCGATGGTCAGGTTCATCGGCAGCGACAATATGCAGCAAAATCAGGCGATGTTCGCCGTCTGGCTGCAAAAACTCGCGAGCTGGGAGCACACCACCACGCCGTACCTCTTTTTGCACACGCCGGATATTGCACAGGCGCCCGAACTGGTCGATGCTCTGTGGCAGGCCTTGCAGGCAGCGGTGCCGTCCGTGGGCTGCGTCCCTTCCATCCCACAACAATCTTCTCTTTTCTGATATCACCCCCTATCATAGTGAAGTGCCATCTGCCAAAAAACAGGGAGTTAGTATGGTCAGCGCGCTGTATGCGGTGTTAGGTGCATTACTGCTGATTAAATTTTCGTTTGATGTTGTGCGCCTCAGGATGCAGTACCGCGTCTCTTACGGCGACGGCGGTTTCTCCGAACTGCAAAGCGCTATTCGCATTCACGGTAATGCGGTGGAATACATTCCCGTTGCTCTCATCCTGCTGCTGTTTATGGAGATGAATGGCGCGGAAACCTGGATGGTGCATATTTGTGGTCTGATGCTTATTGCTGGCCGGTTAATGCATTATTACGGCTTTCACCACCGTTTATTCCGCTGGCGTCGTTCCGGCATGAGCGCGACCTGGTGTTCACTTTTGCTGATGGTGCTGGCTAACCTGTGGTATATGCCGTGGGAGTTGGTTTTCTCCCTCCATTAGCGCACAATACGCCACTTTATTTTTCCCGGATTTTTACGTTATGTCAGATCGCGACACGCTTTTTTCCGCGCCTATCGCCAGCCTGGGCGACTGGACCTTCGATGAACGGGTAGCCGAAGTCTTCCCGGATATGATCCAGCGCTCTGTTCCCGGTTATTCAAATATTATCTCTATGATCGGTATGCTGGCTGAGCGCTTCGTTCAACCCGGTACGCAGGTCTATGACCTGGGCTGCTCGCTCGGCGCGGCAACGCTGTCGGTACGTCGTAACATTCATCACGATGGCTGCCGAATCATTGCCGTCGATAATTCCCCGGCCATGGTGGAACGCTGCCGTCGCCATATTGACGCGTACAAAGCCCCCGTTCCGGTGGACGTGGTGGAAGGCGATATCCGCGAGATCGAGATTAATAACGCCTCGATGGTAGTGCTGAATTTTACCCTGCAGTTCCTGGTGCCTGAAGACCGCCAGCTGCTGCTGGACAAAATTTACCAGGGGCTGAATCCCGGCGGCGCGCTGGTGCTTTCTGAAAAATTCAGCTTTGAGGATGCCAAAGTAGGCGAGCTGCTGTTCAACATGCACCACGATTTCAAACGGGCGAACGGCTACAGCGAGCTGGAGATCAGCCAGAAGCGCAGCATGCTGGAAAACGTGATGCTGACGGACTCCGTGGAAACCCATAAAGCGCGCCTGCACAAAGCCGGTTTTGAGCACAGCGAACTGTGGTTCCAGTGCTTTAACTTTGGCTCTCTGGTGGCGCTAAAAGCCGGGGATGCCGCATGATTGAATTCAGCAACTTTTATCAGCTGATTGCTAAAAATCACCTTTCCCACTGGCTGGAGACCCTGCCGGCGCAGATTGCCGCGTGGCAGCGCGATCAGCAGCACGGCCTGTTAAAGCAGTGGTCAAATGCCGTGGAGTATCTGCCGGAGCTGACGCCGCATCGTCTGGATTTACTGCACAGCGTGACGGCGGAAAGCGCAGAGCCGCTCCCTGCCGGGCAGATCAACCGCATCGAAACGCTGATGCGTAATTTAATGCCGTGGCGCAAAGGGCCGTTCTCGCTGTACGGCGTGAACATCAATACCGAGTGGCGCTCAGACTGGAAGTGGGATCGCGTACTGCCGCACCTTTCCGACCTGACCGGGCGCACCATTCTGGACGTAGGCTGCGGCAGCGGTTACCACATGTGGCGCATGATTGGCGCGGGAGCCCATCTGGCGGTCGGCATCGACCCGATGCAGCTCTTCCTGTGCCAGTTTGAGGCAGTGCGAAAACTGCTCGGCAACGACCAGCGCGCGCACCTGCTGCCGCTGGGCATAGAGCAGCTCCCTGCCCTGAAAGCGTTCGATACCGTCTTCTCAATGGGCGTGCTGTATCATCGTCGTTCCCCGCTTGAACACCTGTGGCAGCTCAAAGATCAGCTGGTCAGCGGCGGCGAGCTGGTGCTGGAAACGCTGGTAATTGAAGGCGATGAGCATGCGGTTCTGGTGCCGGGCGATCGCTACGCACAGATGCGCAACGTTTACTTCATCCCGTCCGCGCTGGCGCTGAAAAACTGGCTGGAGAAATGCGGATTTGTGGATGTGCGCATTGCCGATGTTTGCGTAACGTCTCTCGAAGAGCAGCGCCGCACCGACTGGATGATCACCGAATCGCTGGAGCAGTTCCTCGCCCCGGCCGACCACAGCAAAACCGTTGAAGGCTATCCTGCACCCATGCGTGCGGTGTTGATTGCGACCAAGCCGTAGTTTTCCCCTCTCCCCTGTGGGGTGAGGGGATAAAAAAAGGCCCCTGTTGAAATTGCAGGGGCCTGGTACAAGCAAGCATCATATTGGGCGACATGATGCGCGGTAAAAATCGGTACGTTGCTACACGTGATGACGCTCAATCAGCGACTTCATTTCCGCAACCGACTCTCCCTCTACGCCGTAGCGAGAATATTCATCCGCTTCAGCATCCGTCGACATTGACAGCCCTGTATTGCGATAACGCATGGGTGAAGGTATCCATTTCCCCGCAGAGCTGTGAAGCTCTTCCACCCCGGCGTTTAAAAACCGTTCCAGATTGCTGGCACGGACTCCCGCACCCGCCATTATTATTGGAACACCGGAATGTGCTTTTAGTTCCGTAATTAATTGCAGACCTTTTTCCGCAGAAGACTGCTGTCCCGATGTCAGGACGCGCGCCACGCCAAGTTCGGCAAGCGTATCAAATGCTTGCAGGGGATCTTTGCACATATCAAACGCACGATGAAAGGTGACGGCCATTCCTTTCGCGGCGTCCATCACCTTACGCATCCGCGGCAGATCGACGTGACCATCCTCATCAAGCAGGCCGGTCACCAGCCCCGGGAAGCCCAGGTCACGAACCAGCGCGATATCTTCAAGCATGGCACTGAACTCGCCCGCCGTGTAACAAAAATCGCCGCCGCGAGGCCGAATAATCGGATGGACCGGGATGGTGACGGCCTGGCGGGCAGACTTCAACACGCCGTATGAAGGCGTTAACCCCCCTTCTTTCGGGGCGGCGCATAGCTCAATCCGGTCAGCTCCCATCTGTTGCGCCGTTACGGCACACGCCACGCTGTAACAACAAATCTCCAGCAGCGCCATCTGCTTCTCCTTAAAATCAGCTTAACGCGCCATCATGGCACGCCTCTCGTTTCGTGTCTCAGCGACGAATCACAACTCTCAGGCTTCGCTGGCAACGATCTGCTCAATGGTCCAGGGATGAAATTTCACGGTCACCTGCCCGTCCGTCACGGCCAGCGTCGGGTTAGGCAGACGCTCGCGCTCGCCTTTGGGTGAACTCGTCTTCACAAAAATCCCCGGCTTGCTTAACCCGTCGTCTGACAGCAGGGCCAGGGCGCGCGCGTTCAACGTTTCCGGCTCACCCGGCAGGACGATTTCGATATGCTCCCAGCCTTCGTGCGGATAGCGTTTCTCGCCCGGCCACGGCAGTTCAACCACGGTGAACTGCCAGTGCGCCACGTTCACCGGCTCATGCAGTTTGAACAGGCAAATGGGGCGTCCATTGATGATGTTCTCAGAGAGCAACTCGCCGCACTGTTCAAACCCGCGACGCCAGCGCTCGGCGGTGGCATTCTGGTGGCAGCGCAAGGAAATGTGATCCGCCGTAAGCGGCACGATATCCAGACCAAGACGGGTGGCAAGTTCTGTGAACGCCTTTGTGAAGCGCGGTAAATCTGCGGAAATATCATGCAGTTCGTCAATGGATTGCCAGTTCGCCATAAGTCAGTCTCTTTTCGTGTCGCAAAGTCGCTAATTTACTCCGTTGCCCCGTTTTGACCAACCGCAGAATCCGGCTTTTTATGACTGCATGGTTATGCACGCTTTCTTAGCCTGGATTCTGAGCAATCTTCGTCCCCCGCAATGCTGACGCCAGAAGGCATTTGCAGTATACTCCCGCCCTAAATTCTTTAACTGGCGCGGGCGGTTGTAAGCCCGCATCAAAAACGTAAGGTATCCAGGTGAATATTCAGGCTCTTCTCTCCGAAAAAGTCAGTCAGGCACTGATTGCCGCAGGCGCACCTGCGGATTGCGAACCGCAGGTTCGTCAGTCAGCAAAAGTACAGTTTGGCGACTATCAGGCTAATGGCGTGATGGCAGTGGCTAAAAAACTGGGCATGCCGCCGCGACAGCTCGCTGAGCAGGTACTGACGCATCTGGATCTTTCCGGCATTGCCAGCAAAACCGAAATTGCTGGTCCGGGCTTTATCAATATTTTCCTTGAGCCTGCGTTCCTGGCGAGCCACGTTGACGCGGCGCTGAAGTCTGACCGTCTGGGCGTTTCCCAGCCGGAAGCGCAGACAGTGGTGGTCGACTACTCTGCCCCGAACGTGGCGAAGGAGATGCACGTAGGCCACCTGCGCTCCACCATCATCGGTGACGCCGCGGTACGCACCCTTGAGTTCCTCGGTCACAAGGTGATCCGCGCGAACCACGTAGGCGACTGGGGTACCCAGTTCGGCATGCTGATTGCTTACCTGGAAAAACAGCAGCAGGAAAACGCGGGTGAAATGGCGCTGGCGGACCTGGAAGGGTTCTACCGCGAAGCCAAAAAGCACTATGACGAAGACGAAGCCTTTGCCGAGCGCGCACGCAGCTACGTGGTGAAGCTGCAGGGCGGGGATCAATACTTCCTCGAGATGTGGCGCAAGCTGGTTGACATCACCATGTCCCAGAACCAGCTTACCTATAACCGTCTGAACGTGACCCTGACTCGCGACGACGTGATGGGTGAAAGCCTGTACAACCCGATGCTGCCAGGCATTGTGGCGGACCTGAAAGCCAAAAACCTGGCGGTGGAGAGCGAAGGCGCAACGGTAGTGTTCCTTGATGAGTACAAAAACAAGGAAGGCGAACCGATGGGCGTGATTATCCAGAAAAAGGATGGCGGCTATCTTTACACCACCACGGACATCGCGTGTGCGAAATACCGTTACGAAACCCTGCACGCCGACCGCGTGCTGTACTACATCGACTCCCGTCAGCACCAGCACCTGATGCAGGCGTGGACCATCGTGCGTAAAGCCGGTTACGTGCCGGACTGCGTGCCGCTGGAACACCACATGTTCGGCATGATGCTGGGTAAAGACGGCAAGCCGTTCAAAACCCGCGCGGGCGGTACCGTGAAGCTTTCCGATCTGCTGGACGAAGCGCTGGAGCGCGCCCGTCGCCTGGTGGCAGAGAAGAACCCGGACATGCCTGCTGACGAACTGGAAAAACTGGCCAACGCCGTCGGTATCGGCGCGGTGAAATACGCGGATCTTTCCAAGAACCGCACCACCGACTACATCTTCGACTGGGACAACATGCTGGCGTTTGAAGGCAACACGGCGCCGTACATGCAGTACGCCTATACCCGCGTGCTCTCCGTGTTCCGCAAGGCGAACATTGATGAAAGCGTGCTGGCGAATGCGACAGTGACCATCACGGAAGATCGTGAAGCACAGCTGGCGGCGCGTCTGCTGCAGTTCGAAGAGACGCTGACGGTTGTGGCGCGTGACGGCACGCCGCACGTGATGTGTGCTTACCTGTACGATCTGGCGGGTCTGTTCTCCGGCTTCTACGAGCACTGCCCTATTCTGTCTGCAGAAAATGAATCGGTGCGTAACAGCCGCCTGAAGCTGGCTCAGTTGACGGCGAAGACCCTGAAGCTGGGTCTGGATACCCTGGGTATCGAAACCGTAGAACGTATGTAAAAAAGAAACCCGGCAAACGCCGGGTTTTTTATTATCAGAAGTATTTCCGCAAATACTCTGTCAGACAGAGAATCGCCATTGCCTGGCCATACGGCATCGACGTCAGCGGTATTTGACGATAAAAATCAAGATCGCTGCCCATTCCCGTCCCGAACGACGTTTGCAGCAACTCCCCTTCCGGCGAGATATTTTTCACGATGCCGCGAATCGCTTTTTCAGCAACGTCAGCATATTCAGGCTCAACATAGCGCTTCCGCACCGCTTTCAGGATCCCGTAGGCAAACCCTGCCGTGGCGGATGCCTCCAGGTACGAGTTCGGATCGTCCAGCAGCGTATGCCACAACCCGCTTTCGTCCTGACATTTTGCCAGCGCGGCAACCTGCGCCTTCAGCACCTGCACCAGATAGCGACGAACGGCGTTGTTTTCCGGCAGATCCACCAGCTCAAGGAAGTCGGGGATCACGATGGTGAGCCAGCTGTTGCCGCGCGCCCAGCGGGCACCGGCAAAGTTATGATTACCGTCGTAGCTCCAGCCGTGGAACCACAGCCCCGTCTCCCGGTCCATCAGGTTCTGCACGTGGAGCAGGAACTGATAGATCGCCTCCTCTACGTACTCCGGCTTATTCAGCAGCCTGCCGATTTTCGCCAGCGGCAGCACCGTCATCATCAGCGTGTCGTCCCACATCTGTTGATGATTCTCTTCCGCCAGCGTGATGTGCTGCATGCCCCCATGTTCGGTGCGTGGCATCTCATTCATAGCCCACTCCGCCCAGCTTTCCAGCCACGGCAGCCAGGCCGGGTTTTTGCTCTCTTCGTAGCGATAGGCCAGCGTCAGAAACGGCGACATCGTATTGACGTTTTTGGTGGTGGCGCCTTCCGCAAAGCGGTCGGCAAACCAGCTGTCGATAATGTTGCGCATCCCTTCGTCACCGGTCTGGCAGTAGTACTGCCAGATGCCATACAGGCCGACGCCGTGCGTCCACTCCCATCCGGCCCAGCCTTTGGTGTCGATCACGCGCCCGTCGTCCAGCCGCAGCAAAAATTCACCCGTTTTGTCGTGGATATTGACCAGGTTGTGTGTCACTTTTTGAATCAGTGATTTCAGCTCGTCCCGGGCGATAAAGCGCTCTGGCTGACGCAATAGCGGGCTATGTTTGACAGGCCAAACTTTCATCATCTTAACCTCTGTTGTATGTCGAATTGAGTACCGCGCGATCCTTCAGCGAAGATGCCGCTGGCTTATTGCGATTCAGATAACCGATGTTGTTATTGCCCCACAGTGACTCATAAGGCATACCGGCCAGCATCTCGACGGTGGCGCGGGCGTGTGGCGTCGCTGACTCCGGCATCGCATGACCACACTCACGCATTTTCGCGGTCTCCTCACGCAGCGTGCTGTGGGTCTGCAAATTAAGCCTGAAGCGCAGGGAAACGAGGAAACCGCAGAACAGCACCAGGATGGTGCCCACGCTCAGGATCAGCAGAATGGTGTGGCTCACTTCCGCAGGCTGTACCTTCTGACCGCTGACAAAGCCGGACATTTGCATCACGATGCCTACCAGCATCACCGCACCGGCCTGTGACGCCTTACGGGTCAGGGTCATGATGCCGGCGAAAATCCCTTCCCGGCGCTGGCCGGTGATCGCTTCATCCACGTCAGCAATGTAGGTATAGGTATTCCATGGCACGTAGTTAATACCGCCGCGACCCAGCCCAGCCACCGCAGAGATCAGCAACAGCAGAGCGTAGACGTCGCTCAGACCGGCGTAATAGAGCATGGCGTAAGAGAGAGACGCCAGGCCAAACAGCACCACCACCATGCGGTAGGACGGCGCAGGTCCGAAGCGAATACACAGCGGGATCATCCCGATCACGGCGAGGAACTGGAAGATAGCCATCGTGCCCAGCAGGTTGGACGCCATTGACGCTTCCTGCATCAGCACAAACACCACGTAGTAGGTGAAGACTGCGTTAAATACGTCCTGTGCGATGTAGCCGCCGAGGTACATGCCAAGATGCTGGCGGAAAATCTTGATGCGCAGCGTAGAGCTTAATTCGACAAACAGACGATTGATGCTTTGCCCCAGCGTCAGCTTCTTCTTCTCTTCTTCGGCACGCAGCGCCGCTTCAGACCACTCCTCACGCGGGCGCTCCCAGGTAAAGAACCAGACAAAGGTCAGCATCAGGGCGCACAGCACGGAGAAAACCAGGCTTGCGTAAAAGAATGAGACGGCGTTGTCTTTACCGAAGTGGGTGAGCAGGATCCCCGGCAGGAAGGAGGCCAGGATCGCTGACATCTGCGCCATAGAAATACGCGCCCCGGAGAACTTGGTTTTCTGTTTGAAGTCGTCGGTCATTTCCGGCACCAGCGTCTCGTAAGGCACCAGAATCATGGTGTAGACAATATCAAACACCAGATAGGTCAGCAGGTAGTACCAGAAATTCATGTCCCCTACCCACATCAACGAGTAGCTGAACACGCACGGAATGCCTAGCAGGATAAAGAACTTACGCCGACCAAAGCGCTTTCCAGGCCAGGTCGTACCGAAGTTATCCGTCAAAAAGCCCATTAACGGGCTGACAACAGCATCCAGCACCCTCGCAGCGGCAAAGATGAAGGTTGCTTCAATCGGTGTGAGTCCACAGAAGGTGGTATAAAAATACAAAAGCCAGGCCGCCGTCAGGGCGGTCGTACCAGCCCCGAGAAAATCGCCTGCCCCGTAAGCAAGATAATTTGCGAGTCCAATTTTACGTGTTTTCATTGCCGTCAACCCTAAGCAAATTTGGGAGACTCCCTGCAAGTAAGGCTCATCGGGGAGTTTTTACACGGCTACAGTAAATGCAACGACGTCCTGATACCTTTCTGTTTCTGCCATCACGGGCAGGGTAAATGGCAAAAATGCAAAGAGTCGCGTCACGCGTGTCACTAATTTATAAAACAGCGTTTCTGTTGCATCAAAAGGTGAGGTCAATTTTGCGAGACAGCCATCAGAATTGACTGATGGCTGGTGGAAAGGCAGGCAGCTAGCGGTAGTTGACGATGACAGAATTGCTCTGCACCTTCAGCGCCGGGATCAAACGTCCTCCGCCCGGCACTTCCCAGATAAAACGTAAAGGTTCAATGGCCGGCACGCCGTTGAACGCCTGCGTTGTGCCATTTTCGCCGTCGATTTCCGTGCAGCGGGTCTGTGAGCAGAGGCGCACCCGCAGTCCGGCTGGCGTTGGGCCAATCAGCCTGTAGTTCCACACCACCATCCCCATCTGACCAGAAACCGTTTCAGAGGGCGACAGCGGATTAGAAGACATGGCGACACCCCGGTTGCTGAGGGTCACGCCCATGCTGCTTGCCTGCCAGGTCCCTTCCCCGGCGGCCTGAGCCGCCAGTGGGAAGAGCAAAATCCATAGCCATTTCATTATTTTCCTCCAATCGTTGCCGTCATGCGGATATGGCGGTTATCCGACAGCTCCAGATTCGACAGCACAACAAGCTGATTCAGGCTGCGGCGCAGGAAGCGCGACAGCAGCGGACGCAGCGCGTGGTTGACCAGCAGCACCGGCGGCGCGCCCAGCATCTCCTGACGCGCCAGCGCCTCCTGAGTTTGCTCCAGCAGGCGATCCGCCAGGCCAGGCTCGAGGCCGCCGCCGCCCTGCAGGGCCTGCAGCAGCAGGCGTTCAAGCGGCGTATCGAGGCCAATCACCTGGACTTCGCCGGTCCCCGGGAACCACTGCTGGGTGATCGCACGCCCCAGCGCCACGCGCACCACCGCCGTCAGCTCGTGCGGATCGCTCTGCAGCGGCGCATGCTCGGCAAGGGTTTCCAGAATGGTACGCATATCGCGGATCGGCACTTTTTCCTCAAGCAGGTTTTGCAGCACCTTGTGCAGCGTAGTTAACGTCAGCACGCCCGGCACCAGGTCTTCCGTCAGCTTCGGCATCTCCTGCGTCACGCGATCGAGAAGCTGCTGCGCTTCCTGACGGCCAAACAGCTCTGCCGAGAATTGCCCAATCAGGTGATTAAGGTGGGTTGCCACCACGGTACTGGCTTCGACAACCGTATAACCCTGAATTTGCGCCTGCTCTTTCAGCGCGCTTTCAATCCAGATTGCCGCCAGGCCAAAGGCCGGATCGACGGTCTGCTCGCCCGGCAGCGTGCCTGCTGCAGTGCCAGGGTTAATCGCCAGCCAGCGTCCCGGGTAAGCATCGCCGCTGCCAATTTCAACACCCTTCATCAGAATACGATAGCGCGCAGGCGGCAGGTCCATATTGTCCTTGATATGCACCACCGGCGGCAGGAAGCCCATGTCCTGGGCGAATTTTTTACGGATGCTGCGGATGCGGCCGAGCAGCTCGCCATCCTGCTGGAAATCCACCATCGGGATCAGGCGATACCCCACTTCCATTCCCAGGGAATCTTCCAGTTGAACGTCGTTCCAGGTCGCTTCTACGGCCTGGGTGTTCTCCGGCATTTTCACCGGAACCGGATCCGCAGCGGGCCTGGTCTCACGACCACGCATCCACCAGGCCAGCCCCAGCAGCCCCGCCGTAAACAGCAGGAACACGAGGTTTGGCATCCCCGGCACCAGGCCGAGCAGCCCGAGCACTGCAGCCGCCAGCAGCATCACGCGCGGGTTACTGAAGAGCTGGCCCACCATCTGCTCGCCAACATCCTGATCGGTACTGACGCGGGTCACGATAACGCCTGCCGCAGTGGAGATAACCAGCGCCGGGATCTGTGCGACCAGACCGTCACCAATGGTCAGCAGCGTATAGCTTTCCGCCGCGTGGCCCATGTCCATCCCGTGCTGCAGTACCCCCACCAGCAGGCCGCCGACCACGTTAATCACCATGATCAGGATGCCCGCGATGGCATCCCCGCGCACAAACTTACTTGCACCGTCCATGGAGCCGTAGAAGTCCGCTTCCTGGGTCACTTCCGCGCGGCGCTTTTTCGCTTCATCTTCGGCGATAAGCCCGGCGTTCAGATCGGCGTCGATCGCCATCTGCTTGCCCGGCATCCCGTCCAGCACAAAGCGCGCGCCCACTTCCGCAATACGCCCTGCACCTTTGGTGATAACCATAAAGTTGATGATCACGAGGATAACGAACACCACGATACCGATAGCGAAGTTCCCGCCCACCAGGAAGTGGCCGAAGGCCTCGACCACCTTACCCGCCGCTGCCGCGCCGGTGTGGCCCTCCATCAGGATGATACGCGTGGAGGCCACGTTCAGCGCCAGCCGCAGCAAGGTGGTAAACAGCAGAATGGTCGGGAACGCGGCGAACTCCAGCGTGCGCTGGGTGAACATCGCCACCAGCAGCACCATAATGGACAGCGCAATATTGAAGGTGAAAAGCAGATCGAGGATGAACGCCGGGAGCGGCAGTACCATCATCGACAGAATTAACAGGATGAGGATCGGCCCGGCAAGGATCTGCCATTGGGTCGATTTCAGGTTGCCGGGCAGGCGCAACATTGCCACCAGATTAGCCATCAGTGTCCTTCTCGTTCATAAAATCCAGCGCGGCAGGCACCGGAAGGTTCTCAGGTTTGACAGGCCGTTGACCGCCGGCCAGACGCCAGCGCTTCAACTGCCATACCCAGGCCAGCACTTCCGCCACCGCGGCGTAGAGTTGACCAGGGATCTGTTGTCCGATATCCGCGTGGCGGTAAAGGGCTCGCGCCAGCGGAGGTGCTTCCAGGATCGGTACGCGGTTTTCGGTACCAATTTCCCTGATGCGCAATGCAATCAGCCCCGCCCCTTTTGCCACCACTTTCGGCGCGCTCATTTTGTTTTCGTCATAGCGCAGCGCCACGGAATAGTGCGTCGGGTTGGTAACGATGACGTCCGCCTTCGGCACATCTTCCATCATGCGGCGACGGGCAGCGGCACGCTGCATCTGCCGGATGCGCCCCTTCACGTGCGGGTCACCTTCCATCTGCTTATATTCGTCGCGGATGTCCTGACGTGACATTCGCAGTTTCTTGAAGTGGGAATAGAGCTGGAAGATAACGTCAAAACCCACCATCGGAATAATGCTGAGCACCACCAGCAGCGCGCAAAGCCCGACCAGGTTCAGCGCATTGCTCATCGCGGTAAGGGGCGACTCGCTGATAAGGCGCATCATTTCGGGCCAGTGGTACCAGAGGAAAAACCCTGCAGAACTGCCCATCAGCACCGATTTGAGAATAGCCTTGAGCAGCTCGGCCCCGGTCTGCGCCGAGAACATTTTCGCAATGCCCGGCAGCGGGTTCAGTTTTGAAAATTTGGGTTGCAGCGATTTACCGCTAAAGACCAGCCCGCCCAGCATCACCGGGGAGACCAGCGCCACCAGCACCACGCCGGTAATCAGGGGCAGTAGCGCAACCATGGCCCCTTTTATCAGCTGAATAATCTGGCTGAGGATCAGATTCGGGTCGTTGACCATGCTGTGGTCAAAACGTAAGCCGGTGGAGAGCATCCCCGCCAGCTTGCGGGCGAGCGACTCCCCACCCCACCAGATAATGCACACGCCTACGATCAGGATCAGCAGGGAGGTCAATTCTCGGGATCGGGGGATCTGCCCTTCCTCACGCGCCTTTTCAAGTCGGTGGGGTGTGGGGGCTTCCGTTTTGTCGTCGTTCTCTTCTGCCACAGTGCATGCTCAGCCCATTACGTCACGGGTATCATGCCAGCGCAGCGGAAATCCAATGGCGGGAAAAGCCCGTTTATTCGGGCTCTTTTCGGTGATTTTGTCGTAAACCGCCTCAGGCGGCGTAACCCCCCTGAGGCGGAATGGACAATCAGAAGCCGAGGCTGTCCAGCAGGTCGTCCACCTGATCCTGGCTTGCCACCACGCCCGCCTTGCTGGCGTCGAGCTGCGGGCCATTGAGCAGGCTTTCGTTCTCGCGTTTTGGACGGGCAGCCGGTTCCGGGATGTTCTCCAGCAGCACCATCAGCAGTTGGCGCTCAATCTCCTGAATCACATCCATCATGCGCTTGATGACCTGACCGGTCAGATCCTGGAAATCCTGCGCCATCATAATGTCCAGCAGCTGGGCGTTGGTGAAGCTGGTGTGGCCCGGCACATCCCCAAGGAACTGACGGGTGTCGGTCACCAGTTCGCGGGCATCCGCCAGCTCGATGGGATTCTCAAACCACTCATCCCAGCGTTGGGTCAGGGCTTTCGCGCCCTTTTCCATCGCATCCTGGTGCGGCTGTGAGGCTTCAACGCTGTTCAGCGCGCGTTCAGCTGCCTGAGCGGTCATCTGCACAACGTAGTCCAGACGGTCGCGGGCGTCCGGGATCGCTTCTGCCGCTTCGGCAATGGCCTGATCCAGCCCCAGTTCACGCAGGCTGTCACGCAGCATGCGCGTCAGGCTGCCGATGCGGACGATGATGTCGCTCGGCGAGTGTTCTTCAACGGGTTTCATTGCAGGTTGCATCATCACCAACACCTCACATGCCGAGTTTCTCGAAGATCTTACCGAGCTTCTCTTCCAGGGTCGCTGCGGTGAATGGCTTCACCACGTAGCCGCTTGCGCCCGCCTGTGCAGCGGCAATGATGTTCTCTTTTTTCGCTTCTGCAGTGACCATCAGCACCGGCATAGACGCCATGCCCGCGTCCGCACGAATGGTTTTCAGTAGCTCCAGACCGTCCATATTCGGCATGTTCCAGTCGGAGATGACAAAACCAAACCCGCCAGCCTGCAGTTTGTTCAGCGCATCCACGCCGTCTTCTGCTTCTTCAACGTTGTTGAAGCCTAGCTCTTTCAGCAGGTTGCGCACAATGCGACGCATGGTGGAAAAGTCATCCACAACCAAAAACTTAAGCTCTTTATCCGCCATAAAATAATACTCCTGAGTCAAATACGTATTGCCTGTCCGGCACTGATTTTCGCCAGCATCTGCTGGCTTACCTGGCTAAGATCGACCACTTCGCTCACGCCACCCATATTGATGGCCTCGCGCGGCATGCCGAACACCACACAACTTGCTTCATTCTGCGCAATCGTCCAGGCGCCAGCCTGGTGCATTGCAAGCATTCCGGCGGCACCGTCGTTGCCCATCCCCGTCAGGATCACCCCAACGGCGTTGCGCCCCGCATGTTTCGCCACCGAATGAAACAGCACATCCACCGACGGACGGTGCCGGTTAACCGGCGGTCCGTCATGAATTTTGATTTGATAGTTAGCGCCGCTGCGCGCCAGCTCCATATGCTTGTCCCCCGGCGCGATATACGCATGTCCCGGCAGCACGCGCTCGCCGTCTTCTGCCTCTTTCACGCTGATCTGGCACAGCTTGTTCAGACGTTCGGCGAAGGAGCGGGTAAAGCCAGGCGGCATATGCTGCGTGATCAGAATACCCGGACTTGAAAGCGGCAATGGCTGGAGTACATGGCGAATTGCCTCTGTTCCTCCGGTTGACGCCCCAATAACCAGCAGTTTTTCCGAGCTGAGTAACGGTCCGGCCTTCAGGGTTGCCGGCGCGGCCATCGGCTTGTGGGCCGCGAGCTTCGCGCGCGAGGCGGTGCGAATTTTCTCGGCGATCATCTCGCTGTACGCCAGCATCCCCTCGCGAATGCCGAGCTGCGGTTTGGTGACAAAATCCACCGCCCCCAGCTCCAGCGCGCGCAGAGTGATTTCCGATCCTTTCCCGGTCAGGGAGGAGACCATCACCACCGGCATGGGACGCAGGCGCATCAATTTCTCAAGGAAATCTATGCCATCCATGCGCGGCATCTCGACATCCAGCGTTAGCACGTCGGGGTTATATTTTTTAATTAAATCCCGCGCTACCAGCGGATCCGGCGCAGTGGCCACCATCTCCATGTCGCTGTGGCTATTGATGATTTCAGTCATGATCTGACGCATCAGCGCTGAATCATCGACAGACAATACCCTGATTTTACTCATGCTTTTTCCTTACTCAGCGCGTATACCGTTTGCCCACGCAGGCTAAACTCACGCGCGAGGTTGCTGAAGTTTTCCGAGTGCCCGGCAAACAGTAAACCGTCAGGCTTGAGCAACGGAACAAACCGACGCAGAATGTCCTGTTGCGTCGTTTTATCAAAATAGATCATGACGTTACGGCAAAAAATGGCGTCGAAAGGCCCCGGCACGTTGTACTGCTTATCGAGCAGGTTAACGGGCGCGAATTCGACGCAGTTCGCCAGCTCCTGGCGTACGCGAACCAGGCCTTCATGCGGCCCTGTACCGCGCATGAAATAACGCTGCAGCTGCTGCGGCGACAGCGTTTTCAGCTCGTCCTGGCGATACACGCCGTTGCGCGCTTTCTCCAGCACCTCGGTGTCGATATCGCTGGCGTAGACTTTCCAGCGTCCCGGCGCCATGCCCAGCGTATCGGCAAGGGTGATCGCCAGCGAGTACGGCTCTTCGCCCGTTGAGGCGGCCGCACTCCATACGCGATACTCCCCGGTGCGACGGCGCGCGTGCTCGGCCAGAACCGGAAAGTGGTGGGCTTCACGGAAAAAGGCCGTCAGGTTGGTCGTGAGTGAGTTAATAAAAGCCTGCCACTCCGCGCTGTTCTGGTTCGCTTCGAGCATGCTCAGATAGCGGCCAAAATCATCCAGCCCCAGCGTACGCAAGCGCCGCACCAGTCGGTTGTAGACCATGTCCCGCTTATGATCCGCAAGCACGATCCCCGCACGCTGGTAGATTAACTGACATATCCGACGAAAATGCGCGTCGGACAGCGCGAGGCGCTGTGTCATCTGCAACAATAATGACGTTTGCCCAGGGGGCATTGGTGATGTCATAGCGCCTTCTTAATTACATTCAGGATACAACTGGCACGGCCTGCGACCGCCCGACTTCTGTTACTGCTTCAACGTGCTCTTTCACATTAAATACCGCGACCAGCCCGGTGAGACGATCCGCCTGGCTGGCCAGCTGATCGGTTGCCGCTGCCGCTTCCTCAACTAACGAGGCATTCTGTTGCGTCACCTGATCCATCTGGCTGACGGCCTGAGCCACCTGCTCTATCCCGCGACGCTGTTCGTCCGACGCCGAGGCAATCTCGCCCATGATGTCGTTAACCCGCGTCACGGAGGTGACGATCTCGTGCATGGTATGCGCCGCCGTATCCACCAGGGCAGACCCCTGCTGGACGCGAGAGACCGACTCTTCAATGAGGGACTTAATCTCTTTCGCCGCGTTGGCGCTGCGGCTCGCCAGGTTTCGCACTTCACCTGCCACCACCGCAAACCCACGTCCCTGCTCGCCGGCGCGCGCCGCTTCCACGGCGGCGTTCAGCGCCAGGATGTTGGTCTGAAACGCAATACCGTCAATCACGCTGATGATGTCGCCGATCTTCTGCGAACTGGCGGCAATCTCCTGCATGGTGCTGGCCACGTGAGAGGCCTGATCGCCCCCTCTCTTCGCCGTCAGCGCCGCCTGTTTTGACAGGTCAGACGCCTGGCGCGCGTTATCGGCGTTCTGGCTTACCGTCGCGGTCAGCTGTTCCATACTGGCCGCCGTCTGCGCCAGCGACGCCGCCTGCTGCTCGGTGCGGGACGAGAGATCGTTATTCCCCGCCGCAATCTCTGAGATCCCCGTATGCATGGCATAACTGCCCTGACGCACGTCGGATACCGTTTCCCGCAGCGACCCCTGCATGGCCTTCAGGCTGGCAAAGATCGCCGAAATTTCGTTTTTGCCAAACACCGCCACCGGACGCGCCAGATCCCCCTTCGCAATACTGTCGAAGTGGCTGCTGATAATCGCCAGCGGCTGCACAATCATTCTGCGCGCCCAGAGCAGCGCCCCGCCGGTCAGCAGCCCCGCCAGAATCACAACGACGGCAAAGATAACGCCGGACATGTGATAGCTGGTGCGGCTTGCTTCACCGGCGCGCAGAACAGACTGATTGATATCCTGCTGCCATGCGTCAAAGCTGCCGTCAAACGCCGCCTGAGACGCCTGGACCGGAGCGGCCATGAAGTCCGAAAGCTGGTTGTTCTCAAGCCAGGTCGCCTGGTGGTCCAGATCGCTGTACCACTGCTCAAAGTTCTTTTTCATGGCCGCCTTCAGCGCTTTCTCTTTCTCGCCGTCGGCCGCCTGCGCCGTGAAGGCCTTAAACTGTGCGTCTGCCTGCTTCAGGCTGTCGCGCGCCGTTGCCATCAGCGCCTTAATGTCATCCGGCGGATAGCTGAGCGCGGTTAAGGTTCCTGCCTTGTTCAGCGCAGTGCTTGCCTGCAACAGCACGGCACGCGTTTGTGCCAGTGCGGAGCGCTGTTGATTACTCGCCTCAACGTCCTGCAAATTCTGATAGCCATCGCGAAACGCCCAAAAAGACAACCCGTTACTGCCAACCTGCAACACACCGCAAAGGATCAGAATCAAAAACAGTGTGGTCGAGATACGAATACGATTTAACATCCACGCTCCCATCAAGCGGCAAGCAGCCGCGGTTTAATTGTCAGTCAAAATGTTTCCCAGTTTTCATCTTGTCCGGTCGTTGCAGCACGCGTGCGGGTGACCGCCGTGTCGGCGGCTGGCGCGCGGTACGTAGCTTGCGCAGTGACCGTATTTCCAGCGAGTGAAGCGAGACGAAACGCCGAGACGGCCATCTTCAGACGGCTCGCCTGGTCTTCCAGCGCAGCGGCCGCCGCAGCGGACTCCTGCACCAGCGCGGCGTTTTGCTGTGTCACGCGGTCCATTTCCGATACCGCCAGGGCAACCTGGTCGATACCACGACTCTGCTCATCGGACGCAGAGGCGATTTCCCCCATGATGTCCGTCACGCGGGTAACGGCATTCACGATGTCATTCATGGTCTCCCCGGCACTCTCCACCAGCACGGAGCCGGTATCCACGCGGGAGACGGAGTCTTCAATCAGGGATTTAATCTCTTTTGCCGCGTTGGCGCTGCGGCTGGCAAGGTTGCGCACTTCCCCGGCCACCACCGCAAACCCGCGCCCCTGCTCGCCCGCGCGTGCCGCTTCCACGGCGGCGTTGAGCGCGAGGATGTTGGTCTGGAAGGCAATGCCGTCGATGACGCTGATGATGTCGGCGATTTTCTTCGAGCTGTCGGCGATTTCGTGCATGGTTTTCACCACGCCATCCACCACGCGACCGCCGCGCTGCGCGGTTTCGGAGGCGCTTTCTGCCAGCTGAGACGCCTGGCGGGCGTTATCGGCGTTCTGCTTCACGGTTGCGGTGAGCTGCTCCATGCTGGCGGCCGTCTCTTCCAGCGCCGACGCCTGCTGCTCGGTACGAGATGAGAGATCGTTATTCCCCATCGCGATTTCGCTGGTGCCGGTATAGATCGCCTCGGATCCGTTACGCACGTTGGCGACGGTCTCGATCAATGAACGCTGCATGTGGTCGACGCTGTTGGCCAGCTCGGTGATCTCGTTACGTCCGGAAACGGTCAGCGTTTTGGTCAGATCGCCAGAGGCAATCTCGCGAATATGGGCAATCACGCGGCCGAGAGGGTTCAGCAGGATGTGGCGAATGCCGTACCACACAGCGAACAGCACAATGACCAGCGCCAGGGCCAATACCGCCATCTGCCATTTCGCAAAGCGGTAGTCATTCTGGCTTTCAGTAAAGGCCGAGTGATACAGATCGCCGCTGGCCTTCGCGTATTCCCCCAGCGCCGCGCCGAGTGCGTTTTGCATCCCCTGCGTCGGCTGTGCGAAGTAGGCATCCATGTTGCCGCTCTCCAGGAACTGGATCAGCTCCGTAAGCCCGGCATAGTAGGCGCTGTATTTTTCATCAATGTTCTGGCTCACCTGCGCCATAGCAGGCTGCGGTGCGATTTGCCTGAAGGCGGCGTAGTGTTTAGCCGCGTCGGCCAGCGTAGCCCGGGCATTTTTTAGCAGATCGGTTTTCGCGCTGCTCTGCTGATTGTTCGGATCCATCATCATGCGCGCGGACGAGCGGCTCAGGTTGATGCGCGTTTGCAGCATCAGATCCCACGTCGACGTGAGCTCACTCTGCTGCAGGCGGAGATCGTTCGAGGCGGCGAAGCTGTCCTGGTTCTGTTTTAACGACGAGAAAAAAAGCCCGCCGGAGATAAGCTGAAGTAGTGCGAAAATGACCAGCACCATCATTAGCATTGTGACAACGCGGATACGGTTCAACATACAACACCTTCTCATAGATTTATTAACGGTGTTATCGGCACAGGCCACAGGAACTTTACATTTGCGAAAGGGAAAAGCGCGGGGTTAAAACGCGACGTCAACAATCAGCGTATCGGTGTAGGTACCGGCGGGTGGCGTGGCCTGATTCGTCAGGACTTTGGCGGTGTAGTTATAGGTACGCAGCAGGCCGTCGGCGCTGACCAGCGAGGAGGTCGCGCTGGTCCAGCGTTCGCTGCCGCTGCTGCCCCAGCGGTTAGTCGTGGCTTCTTTATAGATGTCATAACTCAGGTAGTTACTGCCGCTCACCATCCGGCGCACGTTATTCAGCGCGTTGGCACCATTGTTAATCCCGATGGTATAGGTACTGCCTTTGGTACAGGTGACGGCAATCGCCTGCGAGACCGTGGGGAAATTTTGCACCAGCGGCGCACTGCTAAAGTTGACGTCCGGCGTGGTCATGGCGCTGCAGTCGTTGGTGACGGTCAGGTTAAGCAGAATACTGGTCGTCGCGGTTCCCGTTTGATTGATGGTGCAAATACCGAGCGCCCCCACGGAACAGACGCTGTAGTTAACGCTGAAGGTTAACTGCACCTGATACGGCCCGGCAGAGACGTTTTGTCCGGCGACGGTGCGGAAATAGAGCGGAATGTTGTACTGCTTTGACCCGAGCAATCCCAGCAAGGTATTTCCGCTCCAGGTATACGATTTACTTATCTGTACCTCACTGCTGCTCGCGCAACCCGAAAGTCCACACAGCCGGGTGGGGATCACGTCCGTGATGGCGGCATTATCGGTGCGTTTCAGGGTCGCACGACTGTTGGCCGATATCGTTGCTGCGGTGTAGTTCAGCGTCACCGAGTCGTTCGTCAGCAGGTTGAGTATCGCATCACACGCCACCACCAGCGTGCCGGTGGTCTCCACCTCCCCGGAGCCGCTCAGCGCAAACGACGTGACGCTGCCGAACGACGCATTGACCGTGCTGACGGTACAGGCCGCCCAGCTGCCGCCGGAGAGCAGCAGCAGGAGCAACATCACCCAGCGCTTCATGGCCCCTCCCGGCAGACCAGCGGGCCGTAGGTTTGCAGCCTGTGGTCCGGGTTCGCGCCGATGGTCAGCGTTGCCCTGCAGCGTTTGCCTGTCGGCGTCGTGACGTCGAGCAGATTGACGTCGCTGAGGTTTTCCAGCCAGGCAATCCCGTCATATCCCACCACCGCATTGCTGCGCGAGGCGCGTCGAACCTGGCTTCCCACCGGAATGGCCTCCCCCTGCGCGTCGTGCAGGATGACGCTCGCTACCCGCTCCTGTTCCATCGGGAAATCCACCAGATAACCGCTGTGGCGGCGGATCGCCACCCGCCGCTCGGTCTCTTTCAGCCGGGTGTCGGCAGGCAGGTTCAAGGTGTTAATACTGTAGCTTGCCGGGTAATAGGCCGAGACGCCGCTCACCAGCAGATACCCGTTGCGGTTGGTTTTACCAACCGGCTGGTTTTCATAGCTGACGGGGACATCCGGCTGGCCATCGGTGCTGATGACCACAAACGCATCGTTGATTTTGTTTGCCGCAAACAGTTCGCCGTCCATCAGCACCAGGGAGCCCATCGCTTCGCTCCACCAGGTCATCATGCCCTTCTCGCCGTACCCGCCCCCCTGCAGCTCGATATTGTTATTGCGCCAGCCCACCGTTCCCTGCTGGTAGTTATTCGATCGCGACTGGTTCGCCCACGCCATATTCCAGCTGAAGCCGCCGTCGGAGGGCATCGAGTGGTTGTAGTTGATGCGCTGCGTGCTGCCTGCATCCGGGGTATTTTCCACGGTGAGCGCCGCGCTGTCGCGTTCGCCCAGCGGCACCTGGAATGACATCGCGACCGTCCAGTCGCCCCGCTGCTGGTCCCGGCTGGCGGCGAGGTAAATGCTGCTGGAGCCCCACAGATTTCGGCTCCAGGAGAGGTTAAGCAGCTCGGTTTTCTGGCTGTCAAAGCTCTCCACGCCGATCCAGGCCGCCCCGATGTTGCCGTATTCCCCCAGGTTGAAGGTCAGGGAATATTGATCGGTATTGCGGCTAAAGCTGGCGATGGGGCGGTCATTTTCGTCGTACACCGTCGGCTGGTCATACAGGGCCAGGTTACCAAAGCCGCGATCGCGGCGGGTATGCTGGGTGGCGAGGCTGAACTCGCTGGTGCTGTACTGGTAGCCCCAGTTGATTTGCCCGCCGTCATCTCCGCGCATCCGGCTCTGGCTGTACGAGGTATTCACCACGCCAAAACGCCCCAGCTTGACCACCGTCCCCGCACCGGCGAGCGCCAGTTCCTCCGCGCCTTCGGCGTGCCCCTCCAGCGTCAGCCAGTCCGTCAGGCCGTAGCGATACGATCCGCTCCCCGCCGCCGGGCCGTAGTCAAAATTCTTAATGCCGTAGTTGCGCCGCAGGCTCCCCAGGGTAACGGCCCCGTCGCTCAGCCCTTCTTTCAGCAGATCGCTGGTGACGTAAAACGGCAGCGTGGTACTCACCTGGCGCCCCAGCGCATCGGTGGTGACCAGCACCGCATCCCCGGCGCCGTTAATGTAGGGCAGGTTCGTCAGGGTGAACGGTCCGGGCTGCAGCTGCGTGGACCCGGAGCGGTAGCCGTTGATGAAGAGGTCGACCGAGGTCGGCACCGCCGCTTCACCTGAAAATTCCGGCAGCGGCCAGGTCACCAGGTCCGGACGCAGGGAGAAATCACGCCCATAGCTGATCCCGCCCATGCGGACGCTGCTGCTCCAGCTCAGGGCATCGCTGATGACATCCCCGGCGGTCCAGGTGGTGGCGTCCTCCTCGTTGGTCACCAGCAGGGTGGTGTCATAGCGGACATAGCCCTCCTGCTGACCGTCGTTGCCGGTGAAATTTTCGCGGGCGTAGCCGGTGGAGGAGAATGAACCGTTTTCATTGAAGTAGCGGAATTCATGCCAGAGCGAGGCCTGCCCGCCGACGTGCTCGGTATGGTTGGTATAAAAATCGTAATTGAGCAGCGCGCCTCTGCCATAGTGAGGCTTACTCTGCGTCGGCTGGCCGCCAAACGGGGTGACGCGGGAGGTTATCCACTCACGGGGCACGGTCAGCAGCAGACGCTGGGCGGGACTGTCGTACTCCACCCGCACCGCCGGAAGCGTGCTGAGATTGACGTCGCCGTTGGGCACATGTTCAGGCGGAAGCCCGGCGCGCAGCAAATCGGCGCTGGAGATATAGTAAGCGCCGTCGCGTTGCGTCACGGGAACCACCAGCCCGGTGTCGTAGTGGTTCAGTACCAGGGCGAGCTGGAAAACCGCCTCCCCGTTTATCGCCTGCGCTTGCGGCGGCGGCGGTAAGCTGTCATCACCCGGTTCGGCCCAGGTACTGGTACTCACGCAAAGCAGGATCATCATTGCGGGCTTCAGTTGACGGGCGTCGACTGCCATTGTGCATCCCTGGCATTAATCTGCGCGCTGATCTGGCTGGGCTGGCGGATCCCGGTCGGAATCGGCCAGCTGCGGGTGCTGCCCGGCAGCACATAGCCCAGCAGGCCATCCGCAATCATGCGCTTTTGTCCCCCCTGCTCCAGCGCCACCTGGCTGAGCCTGACGTGAACATCGCCCTGATTGCGCACTTCAATGGCAGGCTGGCCCGCCACCTGCGTGACGCGCCAGCTCAGGTTACGGGTATCCACGAGGGCATGATGCGCCCCCTCTTTTATTGTCGGGATCCCCTGTCCGTAAACGAACAGCGGTATGGAATAGCGCATCTGCAGTTTAAGGCCGATGGCGGGGTCGGCCTTCGCGTCCGGCTGGGGAATTTCATCCACGATAATGCGATAGGCTTGTTCAACGCCCATCGGAACCGTACCCTGTTTGATCAGGCGGATCAGCTGTTTACTGCCTTTGCCGATGGTGACGATGGGCGGGCTGGCGACCACGTCCTGCTGGGCGGTATAGCGCTCAAAGCCCCCCTCCTGCTTCCAGCGCACAATGCGCACCTGCATCGTTGTGGCACTGTTTCCCTGATTCTGGATCCACAATTCAGTCGCTTTGCTGTCGGCCGACAGCCACGGATCGATGGGCCATAACAGAATGGTCGCCGCCGCCTGCGCCTGTCCTGCCGCCATGGCGGTCACGCCCAACATACTCACCAGGTACCAATGCCTGAATAGTGGCTTCATCGAATGTTCTCCCTTTTTCACCATGACAAGGTCACGGTGAGCTGATCGGAATAGGTGCCTGCCGGGCTAAATCCCGTCAGCAGCGCTACGCCAAAAAGTGGTAGTGCAATATTGTTGCTGTTGGTGTAGGTCACCGGGATGGCCTGGTTGACCCCAATCTCACTGTTCGCCGCCAGTGAACTGCTGCTGTAAAGCCGGTAGCCCACCACGTCGGTGCCGCCTGAACGCGTCATGCGGCGCACCGAGGCGTAGTTTTGCCCGCCGTTGATACTCATGCTCAGCGCCACGCCCGGCGTGCAGGCGATGGACAGCGCCCCGTTGGGCACAAAGCTGGTGCTGACCGGGGCACTCTCCACGCCGGTATGGGTTCCAAAATCCAGCGTCCCGAAGATCCCGCCGGTCCCCGTCGTGACAGAACATCCCGGCACGACGGTCGCGCTCACCTTAAACGACTGCGACGTCACCGCGCCGGCCCCGGAAACCAGGGTCAGCCCCAGCGCTAGCGCAAAAAAAGGCTGCACAATCCCCTCTGCGCAAGCGCGCAGACTTAAAAAGGAGGCCTTCATGGCTGGAGCTAGTAGGTGACGCTGACGTTGATCGTGTCGGTATAAGTGCCCGGCACCACCGTGACGCTGTTACCGCCGCCGGTGATGCGCCCGTAAAGGGTGTAGCTGTTGACCCCGCCCGCCGTCGACGCGACCGGCAGCGCCGCGTTGTTGGCGATGACGTTGTTAAATCCGCTGTCGCTGTACAGACTGTAAGCCACGCCCTGCGCCGCATTGGCGGTATTGATCAGATAGCGCGCAGGCGTGCCCGGCGTGCCGACCACGGTACCGGGTGCGGTGGAGTTAGTGTTGCCGGTGATCGCCACCGTATAGCTGGCGGTGGTGCACTGAATGGTGAACGTATTCCCGCCGCTGGCGCCGGTGAGCTGGGTGGTCAGCGTGGAAAACGTGGCGGGATGGGTACCAAAATCGAGTGTCCCGAAGTTAATACCGTTTTGCGTGGGCGATCCGTTAATCAGACACCCGTTTGTGAGGGTCAGCGTCGCACCGATGGTGCCGCTGCTGGTCACGGCCAGCGCAGGATGTACCGTTGTCGCCGCCAGTAACGCGCCAGCGCAGATTAAAAGGCGTTTTCTTTTCATTTTCCACCCTCCGGAAGTCAAACGCGTTCCCTTGCCACATTTTATTTATGCTGTTCAAGATGTTAGCCCCGCTTAAGGTTCCACTGAGAGGGGTTAATGAGAATTTAGTTTACGGATATCGCTTCCACCACCCGCCCCAAAACGCATAATCCTTGTGTCCTATTGACTTAATATTCTTATAAATAACAATGAATTAAAATTATTTTGGCCGCATTTTTATTTTTTCAGAAGAGAATATATCCCTTATAGTGTGATCACCATCACAATATATCGTTATGCCACCAACAACAAAATCAATAAAACTTAAAAACTTGTTGTATCCCCCTACGCTTTGCGTCAATTTATGTGCCGAATATTTTCCCGCGCAGTAATAAAAAATTTATATGTATCGGCGCGGGCGACATCTGATAGCGCATAGAGGGTCTTTTTTCGTGGCAAGTGCAAACAAACTTACACTCTTCATCGTGATATTCATGCTGGCGGGTATTCTTTCAGGGGCGGCAATTCACGAGTACGCATCTGCGGATGCCATCAAAGCCTGGTCGGATAATATTACCCTTCTGACCGATATTTTCCTCCGTCTGATCAAAATGGTTATTGCGCCACTGGTCTTCAGCACGCTGACCGTAGGCATTATGAAGCTGGGAGAAACCTCCACCATAGGCCGGGTGGGCGGCAAAGCGATGGTATGGTTCATCAGTTCATCCGTGCTTTCTATTCTGGTCGGACTGTTTATCGTTACGCTGGAGCGTCCGGGAAGCGGCCTGAACCTGACTATTCCAACCGAGGCGGTGGATACCGGTCTGGCCGTGGGCGGGATGACGCTGAAAGCGTTCCTGTCTCACACCATTCCCACCAGCATCGCGGGGGCGATGTCGAACAATGAGATCCTGCAGATTGTGGTGTTCTCGATGTTCTTCGGCATCGGCGGCGCGTCGCTGGGGCAGAAATTCAACGCGCCGCTGGTGGCCGCACTGGATGTGGTTTCCCATATCATGCTGAAGGTAACGGGTTACGTGATGTACGTTGCGCCACTGGCCATCTTCGCGGCGATCTCCTCCGTCATTGCCACGCAGGGTCTGGGCATCCTGTTGAACTACGCCTCCTTTATTGGCGGCTACTACGTTGCCATTCTTCTCACCTGCATGGTGCTGCTGGCCGTGGGTTACATGGTGCTGAAAAAAGAGGTGTTTCGCCTGGTCAGCATGCTGAAAGATCCGGTGCTGGTCGCATTCACCACCAGCAGTTCTGAAGCGGCCTACCCTAAAACGCTGGAGCAGCTGGAGCGCTTTGGCTGCTCGCGCAATATCGCCTCTTTCGTTCTGCCGATTGGCTACTCCTTCAACCTCGTGGGGTCAATGGTGTACTGCTCGTTTGCCTCGATGTTTATTGCGCAGGCGTACAACATTCACCTGAGCTTCTCTGAGGTGACGGTGCTGATGTTAACCCTGATGCTGGCGTCAAAAGGCATTGCGGGCGTGCCGCGTTCTTCGCTGGTGGTGCTGGCCGCAACGATCCCGAGCTTTAACATTCCGGTGGCGGGGATCCTGCTGCTGATGGGGATCGACCACTTCCTGGATATGGGGCGTTCCGCGATTAACGTTCTGGGGAACGGGATTGCGACGGCGATGCTCTCGCAGAATGAAGGTGCGCGGGAAGCTGAAGCTGAACTGGTAAAGCAGGAAGCGTAATGGCATGAAAAAGGGTGAGGCCTGATGCCCTCACCCCAGCCCTCTCCCTGTGGGAGAGGGAGCAAATAAAAAAAACGGCAACCTGGGTTGCCGTTTTGCATTTACCTACGCTACATGATTCGCCGCGATATCCAGCAGCGCCATCTCTTCGCTGTTCAGCAGCTTCTCGATGTTCACCAGAATCAGCATACGCTCGCCGAGCGCCCCCAGGCCGGTCAGGTATTCGGTCGACAGCGTGACCGCAAACTCCGGCGCAGGACGAATCTGGTCAGAGGTCAGGGAAAGCACGTCAGATACGCCATCCACCACGATACCCACCACGCGCTGTCCCAGGTTCAGGACGATCACGACGGTATTGTCGTTGTAGTCAACGTCGCCCTGGCTGAACTTCACGCGCAGATCCACGATTGGCACAATCACGCCGCGCAGGTTGGTGACGCCTTTAATAAACGCTGGCGTGTTAGCGATGCGGGTAACCTGGTCGTAACCACGAATTTCCTGCACTTTCAGGATATCGATGCCGTACTCCTCATCGCCCAAAGTGAATACCAGGAACTCCTGCCCTGATGGCTCGCCCGCCAGTTTCGTTACATTACTCATACCGGTCATGTTATTACCTTCTACTTAATCAGGCGGCTGTGTACGCCACACGTTGTTCACGATTTAATCCCTGAAGCGCCGACACGTCGACGATCAGCGCTACGCTACCATCCCCCAGAATGGTGGCAGCAGAAATACCCGGCACCTTGCGGTAGTTGCTTTCGAGATTCTTCACCACCACCTGGTGCTGACCAATCAGCTGATCGACCAGCAGCGCGTAGCGACGGCCCGCGCTTTGCAGGATCACCACGATACCCTGCGTGGCCTCGGTCTTCGCCCCGTCCACTTCGAACACTTTCCACAGCTCGACCAGCGGCAGGTACTCACCGCGCACTTCGAGAACGCGCTCGCCGCCTGCCAGCGGATGCAGATCTTCTTCACGCGGCTGGAGGGATTCCATCACCGCGTTCAGCGGCAGAATGAAGACTTCGTCCGCGACTTTGACCGACATGCCGTCGAGGATCGCCAGCGTCAGCGGGAGCAGGATGCGGATGGTGGTGCCGGAGCCCTGTTTAGACTGGATCTCAACGTGGCCGCCCATCTCCTGAATGTTACGTTTCACCACGTCCATGCCGACGCCGCGTCCGGAGACGTCCGTCACCTGCTCGGCGGTCGAGAAGCCCGGCGCGAAGATCAGCATGCCCACTTCTTCGTCGGTCATGTTTTCATTCACCGCCATCCCCTGTGAAATGGCTTTCGCCAGGATGCGCTCGCGGTTAAGGCCCGCGCCGTCGTCGGTCACTTCGATGCAGATGTTCCCGCCCTGATGTTCCGCAGAGAGGATCAGATTCCCGACCGGAGATTTCCCGGCGGCAATGCGGTTTTCCGGCAGTTCAATACCGTGGTCGAGGCTGTTACGCACCAGGTGCGTTAACGGGTCGATGATGCGCTCGATCAGGCTCTTATCCAGCTCCGTTGAGCTGCCCATCAGGGTCAGTTCAATCTGCTTATTTAGCTTGCTGGCAAGGTCGCGCACCAGGCGCGGGAAGCGGCTGAAGACATATTCCATCGGCATCATGCGGATGGACATCACCGATTCCTGCAGGTCGCGGGCGTTACGCTGCAGCTGGCCCATGCTGGTGATCAGATCGCCGTGCGTGACCGGGTCGAGTTCGTTAGAACGCTGCGCCAGCATGGACTGGGTGATCACCAGTTCGCCAACCAGGTTAATCAGCTGGTCAACCTTCTCAACGGCAACGCGAATGCTGGTGGACTCACTGGAGCGCGCGGCCGGTTTTTCACCACGGCCAGGCGCCGCGGCCTCTTTTGGCACCGCCTTCAGCACTGGGGCCGCTGGGGCCACAGCCGGTGCGGCGGCCTGGGCAACGACAGCAACCTCTTCTTCTGCAGCCGGAGCTTCTACCGCGGCGGCTTCCGTTTCGAAGGCGATCTGGTCGGCTTCAATGACAAAGCACAGCACCGCCACGATATCGTCCTGACAGATACCGTCATCGAGGGTCGCCGCGAGGCTGTCTTTGCCTTTCACTACGTTACTTAATTTCGCCAGGTTACCCAGCTCTTCTTCCAGCAGGTTAACTTCGCTCTCTTTCAGGCGTGACAGCACAACGCGCAGCTTGCCCGCTTGCGCGGCGGCTGGCGCGGCCTCTTCAGCAGCAACCGCATCGACAACGCTCAGCTTTGCCGCAGGGACAACGGCTGCAGCGACCTCACCTTTGGCTTCCAGGGCGAGCTGGCGCAGCGCATTGCAGATGTATTCAAAGCTGGCGGCATCAGGCTCTGCCGAACTTTTATAGGCGTCGAGCTGTTCCTGCATAATATCTTTGGTTTCCAAAAACAGGTTGATAATGTCGGTATTGAGCTGCATCTCACCGCGTCGTGCTTCATCAAGCAGGTTTTCCATTAAATGGGTCGTTTCCTGCAGGATGGTAAATCCAAACGTTCCGGCTCCGCCTTTAATAGAATGCGCCGCGCGGAAGATGGCATTGAGCTGCTCGGAGTCCGGTGCTTCGGGCACCAGATCGAGCAAATGTTGCTCCATATCCGCCAACAGTTCGTCGGCTTCATCAAAGAATGTCTGGTAAAAATCGCTAATATCCATGCTCACGCTATCACCTCGGATTGGCTGGTGGCGATGTTGGAACGGCAGCCGCAGGGACGGCCCCAGGCTGTTTTAAATCGTCCAGTGACTCATTCTGACTTTCGGCGTTTTCGTGCAGGATGGCCTGCTCCGCCTGCTGGTTCAGCACTAAAAGACTGATACGACGGTTGATGGCGTCATCCGGCCCGCGGTCGGAGACCCGCATGGTTGCTGCCATGCCGACCACGCGCAGTACCTTGCCATCATCAAGCCCACCTGCCACCAGCTCGCGACGCGAGGCGTTGGCACGATCGGCAGAAAGCTCCCAGTTGCTGTATCCCTTCTCCCCACTGGCGTACGGGAAGTCATCCGTGTGGCCCGAAAGGCTGATTCGGTTAGGAATGCCGTTCAGCACCGGCGCAATGGCGCGTAAAATATCGCGCATGTACGGCTCAACTTCCGCACTCCCGGTTTTAAACATCGGGCGGTTCTGGCTGTCGATAATCTGAATACGCAGCCCTTCCTGGACCAGATCGATTTTCAGGTGCGGCCGCAGCGCGCGCAGTTTAGGATCTGCTTCAATCAGCTGGTCGAGATCGCCACGCAGTTTTTTCAGACGCGCCTGCTCCATCTTGCGTTTCAGCTCGTCGATGTTCGGCTCTTTTTTCACCTCACCCTTCTGCTGGGTGTAATCATCGCCTCCGCCAGGGATCGGGCTTTCGCTGTTAGAGATACGCGGCCCACCGGTCACCGCCGTCGCCAGCGGGGTACGGAAATATTCGGCAATCTGGATAAGCTCCTTCGGGCTGGAGATGGAGATCAGCCACATCACCAGAAAGAACGCCATCATTGCGGTCATAAAGTCGGCGTACGCGATTTTCCAGGAGCCGTGGGAACCGTGCCCGCCGCCCTTGTGCTTGCGTTTTTTGACAATGACGATCGGATGGGACTGGTTTTTCATGCGTCCTCAGTTGTCGTCTGTTGGTTTGGGTTTTTCACCGCGCGCACGTGTTCTTCAAGCTCGATAAACGACGGACGCTCGCTGGAGTAAAGCGTTTTACGGCCAAATTCAACCGCGATCGGTGGCGCGTAACCGTTGAGGTTAGAGAGCAGCGTGATCTTCACGCACTGCATCATTTTGGTCGTTTCCGCGCTTTTCTGGCGCAGCACGCTTGCCAGCGGAGAGATAAAACCATAAGCCAGCAAAATACCGAGGAAGGTGCCCACCATCGCATGGGCAATCAGCGCGCCCAGTTCAGCCGCCGGGCGGTCCGCCGAGGCCAGGGCGTGTACCACCCCCATGACCGCCGCCACGATACCAAACGCCGGAAGGGAGTCGCCCACCAGCGCCAGGCTGTTGGCCGGCACTTCAGATTCGCTTTCGTGGGTTTCGATCTCTTCGTCCATCAGCGCTTCGATTTCGAAGGTATTCATATTGCCGCTGATGATGAGACGCAGGTAATCGACGATGAAATCCAGCATCATGGCGTCCGCCAGAATGCGCGGATAGCTGGCAAAAATTTCGCTCTCTTTCGGGTTTTCGATATCCCGTTCAAGCGAGAACATCCCCTGCTGACGCGACTTCGCCATCAGGCGATAGAGCAGCGCCAGCAGATCCATATACATGCTTTTGGTGTATTTCGAGCGACGGAACAGCAATGGAATTGCCTTCAACGTGCCCTTGATCGATTTACCGTTGTTGCCAACGATAAAAGCCCCTACCCCTGCGCCGCCGATGATAATAAGTTCAGCCGGTTGATAGAGTGCTCCAAGGTGCCCGCCGGTCATCATGTAACCGCCGAAAACTGTACCGAGAACTACCAGGTAACCTAATAAGATAAGCACGACATCATCCTTCCGCTAGTGACTATGGCAAGGACGTCCAGCTCGCAGCGTTTACCGTTTGCGGGGTAAAAAAAAGCAGCGGTAATGACTTACCGCTGCTGGAATCTTGCCCACACGTTCGGGTTAAACAGCTTGTTCGATCTGTTCATCCAGCAGTTGTGGAATAATATCGGCAGCATCCCGGGAAAGTTTACGTCTTTTTACTGCGCGGGACGGCGGCTGACATAAACTACAGGCGAAGCTGCCTGCAGGCTGATGAGCATGGGTAATAAAATTGCCGTCGCAGCAATTGCAGCGCGACAGTTCAAGCATTCCGCTCTCAACAAAACGCACCAGCGTCCATGCGCGGGTCAGCGCCAGCAGAGGGCCTTCTTCCTGCTGTGGGCATTGTTCAAGGTAAAGTTTGTACGCTTTGATCACGGCGTCTACGCCGCTACACAAACCGGTTTTGAGAAGATACTGCCAGGCATTACAGAACATGGAAGCGTGGATGTTCTGCTCCCAGGTCATAAACCAGTCCGTAGAAAACGGCAGCATGCCTTTCGGCGGGGGACTACCGCGTAACTCTTTATACAGTTTGATAAGGCGACCACGGCTCAACTGAGTCTCGCTTTCCAGCATTTGTAAACGAGCACCCAGCGTAATCAGCTCCATGGCCAGCTGTATGTCACGCGCTTCCTGAACAATGCTTTTTTCGCTCATTGCTAGGCCCTTTTCTTACGGGCTGCGTCATCAGGCTGACTGATGTCGCTAAGCAAGCGAGTGGAGAGCAGGATACCGGTATGGATCTGTTGCAGATCGTCCACGCGGGATTCCTGCGTCAGACGCGTTATCGTCTGCGGATTATCAAAACGGAACTGGCACACCAGTTGATTCGTTTCCGCCAGTTTTACCATCTGAGGGAGGGTTAATCCGCCCAGCATGGTTGCCATTTCTTCGTTAATACCCAGACGAAACATCGCGGACGCTTTGTCCTGACTAATTAAACGCTGCGCGAGCAGTAAATATGACAAATTGATGTCATAGATATGTTTTAGCAACTCGGATGTATGCATTGTTCCCATCCCGAATAACCAACTATTATTTTTATGCGGAAAGACCGCACCCCGTGATGTCGCCGGGAAATCACCCGGTATAAAAAAGAAAAGGCTAAATGCATAGTTGAATCTAGGTTTGTATTCATCCAAACGCGTAAGGGATGCAACGCGGTTACATCTCTTACAGGTTTTATCATTTCTTACAAATAACTAAGATTTTTCCTAATTCGACGCAAACTCTACTCGCCAGATTTGACACATACAATGCAGCCACCCTCAAATTTAAAAAAAATGTGATCCACGTCACACAATTTAAGTGAATGTAACCCATAAATCCATCAGTATGACTTCTAATTTGCTCATTTTTTAAGCAATCGGCACTGTTTTGTATTCTTAATCGACGAATACTCATGCATAAGCGTGAGAATAAGTGGCACGCAATGTGCTTTTACCCGTGCGTGCAGTATCAGCAATCGTTTACATCGCGTATGCGTCAGGGATACATTTTGATTACTTCGATAAAACATAGAGTTATGCATTTCTGGCAATAAAATTGTTTCATTGCGTGATCATTCGAAATGCGTTTATAACTTGTTAGAACGATTTAATAGCGAAAGCGAAGATTTGTGTGACTTACGTTAAGTTGTTAATTTTTTTCATTTAGGCGCATTTATCAGTTATTCTTCTTATAAGAATAATTAATGAATAATTATGATAAGCTTCACACTAATGTCGTATTCAAGTCTTGCGAAACCAGGAAATTCGCGGTAATGGTGATGAAACGCTGTCTGTCAGGCATCTAAGGAGTGCGCCATGAGTTACTCCCATCTTCTTGTTTCTGTTGCCGTTTCCCCCGAAAGCCACCAGCTTGTCGCCCGGGCCGTATCCATCGCCCGGCCGCATAATGCGCGCATCAGCCTCATTACCCTCGCGGCCGAGCCCGAGATGTACAATCAACTGGCGGCCCCGATGCTGGAAGATATTCGTGAGGTTTTGCAGGAGGAAACGCAGCAGTTTCTGCGAGAGCTTGTCGAAAAAGCAGAGTACCCCATTGATGAAACCGTTATTGCGACGGGGGAACTGAATGCCCATATTCTTGATATGTGCCGCAAGCAGAATATTGATTTAGTGATTTGCGGGAACCATAACCACAGCTTTATATCGAGGGCTACCTGCGCGGCAAAATCTATTATCGCCTCAAGCCAAGTTGACGTGCTGTTAGTCCCGCTTGGGGGGGCTTAACCCCCCCAGAGGAATATCAGGCGAGTTTAGGGAAGGTCGCGATCTTTTTTTGCAGATCGCCTTCGTGACTTTGCGGGGCTATTTCGCGTAGATCCTGAATGAAACGCGCCTGCCAGTGATTTATATCGTTATTCCGGATCGTCTCCATCATTTCGGCATGGCGGGAAATTCGCTCCGTCAGCGGCATGGTCAGCGCGCGGTTGAGGGCATTTGCCACATCATCCCGATCGTAAGGGTTAACGAGCAGCGCTGAGGTCAGTTCGTTCGCTGCCCCGGCAAACTGGGAAAGCACCAGCACGCCCGGATCCGCCGGGTCCTGAGCCGCCACGTACTCTTTTGCCACCAGGTTCATCCCGTCGCGCAGCGGCGTAACCAGGCCAACGTCGGCGTAGCGGAAAACCTTCATCAGGATCTTACGGTCAAAATGCTGATTCAGATAAAAGAGCGGCGTCCAGCCCAGCTGGCCGTAGCGCCCGTTGATGCGCCCTGCTTCTGTCTCCAGCTGATGACGAATATCCTGATAGGCCTGCACTTCCCCGCGCGACGTTGGCGCGATCTGGGTATAGCGGATTTTACCGTGGTGCTGAGGGTATTTATCCAGCAGCGTTTCATACGCCAGGAAGCGTTCCGGCAACCCTTTGGAATAATCCAGACGCTCTACCGAGAAGATATTCTTCACGTGCTTGAGTTCATTCTTAAGCTGGGCCAGCTTCGGCGGCAGCGGGCCCGAGGCCTGTTCCGCAATTTCGTCGGGTTCAATACCAATCGGATAGACCTCGGTATGGAAGGTTTTGCCCCACGCCGTATGGGTTTTGCCGCCGTTGGTTACCAGGCGCGTTTTGCCTGACACGGAGTCCAGGAACGCGAGACGGTCATTTTCGGTCTGGAAGCCCAGCAGGTCATAATCACACAGCGCCTCCAGCAGTTCTTCATGCGGCGGCAGCGCGGTGAAAATTTCCGGCGTCGGGAACGGAATGTGCAGGAAGAAGCCAATCCGGTTATTGACTCCCCTTTTACGCAGCTCTCTGGCGAAGGGGAGCAGATGATAATCGTGGATCCATAAAATATCGTCTTCCTCAATTAAAGGCAGCAGTTTATCCGCCAGCAGCGCATTCACCCGCGAGTAGCCCTCGAAGGATTCACGCTGGAATTTCACCAGATCAAGACGATAGTGAAACGCAGGCCACAGGACCGCGTTGGAGAACTGCGAGTAATACTCGTCATAGTCTTTCTCTTTGAGCGCAAATGATGCCCACGTAATGTTCCCGCGCGTCACCTTTTTAAGCGGTTTCTCTTGTTCATTGATTTCACCGCTCCAGCCAAACCACAGCCCGCCAGCAGCTTTTAAGGCACCTAATACCCCTACCGCCAGGCCACCTGCACTGGCTTTTTTATCATCAGGCGGTGCAATTCGGTTAGAGACGACGACTAAGCGACCCATAATGGTTTCCCCCTTTGTTTTGCGCTATTTGTTGTTGTTGCTGGTTAGCGATATCAGAAATCCACTGCCAGACGGCCTCGACATTCGCCAGACGCCATTCAGCGACAGTGTCACCAGGCCCTACCTTGACGGCGATCCCTCCGGCCTGTTTCACCACGCGAAAACCGGCCTCATCGGTCAGGTCATCGCCAAAAAATACCGGTGTACGTCCCTTAAATGGCGGTTCCGCCATAAACGCCGCAATAGCGGCCCCCTTATTGATGCCCTCAGGTTTTATCTCAACGACGCACTTCCCCGGCTGCAGCGCGAGCTGCGGATGTGCATCGGCCACGCTGCGGGCAATCGCAAAGATCGCCGCTTCGTGATGCGGAGCCTGCCGATAGTGCAAGGCGAACGCCATGCCTTTCGCTTCCAGTTCCGTGCCCGGGAGCGACGCCAGCGCCGAGGAGAGTTCAGTATGTAACGCCTGAATTAAGGTATCGGGGAGTGATACAACATGCAGTTGATCATGGATATCGCGGCGCTCCGCTCCGTGTACACCGGCCAGCGGAAAGTGGTAAGGACTGGCGAGCACATCCAGCTCGGCCATTGAGCGCCCTGAAATCAATGCCAATGCGCCCTCGTTCAGTCGAGAGAGCTGCTGCAAATTCTCTAGAACCGTATCCGGTACGACCACGTCGTCAGGATGCGGCTGGATCCCGGCGAGCGTCCCGTCGAGGTCAAAAAAGAAAGCATATTTTCCGGGCAGTACAGGCGGTGCGGTTAACAAGTCAGCCACCCTAATCCTCCTTACGGTTTACGAGAGGTAAACGCCTTTACCTCTTTCATAGCCATGTAAGTATAGACAGTGTGATGGGCCTCGCCATTTGACAACCGCCCCGCCAGCAAAACTGGCGAGGCGGTTCAGGGGTAAACTATGGTTATTAGTTGAGCAATAAAAAGTCAGCGCTGGGGTTACAGGGTACGCTTCGCTTTTTGCTTGTAACGGTCGAAAATCACGGCTGCCAGCAGGATCAGGCCGCGCACGACGTACTGAGAGAACGGCGAAATATTCAGCAGGTTCATGGCGTTTTCCACCGTGCCCAAAATCAGGATACCGGCCACCACATATGAGATTTTTCCGATGCCTCCCTTGAGGGAAACGCCCCCTAAAACGCACGCCGAGATGACGATCAGCTCATAACCGATAGACGTCATTGGCTGGCCGCTGGTCATACGCGACGCCAGAATAATCCCCGCCGCGGCGGAGACCAGCCCGGAGAGCACGAAGATAATAATCTTGGTGCGTACAACCGGCACCCCTGCCAGACGGGCCGCTTCTTCATTGCCGCCGATCGCCAGCGTGTTACGACCAAAGGTGGTGCGGTTCAGCAGGAAGCCGAACAGGATCAGGCAGGCCACGGTGAGCCAGATAGGCGCAGGCAGGCCCAGCCAGTTGGCGTAGCCCAGCGTAAAGAAGCGCTCGTCTTCAATCCCTACCGCTTTACCGTCGGAGATGATATAGGCCAGACCGCGGACTATCTGCATCGTTGCAAGCGTGGTAATCAGGGCATTAATCTTCAGGCGTGCGATAACAAAACCGTTCACCAGGCCGCTGATCACGCCGAGCAACAGACCGGCAAAAACGCCAATCCACAGGCTTTCCGTCATGTTGATCACCACCGCCGTGGTGACGCCCGCGCAGGCGATAACCGAGGCCACCGACAGGTCGAAATCACCGGAGGCCAGACAGAAGAGCATGCCGCAGGCCACCATGCCGGACATGGAAATCGCCAGTCCCAGCCCTTTCATATTAATGAAGGTGGCAAAATTAGGGACGAAGATTGCACAGGCGATGAAGAGTGCGGCAAAGACCACCAGCATGCCGTACTGATCCCAGATGCGTCCAAAACTAAAAGCCGACTTCGGCGCTCCGGATGTAGTAACAGAGGACATCATTAACTCCTTACTCAGGCGACAGCCTGGCTGACTTTAGGCATGGCGAGGTTCAACGCCTGTTGTTCATTCGCCTGTTCATGAAGTAATTCACCGGCGATTTCGCCTTCGCGCATCACTACAATGCGGTCAGCAACGCCAAGCACCTCAGGCAGATCGCTGGAGGCGAACAGCACCGCCACGCCGCGTTTTGCCAGTTCATATATCACGTTGTAAATCTCGTGTTTTGCGCCCACATCGATACCGCGCGTCGGCTCGTCCAGCAGAATGACCTTCATATCCTCCGACAGCCAGCGGCCTAAAATGGCCTTCTGCTGGTTTCCTCCTGACAGATTCATAATCAGCTGTTCCGGTCCTGGCGTTTTGATATTCAGCGAGCGAATATGATGGTCGGCGTTGCTCGACTCCCAGCCGTCGTTAATCAGGCAACCCGCGCGGATAAATTTACGCCGGGCGGAAATGTTGATGTTGTCGCGCACCGAATGCACCGGAATGATCCCCTCCGCCTTGCGGTCTTCCGGGCAGAGCATCATCCCGGCCCTGATTGCGTGGGCGGGTTTCTGGATATCCACCTGCTCGCCGTCAATGGAGACCTGCCCTGCGGTAATGCGTGTACCGCCGAACAGCCCTTTCATCAGCTCGCTGCGCCCCGCCCCTACAAGGCCAAACAGACCGACGATCTCACCGCTGCGTACGGATAACGAAACCGGCGTTCGCACGCCCGGCGCTTTGACGTTGTCCAGACGCAGGCGCTCGGGGCCGTACTCGCGCGGTTTCCAGTGATAGATATCGCCCAGATCGCGCCCGACCATCGCCTGAACAAGCTGATCATGGTTAACCTGCTGCATATCGGTAAAGGTGCGCACATAGCGCCCATCCTTAAATACGGTGATGGCATCGCTCAGGGCAAATATCTCCTCCATGCGGTGCGAGACGTACAAAATGGTGCGGCCTTCCTGCCGCAGCTCGCGGATCACGCGAAACAGGTTTTCAATTTCACGCGCGGAGAGCGAACTGGTGGGTTCATCAAAGGCAATAACCCTGGCGTTACGCGCCAGCGCCTTGGCAATTTCAACCATCTGCCACTGGCCGATGGAGAGGTATTTCAGCGGGGTCTGGGGATCGACGTCCAGACCAAGATGCTTAAGCTGCAGCCCCGCTTCATAATTAAGTAGCGAACGATTCACCACGCCGCTTTTGTGCGGAAGCTGGCCTAAATAGATGTTTTCGGCCACGGTCATCTCAGGGATGAGGTGCAGTTCCTGATAGATAATGGCGACACCGGCGTTGAGCGCCGCCGTGGTATCGGCAAAGGCCACCTCTTCACCGCGAATGGCCAGCGTGCCGGTTGTTGGCGCGTAGTTGCCGCTGAGGATTTTTAGTAGCGTGGATTTCCCCGCTCCGTTTTCCCCCATCAGGGCATGAACCTGGCCGGCATAGCAGTCGAAGCTGATATCGGTCAGCGCGTTAACACCGGGAAACGTTTTCCCGATGCCGCGAAAAGAGAGATACGGATTAGACTGTTGCATAACGACTCCGTGATTCCTGTAGTGTGTACGTCTGGCCCCCTACGGCGAGTAAGGGGCACAATCACAGCGTATTACTTACCGCCCAGTCCCTTTTTCGCCAGTTCCTCTTTGAAGTTGTCGCGGGTAATCAGCACCACGTCGGTCACTTCGGTAAATTTCGGCGGTTCAGCCCCTTTGGTTACCCAGTTGTAGAGCATTTCACTGGATTTGTAGCCGTGAACGTCCGGGCTTGGCAGCAGAGAGCCGTAGAAGCCGGTGGCCTGCGCTTTGGACAGCTCGCTCACCGCATCCACGCCGTTGATGCCGATCCCGATAACGTCAGGCGCCTTGAAGCCCTGACCTTCCGTCGCGCGCACGCCGCCCAGCACGGTGTTGTCGTTCATGCCGACCACCAGCCAGTGCTTCACTTCCGGGTGCTGAACCAGCATAGAGTTCGCCGCGTCAAAGGCGCCCGGGATGTCGTTAGATTTGGTTGGCACTTTATAGATCTGTTTTTCAGGGAAGCCAGCCGCTTTCAGCGCGTCCATTGATCCGGTCGTACGACGTCGCGCCGTGTCCAGCTCGTCTGCGGTGATGGCCATGACGGCGGTCTCTTTCACATCCCAGCCGCGTTTCTGCATCTCTTTATAAAGCTCCTGCCCCTGACGTTCACCGATTTTGGTCGCCGCCATCATGACCAGCGGAACGCTGTCCATCGGTTTGCCTTTGGCGTTAACGAACTGATCGTCAACCGCAATAACCTTCATGTCGTAACCGCGGGCTTTCGCCGCAATTGCCGATCCGAGTTTTGGATCCGGAGTGCAGATAACAAAGCCTTTCGCGCCGCTGGCCGCCAGGCTGTCGATGGCGTTCAGGGTTTTTTCACCGTCCGGCACGGCGATTTTAATCACTTCAAAACCTAAATCTTTTCCGGCTTTATCAGCGAATTTCCATTCGGTCTGGAACCAAGGTTCTTCCGGCTGTTTTACCAAAAAACCGAGTTTTAAATTCTCAGCGATAGCGGATTGTGACATAACGGCAGCCAGACCGATGGCCGCCAGCGCTTTAGTAAATTTGTGCATGGTAAACTCCAGCTTTAGCATTCTTTTCTGTAGGGAAGATTTGCGTGCTTCTTATTTAATCGGACTTAAAACAAGGCATTAGCGCTTACCTCGTCATAAGCGTTATTGCTGGTGATAGTTTTAGCGGGAAATTAATCATCCATAAGAGAGCCCCATCACACCGCAGAATTACAGTAATTGCGTACATAAATTCAGCGAAAAATGACATAAAAAAGGCAGAAATTGTCTGACAAATGAAAGCAGGGTAAGCAGAATTATCCATAAGATTAGCTAAGAAATCCCTGATGCCTTACGGCGGATGTCGCTGCGGCTCTCCCCTGACGAGGATTCATGCTTTTCATAAAAAAAACGAACGCGTCATGAAAAGGCGTTATTCCGTTAAAATTGACTTAGCGCAAATTCAGCAACGCATCATATATTTTGAAATGAATAATCTGTATTTATTTTTCTTACAGAGCATTATTCCGGCTAAATGTTCACGAAAGTAAATCAGTATCCCTCGAAAGACACTTAGCCTTTAATATCAATAGGTTAATAAAATTCGCTTTGATGGCTAAATATTTGTATTTTTGTACTATATTAAACTTTGTAATGTATGGTAAACACAGCCTAATTAAGAGTTTTCTTAATCATAAGACAAAGGTATGCTTATTTATATCGAACACAGGAAGTGAATTTTCGATCGATTTTAGTCACTGCAAAAATTGCAATTCTGTTTTTCTTCGTATTTGCCTGACTGTCAGGTTAAGCAGCGGACATCACGTCCCACAGTCTATAAGGATATGAGTATGGCTACCCAAACAATGATGCAAAAACTTAACGCGCAGATGAACCTTGAGTTCTACGCCTCGAACCTGCACCTTCACTTAAGTGCATGGTGTTCTGAAAAAAGTCTCACGGGCTCTGCCACGTTCTTTCGTTCACAGGCACAAAGCAACGTCACCCATATGATGCGCGTCTTTAATTTCCTGAAGGCCGCGGGGGCTAACCCGGTTGTTAAAGCCCTTGATGGGATCAACGAAAATTACTCTTCTCTGGAAGAACTGTTCCAGAAAACGCTGGAAGAGCATGAGCAGCGCTGTACGACGCTCAACAAGCTTGCCGATGAAGCCAGAGCACAGCATGACATCATCACTCTTAAATTTTTACGCGATATGGATAAAGAACAGCAGCAGGACGGTATGCTGCTGAAAACGCTGGCGGATGAGATCCACAATGCGCGCCAGGCCGGTTTACGCCCGGAGCAAGCCGACCGCCACCTGCTCGATCTTGTGACGGTGCAGCACCACTAAGCGTTTAACCTGCCTTTGCCCTGGTTCAGGGGGGCAGGTTCCTTCTTATTTCCCCAACCCTCTGCTTTTGCTGAAATTTAACAAATCAGATCTCGCTCTCAATGATTAACCACACAAAATGTAATGATTTATTTAATTACATAATCATTGACGAGGGAAAAGCATGATCACCATTGAGTTTGTTGTCATTCTCCTCTGCCTGCTGACGGGAACACGTTTCGGCGGCATGGGGCTTGGGTTAATCAGCGGTATTGGCCTTTTTATTTTGTGTTTTGTCTTTGGGCTCCAGCCCGGCAAACCTCCGGTTGACGTCATGTTAACCATTCTCGCGGTGATAGGCTGTGCCGCTACCCTGCAGACCGCGGGTGGCCTCAACGTCATGATGCAGTTTGCTGAACGCCTGCTGCGCAAACACCCGCAGCACATCACGCTTCTCGCCCCGTTTACCACCTGGATGCTGACCTTTCTGTGCGGTACCGGGCACGTGGTCTACACCATGTTCCCCATCATTGCGGATATCGCCCTGAAAAAAGGGATCCGCCCGGAACGCCCAATGGCGGTGGCATCGGTGGCATCCCAGATGGCGATCACCGCGTCTCCGGTTTCCGTCGCCGTTGTGTCGCTGGTCTCCATCCTGGCCGCACAGCATGGGATTGGGCACGCGTGGGGGATCCTGGAAATCCTCGCCGTATCGGTTCCCGCTTCGCTTTTCGGCGTCGCGATCGCGGCCCTGTGGAGTTTACGTCGGGGGAAAGATTTGGCTGATGACGGGGAGTTTCAGGAGAAACTGAAAGATCCCAAACAGCGCGAGTTTATCTATGGCGGCACGGAGACGTTAATGAACCAGCGTTTTCCGAAGCAGGCCTACTGGTCGACATGGATTTTCTTTGCCGGTATTGCGGTGGTAGTCTTGCTCGGGGCTTTCCCCGAACTGCGCCCGTCCTTCGAGCTGAAAGGTAAAATGACGGCCCTGTCGATGAACCTCGTCATTCAGATGATGATGCTCATCGCCGGTGCCGTGATGCTGATGGCCTGCAAGGTCAATGCCTCAGCCATCTCAAACGGTGCGGTATTTAAGGCCGGTATGGTGGCGATCTTCTCGGTGTTCGGGGTGGCGTGGATGAGCGATACCTTTTTCCAGGCGCATCTCGATGAGTTAAAGCTGGCGCTGGAAGGGGTGGTGAAAAGCCATCCGTGGACGTATGCCATCGTGCTTTTCCTGGTGTCGAAGCTGGTAAACAGCCAGGCGGCGGCCCTGACAGCCGTGGCGCCGATGGGATTGATGTTGGGCATCGATCCAAAAATGCTGATCGCCTTCTTCCCGGCGTCCTACGGCTATTTTGTTCTGCCAACCTACCCGAGTGATTTAGCCTGCATCGGCTTTGACCGCTCGGGAACAACCCGCATCGGCAAATTCATCATTAACCACAGCTTTATTCTGCCGGGGCTAATTGGCGTGAGCTGCGCCTGCGCGGCGAGCTACCTGCTGGTCCAGACCTTCTTTTAACGTTTTCAACGGGCGACACGCGCGGTCGCCCGTTCGCGTTTTAATGAGACTCGCCCTGCGGCGTAAAGCGCAGTTCAATCAGCGCGATGGCTTTCTGGATCGCGCGAAGCGTCACCGGGTCGGCAGCCGCGGGATGGCTGGCAAAATCGATGTTTTTCAGCTGCGTGGACATCTTCTCGCGCACTTCAACCGGTGCAATAACGTCCAGAACATCAAGAATTTGCTTGATAACCAGCTGACAGGCGACAACGTCAGAGACCAGTTCCTGATCGGCGCTCAGGTTTTGTGACATGGGGGTTTCTCCTTATTCAAAGGCCGCCATAGTATCAAAACGTGGCCCGTGACATCTGCCCTTCATTGCCGCAGGACACAAAAAAACCCGCCGAAGCAGGTTTTTTTTATCAGAACATGGCGCCAGGCGGCACGTCTTTAAAAGTGCGGCAGTAATTGGCCCACATACTTTTCAGGATTTTGCGCAGTTTCATTGTGATGCTCCATTAACTTGTTATACAACTTTATAGTCAATGTGCCTATAATATGACCATCGTCACAAAAATCAATATTTTTGTGACGCATATCACAATTTAAACTGCGCAGTGCGCATTAACCCACGATACTGCGAACAAAATCCTCGATCGCCTTATCCTGGCAATTTTCAAAGAAGCACTGCTGGAAACGCGGGCCGGAAACAGCGGTCTTCACCAGCTCAGGATCGATGGCGCGCAGCGAGTCAAGATAGTTATCTTTTACCACGGCCGCTTTTACCTGGTTCAGAATACCGGCGTTACGCACCTGCGGCTCTTTACGCTCTGGAGGATAACCTTCCCCTTTTCGGCCGGTAAACGCCTTTTCAAAGATAAAGCGAACGTTTAGCTCCGCTCCCCAGCCAAACCCTTTGGCAAAAGGCAGAGAGAGCGCATTGCCGTTATTGATTTGCGCGAAGAGAAACGCGTCTGCGGGATCGATGCAGTAGCCGCAAATCACGCCAGGGTGGATGTTTAACGACATCAGCGCCCCCTGCCCGGTGCCGCAACCGGTGACCACAAAATCCACCGCTTTCGCATTCAGCAAAATGCTCGCCATAATACCCAGGTGGATGTAGGTCAGGTGATGATCGTTTTCGTCGCTCATACCCACGTTGTAAACCGGGAACCCTTTTTCATCGGCTACCGTTTTCAGCTCTTTTAATATGACTGGGTTTTTAGCCGCCTGGCTGTTTTCCATCATCAGTGCAATTTTCATCGTGTCTCTCCAGAATGCGCTGCGGGCGCTCCCCGCCATGGATACCTGTTCCCGTTCATTCTGGCATCAAATAAACAGACTTTCAAAGTAAATGAAATGGAGTTTTAAAAATCCAATGCACGCTCACAATTTTGTGAAGGGGAGGATCTACGTCGTCCGTTGCAAAGAGTGAGGGTAGATCGTCCGGCTATTCCTGGCATTGCAGCGGGCATCTGCGGGTACGATAACGTATTTCCATCCACTCAGAGCGAACCATGAAAAGAGCCATCGTAGCCGCTACAATCCTGCTGCTCGCGGGATGCAGCGTTAAACGCCAGGCGGAAATCAGCAGCCTCGACGCGCCGAACGGCATTGTCCGCCTCGACTATGGCCAGGCCGTGCTGCAAAACGCCTGGTCCGATGAATATGTTAATAACGGTACCGCGGTAAAAGCCTGTCAGAACATGGGCTATGCCACCGCCTCTGCCTACGGGCAGCCGGTCAAAACCTGTACCCTGACAAGCGGCTCTTTGTGCCTGAACGAGAGCGTTACTATCCAGTATAAGTGCATGGGGTATGCCGTTAACCCTAAGGCAAATAATCCCTGGTATTAATCAAAGCTGCCAGCGTTTGCTGGCGCTTTATTTAACTAAGAACAAAAACAATTCGTATTAATAAAAAATAAATATCGCCAATGCGTTTTATTCCCATTCGTATTTTAAACGAACAAATATTTAATTTTACGTTTTGCAAATAATTAAATAACAAATTATAGTGTCGCTCATTATGAACCCGTAATAATAATCCGGAGCGCCACCATGCTGAAAACTGAAATGATCGACAAGCTCAATGCACAAATGAACCTTGAGCTCTATTCATCCCTTCTCTACCAGCAGATGAGCGCCTGGTGCAGCTATCACAGCTTTGAAGGTGCGGCCGCGTTTCTGCGTCGTCACGCCCAGGAAGAGATGACCCACATGCAGCGCCTGTTTGATTATCTGACCGATACGGGCAGCCTGCCGCGCATTGAGAACGTGGCATCGCCTTTTGCTGAATATAATTCTCTCGACGAACTGTTCCGCGCCACCTACGAGCACGAACAGCTGATCACCCAGAAAATTAACGAACTGGTTCATGCGGCAATGATCGGCCAGGATTATCCAACCTTTAATTTCCTGCAGTGGTACGTTGCGGAACAACACGAAGAAGAGAAGCTGTTTAAATCCGTGCTGGATAAATTATCCCTGGTGGGTAAATCCGGCGAAGGACTTTACTTTATTGATAAAGAACTGTCGACTCTCGATACGCAGAATTAATATCAGCGCGGTGCCGGTTTCCGGCGCCGCGTTAATTTACCTTTCCCCTGCATTAAAACACGCATTTTATTCCCCATACGCCTTATTTACGTCACGCCTGACCGTCGCCCCACTCAGGATGGGCAGTAGCGCAATACGTAAACTTTTCATTACACGTCTTGTAACGGTGGTTTGACGAATTACCGCTTTTGCCTTACTCTGCGCCGCAGATTTTGTTGCGGTTAAGCGTCGTTGTAGAGGAAAGCGTGAAGAACAGAACCCTGGGAAGTATTTTTATCGTCGCCGGAACGACGATTGGCGCAGGAATGCTGGCAATGCCTCTGGCTGCCGCGGGAGTGGGATTTGGGATGACCCTGCTGCTGCTTGGCACGCTCTGGGCATTAATGTGCTATACCGCACTGCTGCTGCTTGAGGTTTACCAGCATGTGCCCGCCGATACCGGGCTGGGTTCGCTGGCGGCGCGCTACCTGGGACGCTACGGCCAGTGGATCACCGGCTTTAGCATGATGTTCCTGATGTACGCCCTCACGGCCGCGTATATCAGCGGTGCCGGGGAGTTAATCGCCTCCAGCGTCAACGACTGGTTTGGCTCTGACATTACCCCTGCAACGGGGGCCATCTTCTTTGCGCTTATTGGCGGCGGCGTGGTCTGCGTGGGCACATCGCTGGTCGATCTCTTTAACCGTTTTCTGTTCAGTGCCAAAATTCTGTTTCTGGTTGTCATGCTGGCGCTGCTGGCACCGCACGTGCACAAGGTGAACCTGCTGACGCTGCCGCTGGAGCAAGGGCTGGCGCTTTCCGCCATTCCGGTCATTTTCACCTCGTTTGGCTTCCACGGCAGCGTGCCGAGCATCGTCAGCTATATGAACGGTGATGTCCGCAAGCTGCGTCGTGTGTTTGTTATCGGCAGCGCCATTCCGCTGATCGCCTACATTTTCTGGCAGCTGGTGACGCTGGGTAGCATTGACTCTTCAACCTTCGTCGGGCTGATGGCGCAGCACGCTGGCCTGAACGGTTTTCTGTTGTCTCTGCGCGAGGTGGTCACCTCGCCGCACGTGGAGCTGGCGGTTCACCTGTTCGCCGACCTGGCGCTCGCGACCTCGTTCCTGGGCGTAGCGCTCGGCCTGTTCGATTACCTGGCCGACCTGTTCCTGCGTCGCAATACTGCCGCCGGGCGGTTACAGACCGGAGCCATTACCTTCCTGCCGCCGCTGGCGTTTGCGCTGTTTTACCCTCGCGGGTTTGTGATGGCGCTGGGCTACGCGGGGGTGGCGCTCTCTGTCCTGGCCCTGCTGCTCCCTTCCCTGCTGGCGTGGAAAAGCCGTCAGCAGCATCCTCAGCAAGGATATCGCGTCGCGGGGGGAAAACCGCTGCTGTGCGTTGTGTTTGGCTGCGGGGTAATGATTATTCTGGTGCAGGTGTTGATTGCCGCCGGGATGCTGCCGGAAGTGGGTTAAAGATAAAAGGGGCTATCATCAGCCCCTTTTTTTTATCAGTGCAGGCAGCAGCTCTTAAACTTCTTCCCGCTGCCGCAAGGACACGGATCGTTACGCCCCACCTTCGTGCCGTTCACGACAGGCTTCTTCGCTTCCGGCTGCTGCGGGTTCTCCACCCAGTAGTTGTATAAGCGCAGGGCCGCAGGCTGGATGCTTTCGATGCTGGCGATATACTCCTCTTCGGACAGTTCATCCAGCTTCTCGCTGTTCTCTTCCGTTCCGTGCAGGGCAATCACGTCGAGCTCGGCCTTCAGGGCTTCCGGCAAGGCTGACCAGTCCGTCAGCGCCACGCCACGCATATAGCCATAGCACCACTCTTCGACCACGGTGTAACTCTCACCGTCAACGTCGTTATAGCCGAACAGCGGCTCAAACTGATCCGGGTATTCACTCAGGCGCTCGGCAATGTCGTTCATATGCTTAAAGCAGAGATCGATAAAACGGTTCATCTCGCGATCGTTTTTCCAGCGCGGGATGTACTTCTCCCCGCCCCACACCGCCACCAGCCAGGCATCTGGCTCAACGACAACAGGGCCGGAAAGCACTGCAGTAAGCATGCCGTCCAGTTCGGACACGTCAATCACGGACGCATCGTCATGACCGTAAGACATTAATGTCTCTTCCAGCCACGCCATTTCGCTTTCATTTAATGGACCTTCCGTCATCGCGGACACTCCTGATAAAAAAGGAAAGGATCCTACCACAGATCGCACGCCTGCCCTGGCTGAAGTTTAGGTCTTTATTGCTGCAAAAGTGTGCAAATCGTGACCGTTGCACAACTTATGGGCTTTATTGTTAACGATGTGTGATCTCCGCTGTAAATTCTTCTCCTGGCGCAGGGCGGGATAACGCGGCGCTCTATACTCAAACATGTCATAACCCCGTCAAGGGGTTAACCATTCTGGCAACGTTTTTGCTTGCTGTTCTTCGCGCGACGCTGCGCATGGAAACCTCGCCGTATCACGCAGGATGCCGTTCGTTTAGTGCATTTTGTTCTTGCTCGTGTTTTTGGATTGGCTGCGCCCTGGGCGTTCAGGCTTACGCCGTGGTGCAAAAACCTCTTTGCTAAGGAACATAATAATGTCGCTGAAATTTATCAAAACGCCTGTTTCTCTTGTGTTGGCCGGTTGTCTGGTAACGGCATTTTCCGCCCGGGCAGATATCGTGATCGGTGTCGCCGGACCGTTCACGGGCCCCAATGCCACCTACGGCGATCAGTACTGGCACGGCGCAACGCAGGCCGCCGAAGACATTAACGCCACAGGCGGTATTAACGGTGAGAAGATCAAACTGGTTCAGGGGGATGACGCCTGCGAGCCTAAGCAGGCGGTGGCCGTCGCCAACCGCTTAGTCGACCAGGATAAGGTCAACGCCGTAGTCGGCCACTTCTGCTCCTCTTCCACCATGCCCGCCTCCGAAGTGTATAGCGACGCGGGCATCATCGCGATAACTCCCGGCTCAACTAACCCGCAGATCACCGAACGCGGCATGAGCGACATGTTCCGCATGTGCGGCCGCGACGACCAGCAGGGTCAGGTCGCCAGCGACTTCATTATCGACAAGCTGAAAGCCAAACGCGTGGTCATCATTCACGATAAAGACACCTATGGACAAGGGCTGGCAGACGCCACCAAAGCGGCGCTGGCGAAGCGCGGGGTGAAGGATGTGATGTATGAAGGTTTATCCCGCGGTGAAAAAGACTTTAACGCGCTGGTGACGAAGATCGGCGCGCAAAAACCGGACGTGGTGTTCTTCGGCGGCTGTCACCCGGAAGCTGGCCCGCTGGTTCGCCAGATGCGTGAACAGGGGGTGCAGGCGAAATTCTTCTCCGGCGACTGCATTGTCAACGAAGAGATGGTGACGGCAGCGGGCGGCCCGCAATATACCAACGGCATTTACATGACCTTTGGTAAAGATCCGCGCCTGATCCCGGACGGTAAAGCGGTTATCGACAAATTCCGCGCCGGTAAATTCGAGCCGGAAGGTTATACCCTCTACTCCTATGCCTCCGTACAGGCCATTGCCGCAGCCTTCAAGGCCACCGGCGGCAAGGATTCCGCGAAAGCCAGCGAGTGGCTGAAAGCCAATTCCGTCGACACGGTGATGGGCAAAAAAGCCTGGGACAGCAAAGGCGACCTGAAAGTGTCTGACTACGTGGTTTACCAGTGGGACGACAAGGGAAAATATAAGGAAGTGCAGTAACGGGACGGAGTCACGCTCAACGCCGGCGGGCTTGCCCGTCGGCGCGTAATAAACATCAGGCTGCGCGCCTCGCGCAGCCTATAAAACGAGCGCGCTAAGATGAGTACATTCTTCCTGCAGCAGTTAGTCAATGGCTTAACGCTGGGCTCCGTCTACGGCCTGATCGCCATCGGCTACACCATGGTGTACGGCATTATCGGGATGATCAATTTCGCCCACGGCGAAGTGTATATGATTTCCGCCTATCTCTGCGCCATTGGTCTGGCGCTGCTCTCTTTCTTCGGGCTTGAGTCCTTCCCCCTGCTGATTCTGGGTACGCTGGTGTTCACCATCGCGGTAACTGGCGTGTACGGCTGGACTATCGAGCGTATCGCCTACAGGCCGCTGCGCAACTCCACGCGCCTGGCGCCACTTATCTCCGCCATCGGGATGTCGCTTATCCTGCAAAACTACGCCCAGCTGAGCCAGGGTCCGCGCCAGCAAGGGGTGCCGACCATGCTCGACGGCGTGATTCGACTGCATCTTGGCGACGGATTCGTGCAGATAACCTACACCAAAGTGTTTATTCTGCTCGCCTCGTTTGCCGGCATGCTGGTGCTTACGTGGATAATCAACCATACCCGGCTGGGGCGGATGTGCCGCGCGGTACAGCAGGATCGCAAAATGGCCTCTATTCTGGGGATCAACACCGACCGGATTATCTCCCTGGTCTTTGTTATCGGCGCGGCGATGGCCGGCCTGGCGGGCGTGCTCATCACCATGAATTACGGCACCTTTGATTTCTACGTCGGGTTTGTGATTGGCATTAAGGCCTTTACGGCGGCAGTGCTCGGCGGTATCGGTTCCCTGCCCGGCGCCATGCTCGGTGGCCTAATCCTGGGCGTCGCGGAAGCCCAGTTCTCGGGCATGGTGAACTCGGACTATAAAGATGTCTTCTCGTTTGGCCTGCTGGTCATGATCCTGATTTTCCGGCCCCAGGGTCTGCTCGGGCGTCCGGTTGTGGCCAAAGTGTGAGGAAGAGAATGATGACATCGCACGGTTTTTCTCTAAAGCGCTGCGTTCTGGACGCGATTTTTTCCGGGCTGATTGCGCTGATTATCTTCGGCCCGATTGCCGGCGTGGTGCTGGACGGGTACAGCTTTAACTTTGCCGGACAACGGCTGGCCTGGATGGTCGGCATTGTAATGCTGGGGCGTTTTCTCTTGAGCGCTTTTTTGGGTACCGCCGCGGGCGCTCGTTTCCAGGCGCGCTTCGAAGCCGATAACGCGGGCGTCTATGTTAGGTCTCCGGACTACAAAAGCCGCATGCGCTGGATTATTCCTCTGGTGATTGCGCTTGCGGTTTGCTTCCCGTTTGTCGCGACCAAGTATGTACTGACCGTCGCCATTCTCGGGCTGATCTACGTGCTTCTCGGTCTGGGGCTGAACATCGTCGTGGGGCTGGCCGGCCTGCTGGACCTGGGGTACGTCGCCTTCTACGCGATTGGCGCGTACGGTCTGGCGCTGGGATATCAGTATCTGGGGTTAGGCTTCTGGAGCATGCTGCCGCTGGCGGCAATCATGGCCGCCGCTGCAGGCGCCCTGCTCGGCTTTCCGGTACTGCGCATGCACGGCGACTATCTGGCGATCGTCACCCTCGGGTTCGGGGAGATCATTCGCCTGATCCTGAACAACTGGCTGACCTTCACGGGGGGGCCAAACGGCGTGTCAGCCCCTCCCCCCACCTTTTTCGGCCTGGAATTTGGACGACGCGCGAAAGAAGGCGGCGTGCCTTTTCACGAGTTTTTCCACCTGACCTACAACCCAAACATGAAGTTTATCTTTATCTATACCGTACTGTTTCTGGTGGTGATGCTGGTGCTCTATGTCAAACACCGCCTGACGCGGATGCCGATTGGCCGGGCGTGGGAAGCCCTGCGAGAAGACGAAATTGCCTGCCGCTCGATGGGGTTGAATCACGTCCTGGTGAAACTCTCCGCCTTTACGCTGGGCGCGTCGACCGCGGGGATTGCCGGGGTGTTCTTCGCAACCTATCAGGGGTTTGTGAATCCGACCTCCTTTACCTTCTTTGAATCCGCGCTGATCCTCGCCATCGTGGTGCTGGGCGGCATGGGCTCTACCCTTGGCGTGGTGCTGGCCGCCTTCGTGCTGACGGTAACGCCGGAGCTGCTGCGCAGTTTTGCGGAGTACCGCGTCCTGCTGTTTGGCATGCTGATGGTGGTGATGATGATCTGGCGTCCACGCGGCCTGATCCGCATTAACCGCAGCGGATTTGCCGTGCGTAAGGGCGTGGCGCCATGAACGGGACGATATTGCGCGTGGAACATCTGATGATGCACTTCGGTGGGATTAAGGCGCTTAACGATGTAAATCTGGACGTGCAGCGCGGCTCCATTACCGCCCTTATCGGGCCAAACGGAGCGGGAAAAACAACCGTGTTTAACTGCCTGACGGGTTTCTATAAGGCCTCCGGCGGCAATATTTTATTTTCTACCCGCACTAAAACGACCAACGTTATTCAGGTTCTCGGACAAAAATTCCAGCCGGGCGACTGGATTAACCCCGCGCAGTTCGGGCAGCGCCTGTTCTACAAAATGTTTGGCGGAACGCACCTGGTGAACCGCGCCGGGCTGGCGCGCACCTTTCAGAACATCCGCCTTTTTCGCGAGATGTCTGTCGTGGAAAACCTGCTGGTCGCGCAGCATATGCGCGTTAACCGCAATCTGCTCGCCGGGATCTTAAACACGCCGGCATATCGGCAGGCGGAAAGCGATGCCCTGGACAGGGCCTTCTACTGGCTGGAGGTGGTGGACCTGGTGGAGTGCGCCAATCGCCTGGCGGGAGAGATGTCGTACGGGCAGCAGCGGCGTCTGGAGATCGCGCGGGCAATGTGTACCGGGCCCGAGATGATCTGTCTGGATGAGCCCGCCGCCGGGCTTAACCCGGTCGAAACGCATAAGCTGAGCAGCATTATTCGTTTCCTGCGCGATCGTCATGACATCACGGTCTTATTGATTGAACATGATATGGGGATGGTGATGGAGATTTCGGACGACATTATCGTGCTCGACCACGGCGATGTTATTTCCAGAGGGAAGCCCGAACAGATCCAGCATGATGAAAAGGTGATTGCTGCCTACCTGGGTACGGACGAAAGCGAGGTGTCCCTATGACCGAACCGCTGCTGGCATTTCGCAAGGTGGATGTGTTCTACGGCGCCATTCAGGCGCTGAAGCAGGTCTCCCTGGAGGTCAATAAAGGTGAGACCGTGGCGCTGATTGGCGCGAACGGCGCGGGTAAATCGACACTGCTGATGTCTATCTTTGGCCAGCCGCGCATCCGGAGCGGGCAGATTCTGTTCAGTGGTGACGACATCAGCCATCAATCCACCCACTACGTCGCCTCCGGCGGCATTGCGCAGGCGCCTGAAGGCCGGCGTGTCTTCCCGGATATGACCGTCGAAGAGAACCTGCTGATGGGAACCATCCCCATCGGCAACCGGTTTGCGGCTGAAGATATGCAAACCATGTTCGACCTGTTCCCTCGCCTCAAGGAGAGGCGCAAGCAGCGCGCGATGACCATGTCCGGCGGAGAACAGCAGATGCTGGCGATCGCCCGGGCGCTGATGAGCCGTCCCAGGCTGCTGTTGCTGGATGAACCGAGCCTGGGCTTAGCGCCGATAGTGGTGAAACAGATCTTCCAGACGCTGCGCGAGCTGGCCCGCAACGGCATGACCATTTTTCTGGTGGAGCAGAACGCGCACCATGCGTTGAAGCTTTCCGACCGCGGATATGTGATGGTTAACGGGCAGATCCGGTTGAGCGGCAGCGGCGAGGAGCTGCTGGGAAATCAGGAGGTGAGGAAGGCGTATTTGGGTGGGGTGTGATTTGATACCTAAGGAACCATTATAACTATTTTCATATAAATAACAATGAGATATTCACGAAAAGTATAGCACGCAATGCCTTGAAAGGGCCTGGATTTGTTGATTTATTAGTCTCTGACAATAACGTCAAACTCACTGAAAAGGAGCGTTCAGAATGGCTATACCCGCATATTTATGGCTCAAAGATGATGGAGGGGCGAATATTACAGGTTCTGTAGATGTTCAGCACCGTGAAGGTAGCATTGAGGTTTTATCGTTTGGCCATGGTTTACACATTCCAACCGATGGCAATACGGGGAAACTAACCGGTACCCGCGTCCACTCCCCACTAACAATCGAAAAAGAGTTTGATTCATCCTCTCCTTACCTTTACCGGGCTGTAGCAACTGGCCAGACCCTAAAGTCAGCTGAAATCAAATGGTACCGTATCAACGATGCAGGGCAGGAAGTTGAGTATTTCAATATGCTATTAGAAAATGTGAAAATCGTAGGGATAACGCCTGTAATGCATAACGTAAAAAATCCCTCAATGGAAAAACACAATCACCTTGAGGCGATAGAACTGCGTTATGAGAGAATCACATGGAAGCACTGTGACGGGAATATCCAGTTTACTGACGGCTGGAATATTCGGGTTACAGCATGATTATTGCGCGCTATGCATTGAATGGCTTACCGTCATCTATTCTTACCGTTCCGGGGGTAGGAAACTTTCCGGCATTCTCAGGCCAACTCTATGGCAGAAACAATCCGACTATGGCAAGCAAACCAGAAATCGGGCCGATCCCGCCTGGACGTTACTTCATCGTGAACCGACAGAGCGGAGGCAGGCTCGGAGGACTTAGTGATTTTGCCCTGAAAAATATTTATGGCACCGATCGCTCAAAATGGTTTGCCTTATACAAAGATGACTGGCAGATAGATGATCAAGTATTTGTTGAAGGTGTCCGGCGTGGCCATTTCCGCCTCCATCCGATAGGACCAAGAGGGTTAAGCGAAGGCTGTATAACCCTTCTTCATCTGAGTGACTTTGATTACTTGTACGAAGCTATTATGAAAACAACTATGATGCCAGTACCTTGCACGAGCTTTAAAGCTTACGGGACAATAACAGTAACATGAGGACTTTTATAGAAATCACCTTCAGCCTTGCAATCGGTCTTATCAGTTTTCTTTTATACACGCGCTGGCTTTTTATTTTGATACCTGCCGAATGGGCTTATGCAATGATGGATCATTTCGGCACATACGGGATAGAAGAACTGGAGGATACGTTAGTCGATATCGCCTCTTTGTTTGGATTGCTTCCGGCAATTCTTACAGGTTTGTTAGTAAGAAAAATAGTAAAAAGAATGTGATTTATGAGCCTTCAGTCTTAGCCTCAAGGTATTTTTGATTCAGAAACGCAAAACCCCTAATCGTTGGATACCCAACTTTCGGGGTTCACTTCATTTCGGTAGTTTCACGATAACGTCGTTAAATAAAACTATCGTCGTCATTGCTGTAGTCGTCATCTACATCGTCGTTCTGCCAGACGTCGTTATTACTGCCGAACGGATCGTTCTGGTTGAGGAAACGGGTGTCAGAGACGTTATTAACATCGCCGTATTGATTACCGACAAACGGTTCACCACCGACGGGCATTGTCGGTTCTTCGATGATGTTCACGATTTCTTCCGGCCGCGACTGATGGAACATGCTAGTAAGCATCTCAGCAAGCGCGATGCCACCGGCCACGCCAGCGGCTGTCTGGAGCGCGCCAGCCATAAAACCGCCGCCGCGAGTAGCCGGCGCTGGCGCCCGAGAGTAATCCTGCGCCGACGGCTGTTGCGGCTGGGCATTCCAGCTGTTGTCAGGCTGCGGGTTACTATTCCCGCCACCAAACAGGCCGCTGAGGAAACTGCCGCCCGTCGAGGGTTTGCTTTTTTGCGCGGCTAATTCGCTTTCAAGCTCCTGAACCCGGGCCTGCAGGCGTTTCAGCGCCGCTTCCTGAATCAAAATCGACTGCGCCATATAGTAGGGGGCTGCAGGCTGCTGTCTGACAAATTCAGCGATATGACGCTCTGCATCTGCATCCCGTTGGCTGTTTTGTTGTCCGGCCTGTTTAAGACGCTCGAAAAGGCCGTTGATAAGCTGCTGTTCTTCATATTGCATGACAATAACCTTCCGCTCTCCAGGGTGGATACCAACCAGTTTATCAGCGGTGGCAACCTGTGTCTGGCGAGTGAAATGTTTGTTTAAAATTGGTTGCAGGTTAGCTGAAAATCGCCCTGCTTTCCGGGCTTGATATTAGAGAGTTAGGCTTAACGTTCTGGTATGGCAGCAAATTCCCGGGCACAGCACGATCGTGATGATGAGATACGATCACTTCGCGCTAAGCTAGAGCGCACAAAAAAACCACCTTTCGGTGGTTTCACGACACTGCTTATTGCTTTGATTATTCTTTGTTTCCCATGGTACCCGGAGTGGGACTTGAACCCACACAGCGCGAACGCCGAGGGATTTTAAATCCCTTGTGTCTACCGATTCCACCATCCGGGCTCGGGAAGAAAGTGGAGGCGCGTTCCGGAGTCGAACCGGACTAGACGGATTTGCAATCCGCTACATAACCGCTTTGCTAACGCGCCGTAAAACTTTTCTAACTGACACCCGCAATTGCGCATGTCTTTAATCTGGAGCGGGAAACGAGACTCGAACTCGCGACCCCGACCTTGGCAAGGTCGTGCTCTACCAACTGAGCTATTCCCGCATGTTATCAAGTTAACTGCTAACCACTTGATTTCATTATCGTCCGGCTTGCTGTGCCGCCGTTCGATGCGTTGCATTCTACTGATATGACGTGATGAGTCAACGTTATTTTTTGCTTGTCTGGATTGTTTGCTGAAAATTACGGCGAAACGATCACTGATCAAGCAAATCCCCGCGCGCAGCGTTCAAATATTGCAGCATTGACCACAGCGTCAGCACTGCCGCCACCCACAGGAGTCCAATCCCCGCCCACTCAACCCAGGCGTTCGGACGCCAGAGCATCCACACCAGCGAGGCCATCTGCGCGGTGGTTTTCACTTTACCAATCCAGGATACCGCGACGCTGCTGCGTTTCCCCAACTCCGCCATCCACTCACGCAGCGCAGAGATGATGATCTCACGGCCAATCATAGTTGCGGCGGGCAGCGTCACCCACCAGGTATGATAGTGCTCAGCCACCAGCACCATCGCGATCGCGACCATCACTTTATCCGCTACCGGATCGAGAAAGGCGCCGAAACGGGTGCTCTGGTTCCAGCGGCGCGCCAGATAGCCATCAAACCAGTCAGTTACCGCTGCAATAAGGAAGATCAATGCGCAGGCGAACGGTGCCCAGACGACCGGCAGGTAAAACGCCAGCACAAAGAACGGAATGAGTACAACACGAAAGAGAGTGAGCAACGTGGGGATATTATATTGCATAGTGACGGTAACTATTTGTTGTCAGTAAAATTTAGCTCTATGTTGCTACAGAGCCCTCAATGTTTCAACGAGTAGTAGATCTTTTCTGCCAGCCCTTGCGAAATACCCGGCACTTTTGCAATTTCCTCCATACTGGCGTTGAGTAATCCTTGCAATCCGCCCATATACTTCAGCAGCATCTGGCGGCGTTTTGGCCCAACGCCCTCAATAGTTTCAAGCGTGCTCGTGTTTTTGACCTTCGCCCGTTTTTTGCGGTGGCCGCTGATGGCATGGTCGTGCGACTCATCGCGAATATGCTGGATGACGTGCAGCGCCGGGGAGTCCGGCGGCAGGCTGAAGCCCTCACCTTCCGGCTCAAAAAACAGCGTTTCCAGACCGGCCTTACGATCGGCCCCTTTTGCCACGCCTAACAGCAGCGGATGGTTTTTGTCCCACTCAACGTCGAGCGACTCGAATACCGCTTTCGCCTGACCTAGCTGCCCTTTCCCACCGTCGATAAGAATCACGTCCGGGATCTTGCTCTCTTCAATCGCTTTACCGTAGCGACGGCGCAGCACCTGATTCATGGCAGCATAGTCATCACCCGGCGTGATGCCGGTGATGTTATAGCGGCGATACTCGGCGCGCAGCGGGCCGTTGGCGTCAAATACCACGCAGGACGCCACCGTCTGCTCACCCATCGTATGGCTGATATCGAAACATTCCATTCGCTTCACTTCCGGCAACTTCAGGAGCGTCGCCAGCGCGGTTAAACGCTGGCTAACCGTCGATTGCTGGGACAGTTTAGTGGTGAGCGCCGTCGCCGCGTTGGTCCGCGCCAGCTTCAGATAGCGTGCACGGTCGCCGCGCGGTTTGGTTTGAACATTGACCCGACGCCCGGCCAGTTCGGAAAGCGAATCGGCCAGCAGGGTTTTGTCATCAAGGCTAAAATCGAGCAGGATCTCCGAGGGCAGCGTACGCATCTGGCTGCCCTGAAGATAAAACTGGCCAACAAAGGTTTCCACCACTTCACCCAGCTCGGTGCCGCCAGGCACCTTCGGGAAATAGCTGCGGCTGCCGAGCACTTTGCCCTGGCGAATAAACAACACATGCACGCAGGCCATGCCGGCGTCGAAGGACACGCCAATAACGTCGAGATCGTCGCCGGTATTTGAGACAAACTGTTTCTCAGTGACTCTGCGCACCGCCTGGATCTGGTCGCGGATCCGCGCAGCCTCTTCAAACTCAAGCGCGGCGCTGGCTTTTTCCATTCTGGCGATCAGCTGGGTTAAAACCTGATCGTCTTTGCCAGCTAAGAACAGGCGTACGTATTCCACCTGCTGCGCATACTCGTCTTCACTGACCAGCCCGGCAACACAGGGGCCAAGGCAACGCCCAATCTGGTACTGTAAACATGGGCGCGAGCGGTTGCGGTAGACGCTGTTTTCACACTGGCGGATCGGGAAGATTTTTTGCAGCAGCGCCAGCGTCTCCCGCACGGCATAGCCATTCGGGAAGGGACCGAAATATTCCCCTTTCGCGTGTTTTGCGCCGCGGTGCATCGCCAGACGCGGATGGGTGTCACCACTCAGAAAGATAAACGGATAGGATTTGTCGTCCCGCAGCAGCACGTTATAGCGCGGCTGGTAGAGCTTAATATAGTTGTGCTCAAGCAGCAGCGCTTCCGTCTCGGTATGCGTCACGGTGACATCAATATTCTGAATGAGTGAGACCAGCGCTTCGGTCTTACGGGAGGCAAGGTTACTGCGGAAATAGCTGGAAAGACGCTTTTTAAGATCTTTGGCCTTCCCCACATAGATAACCGTACCGCCAGCGTCATACATCCGATAGACGCCTGGCTGGCTGGTTACGGTTTTCAGAAATGCTTTTGAATCGAATACATCACTCACTGACTTAACAACGTCTCCGCGTTACATAAACCGTGCCGGATGGCCAGATGAGTCAGTTCAACATCACCATGAATGTTCAGTTTACTGAACATACGATAACGATAGCTGTTGACCGTTTTCGGGCTGAGATTCAGCTGCTCTGAGATCTCATTCACTTTCTGACCCTTGGTGATCATCAGCATAATCTGCAATTCACGCTCAGACAAACTGGCAAACGGTGATTCCGTTTTCTCGGGTTCGATCTGGCTCAGCGCCATCTGCTGCGCAATGTCGGAGGCAATGTAACGCTGCCCGGCAAATACAGAACGGATAGCATTGACGACCTCCTGCGGTGCGGCGCCTTTGCTCAGGTAACCGGCTGCCCCCGCCTGCATCACCTTCGCGGGAAGCGGATTTTCAGTATGCACGGTCAGCATGATGACTTTTGTATCAACAAAGGTACGCGCGATTTTGCGTGTTGCCTCAAGGCCACCGATACCGGGCATATTCATATCCATCAGCACCACATCGGCCGAGTTTGTGCGGCACCATTTTACGGCATCTTCCCCACAGCACGCCTCACCGGCAACTTTAATACCTTTAATATCTTCAAGAATGCGTCGTATCCCTGCGCGCACCAGTTCGTGGTCATCAACAAGAAGGACGTTGATCAAAGGAAATGTCTCCAGAATAGGGATAACGCTACTGAGTGATAATTTGGCTTATATTAACGGTTTTCATCACAAGATTAAAACGTTAAAAAATCGGCTATTCGATTTTGCTCTCGTTTTTGGAAATTAGCCTGTACAGTCCATGGAAAGAGAGCCCTTGCCATCAGAGCTTTTGCGGCTATTTTTAAGCATCTGTATTCAAAAAGTTACAAAAAGCTTGCACGCTTTCCTCGCGGAAAAACTGTTCTCAATTTTTGTAACAATAATTAACGGCAAGTAAACCTGGCGCAAACAATTAATAGCCGTAACAGAACATCAGTTTACCGGCTGGCTCTGTTTACGCAAATAAACACTGGCGTAAAAGTACGAAAAACAACCGCTGCATTTTTTGCTGCAGCTTGTGGTATACTCCGCCGCCTTGACTTTCGTCGTCGCGCTTTAGCGCCGTTTAATAATGAGGAAAATAAATGAGCACACCTGAATTTGCCACTGCCGAGAATAACCAGGAACTGGCACAGGAAGTAAACTGCCTGAAAGCGCTGCTAACGCTGATGCTGCAGGCGATGGGCCAGGCTGATGCTGGTCGTGTGATCATTAAAATGGAAAAACAAATCGCGCAGATGGAAGACCAGGCGGAATCGGCCGTATTTGCTAACACCGTTAAGCAAATCAAACAAGCGTACCGCCAGTAACAAAAAACGGCTGGATGCAGTGCATTCAGCCGTCCACTCGTCTGTCACGCAGAACGTACTCTCTAATCAGATCAGTCCCGTAGCCGCCGCATAACAGGCAATCTGCGTCTTGTTTGGCGCATTAAATTTTTTCTGCATATTCTTCTGATGGAAGTTAACCGTATTCTCTGAAATAGAGAGAATGATCGCTATTTCCGCCGACGTCTTCCCTTCCGCGGTCCATTTCAGAATTTCTCGTTCGCGTTTGCTGAATTTCATCTCAGGCGGCATAACCATCTTATCTTCAAAACGCAGCAGCGCGGTTAATGCCATTTGCACCAGCATCTGCAGCCGCAACTCTATTTCCTCGCCGGCAAACGGTCCTTCCTGTGCGCGAGTACTGGAAACTGAGAGGAAGCCGAGCGCATGATTAGGCAGCATCAGACACTGCGTTATTCCCGAACGTAGACCGAAGTCCTGCGCCCTATGCCATAATTCCTGAGCATCCGCAAATAATTCGTCCGTCCAGGGTAAATGCCCCTGAATGAAATTCTCCGGCTTTAGCACCGGATCGATGGTGAAATAGTTCTCTGATTGATATTGCGCCAGCCACTGTTGCGGATAAGTGGCATGCACAGCAATTTTAGGCCGCGTAAACGGCACCGGATGGCGCACACAGAGTGAGTAATAATCGAATTCCAGCGCCTGAGTTTGTCGCTGAAGTTCATGATATACCTCGGCGGCACAGGTCAATTCCTGAAACCGCAGGGAGCAATCCCGTCGCCAGGTGAAAAAGTCTGAATCCTTCATACTTACTAAAAGAAGCCTCTGAAAAGATAATCATTATTATGGTGAATATAACCTAACACATAAAACTTATTTCTAACTACAAAATATCGGCACTAGCACAATTAACTGTGCTATGGATAAGGATTATTCTGTTCGGGTAGAATAAAAGAACACCATTTAAGGCGATGAGCGAGAATAATTTGCTCCAGAAGAACTTTCTGGAGCAAATGAGTACATAAATGCTACTGCATAAGGAATTTTTCCAGGAACTGACGGGTTCGCGGTTGCTGAGGGTTAGCAAATAAGCTTTTCGCCGGTCCCTGCTCCACAATCCGCCCCTGGTCCATAAAGATGGCTCTGTCCGCCACGTCGCGCGCAAAGCTCATTTCATGGGTCACGATAACCATCGTGCGTTTTTCCTGCGCCAGCTGGCGGATGGTGTTCAGCACCTCACCCACCAGTTCTGGATCGAGCGCGGAGGTCGGTTCATCAAACAGGATCACGTCAGGGCGCATCGCCAGCGCGCGCGCGATGGCCACGCGCTGCTGCTGCCCGCCCGACAGGCGGCGCGGATAGCTGGTCTCTTTCCCTGCCAGCCCGACTTTGGCGAGCAACTCGCGGGCGCGTGCCGTCGCTTCCTCTTTGGGCTCACCTTTTACAATGACCGGTCCTTCAATAATATTTTCCAGCACCGTGCGGTGCGGGAATAGATTGAAGCTCTGGAACACAAAGCCAACATGCTGACGCAGGCGGCGAATCAACCCTTTCTGCTGGCTGATGGATTTACCGGTATCAATCGTTATCTCCCCAACCCGAATGGTGCCCCCTTCCGGCTGCTCAAGCAGGTTGATACTACGCAGCAGCGTGGTTTTCCCCGACCCGCTCGGGCCAATAATCGCCACGACTTCGCCCTGCTCAACTTCCAGGTCGATGCCGTGGAGCACCGTTTGCCCATGGAATTTTTTCACCAGGTTTTTGACGTCAATTGCACTCATTTTGGATCACGCTCCTGGCGGTTAAGCTGGTTTTCAAAGTAGTTTTGCAGAGCAGACAACACCGTCGCCATCACCCAGTAGATCAGCGAGGCGGCCAGATACATGGTGAAAACTTCAAGGGTGCGCGAGGTAATGAGCTGCGCCTGACGGAACAGCTCCGGCACCTGGATGGTTGCCGCCAGTGAGGTATCTTTCACCAGGCTGATGAAGCTGTTGCTCAGCGGCGGAAGCGCTACCCGCGCCGCCTGCGGCAGAATGGCGCGACGCAGCGTCTGCCACGGCGTCATCCCGATACTGGCTGCCGCTTCCCACTGGCCTTTATCAATCGACGAGATCGCCGCGCGCAGGGTTTCGGAGGTATAGGCCGCCGTGTTAAGCGACAGGCCAATCATCGCCGCCGGGATCGGATCCAGCTCGATGCCGAACTGCGGTAAACCGTAGTAGATCATAAAGAGCTGAGCGATAAGCGGCGTACCGCGAAACACGGAAATATAAAAGCGCGCCAGCCAGCGTACCGGCAGGATGGGCGACATGCGCATTAAGGCCAGTACAAAGCCCAGCACAAGACCGAAGAACATCCCGCCGATACTGAGCTGTAGCGTGAATACCGCACCTTTCAGCAGGAATGGCAGGGAATCAATAACCAGTTGAATACTTTCTTGCATTATTATTTTTCGACCTGATTTTTAGACATGAGGATGATAAGCAAACAGCGCGGGCGCCCCGCCGGTGTGCACAAATAAAATCGGCCCTTCATCCTTAAAGCGTTTCTGCGCAATACCATCGATAAGCCCGGCCATCGCTTTACCCGTATAGACCGGATCGAGCAGTATACCTTCAAGGCGCGCCAGCAGCTTAACGGCTTCCATCCCCTCTTCATTAGGCGTGCCGTAGCCCGGCGCAAAATAGTCATCCCAGAGCAAGATCTCGGCCCTGGCCTTCAGCTCCAGCTGCTCTGCCACCGCCTGTTGCAGAGCCACTACTTTTGGCTTCTGGTCTGCGACGCTGCGGGAAACCGTCACGCCAATCAGCTCGACATCCGGCAGAAGCTGTTCCAGCCCCACCGCCAGCCCGGCATGCGTGCCCGCGCTTCCGGAGGCGACAACGACCGACGAGAGGCTAACGGCGCCCTCGCATTGCTGGGCGATTTCCAGCGCACTTTCCACATAGCCCAGCGCGCCCAGCGCGTTCGAACCGCCGACGGGAATAACGTAGGGGCGGAACCCCTGCGCTTCCAGACGCGTCGCCAGCTCATCGAGCTGTGCGGTCGGGTCGGTCAACGCATCCACCATCTCCACCTGCACGTTAAACAGATCCAGCAGCAGACGATTACCGTTGGACAGATAGTTTTCAGCCCGCGTGCCAATCGGGTTTTCCAGCAGAGCCACGCAGTGAAGCCCGAGTTTTGCCGCCACGGCGGCCGTCTGACGAACATGGTTGGACTGAATGGCCCCGGCAGTAATAAGCGTATCCGCGCCTTCGCGCAGCGCGTCGGCCGCCAGAAACTCCAGCTTGCGCAGCTTATTGCCCCCCATCGCCATCGGCGTCACGTCATCGCGCTTAATAAAAATATCGCGTCCCAGATAATCAGAAAATCGCGGCAGGTACTCCAGCGGCGTCGGCGCACCGATAAACTCCAGACGGGGAAAGCGCGTTAAATTCTGTAGTGACATGGACTCTCCGGTAACTCAGACAAAATGTGATATTTTTCATTATGCACGCAGACGCGTAAGAAATAAAAAAGGCGCTTTTAAAAGCGCCTTTTTTCCAGGTCACCGACTTATTTGGTGACGTCGGCCCCGAACCACTTCTCAGACAGCGCCTTCAGGCTGCCGTCTTTCTGCATGTCAGCAATCGCGGAATCAATGGCTTTCACCAGCTCCTCGTTGCCTTTACGGACGGCCACGCCGGATTCCTGACGAGAGAACGCATCACCCGCTACTGCCAGGGTATTGTTGGTTTTCTTCACCAGATCCAAAGCGGCCAGACGGTCAACCAGAATGGCGTCGATACGGCCTACGCGCAGGTCCTGATATTTCGTCGGGTCATCATCATAGGTGCGGATGTCCACGCCCTGAACGTTCTGGCGCAGCCACTCTTCGTAGTTAGTTCCCAGACCGACGCCGACTTTTTTGCCTTTCAGATCGGCAGCGGATTTAATGGAGCCTTCGTTACCTCTCTTCACCAGCGCCTGAATACCGGACACGGTGTACGGCGTGGAGAAGTCATACTTCTTCTTACGCTCGTCAGAAATGGTCACCTGGTTAATCACCACGTCAATGCGTTTTGAATCCAGCGACGCCAGCATACCGTCCCATTTGGTCGGTTTCAGGGAGGCTTTAACGCCGAGGTGCTTCGCCAGTTCTTCTGCAAATTCCACTTCAAAACCGGTCAGCTTGCCGTCATCGCCCTGGAAGCTGAAGGGAGGATAGGTTCCTTCCAGCCCGACCAGCAGCGTACCGCGCTCTTTTACTTTATTCAGCAGGTTTTCTGCGGCGAACGTTTTCACGCTCATGCCCGCAACCAGCGCGACGGCCATAACACCCATCAGCGCCTGACGACCCAGAAGTGCAAATTTCATAAATACCCCGATATAGTGGAATTTTTACGTAGTGTAGAGAAATCGCCTGCAACGTCAAAGGCGACTGCGCTACATCTTATTCTTTTTTAATATATATCAGAAGTTGTTCCGGCGAGCGCTTTCTGCTTCACGGAACCCGGCATTTGCACCTTATATTGCGCATACTTGCGCAGCGCAATACGGTAGTTGTTGGTGCTGGTTGCAGGCAGCCACGGCTCCAGATTTTCATCCAGGTAACCGGTCTTCAGCAGATCGCGAGAGATATTGTTAACGCTCAGATGCTGCCCAAGACGGCGCAGGCGAACCACATATTCGCGCACGGTGCCGTGGCTCATCTCCGTTTGTTCAAACAGGAATTGTTTGAAGCCGATGATATCGAAGAAGTCGCTTTGCTCTTTGCAGTGGAGATCGCCACAGAAACGGCAAAGCGCCACCCACTCTTTTTGCTCTTCGAGCCACGCGGCTTCATCCATTAACGTGTCGAGGCGAGAGATAGCGATTTTATTCACGATCTCGCCGCGGCGAACCAGCGTGATACGATCGAGTAATTTGTTACAGTGGGCGCAATGCGTCTGGCTGTGTTTAAAGTCTTTCAGGTAGCGGCTTAAAGGCCGTCTTTTAGATTGCTGCACCGTCATGATAACTCCTGGTTGTCAATACGTTGTGCGGCATTTTTCGGGTGATTGGATCACCTATAACTTACCCAGTTTGGTTCGTAAGCGTTTAATGGCCTGGCTGTGCAGCTGGCTAACCCGCGACTCCCCCACCTCCAGAACCGCGCCAATCTCTTTGAGATTAAGCTCTTCCTGGTAATAAAGGGTCAACACCAGCTGTTCGCGCTCGGGCAGAGCTTCAATCGCTTCCATTACGCGCTGGCGTAAATTCCCTTCCATTAAATGGTGTAACGGGTTTTCCTGCTGGTGCTCGTCCGTCACCAGCTCGATGCTATCGCCATGCTCTTCGCGCCACTCGTCATAGGAGAAGAGTTGGCTATTATTGGTATCGAGCAACATCTGACGATACTCTTCAACAGCAATGCCAAGACGTTCCGCCACTTCGGTTTCCGTTGCGTTGCGTCCCAGTTCCTGTTCCAGCTGTCCCATCGCATGCGCCACTTCGCGCGCGTTGCGGCGAACGCTACGCGGCACCCAGTCGCGGCTGCGCAGCTCGTCCAGCATCGCACCACGAATACGCTGAACTGCGTAAGTCGTAAATGCCGTTCCTTGCAGAGCGTCGTATCGGTCAACTGCATTCAATAACCCGATACCGCCCGCCTGTAGCAGATCGTCAAGTTCCACGCTCGCCGGCAAACGCACCTGGAGGCGCAATGCTTCGTGACGCACCAGCGGGACATAACGCTGCCACAGCGAGTGTTTATCCATTACACCTTCAGCGGTATAGAGTGAATTCACGATAAACAGCCCTGCGTTAGTTGAGTTATCGGCATGATTATCCGATTCTGCAGGGCGTTCAATTGGATGAAAAAGGGGGATAAAGTGAGGTTATTCTGAGGTTGCCCACAGCAGGGGCAACTTTTCTGACTAAATTAACAGTTGTAACAATGAAAGATCGTCGCCCAATTTGACGCTATCTATATGTTGATGAAAGAGCTTTCCGGCTTCCTGATTATGCTGGCTCAGGGAGTGGAAGCTGTAAATAACGTCAATAATATTGTCTTGTTCAATTTTTCCCGCCGCGATGGCCTGACCGGCAAGCAGCGATTTGAGAAAATAGAACTCCGCAACGATTAAATAAAGATTATTCAACATGCTGCGGCCATTGCTCTGCGGGAAGCCCTGCTCCCAGAGCTTGTATTTAAAAAAGTTCTTAAACAGGTGATCGTTTGCCGCGATGTAACCGCCCGCCACATCGCGCCAGACGGACTCGATGTTTTCCATGACCTTTTCTGCCGAAACGGTGTCATCGACAGATTCAAACTGTATATAAAGCTGATCAAAATAACGGTTTAATACGGCGCCACCGCGGGCCGTCGCTTTCTTCGTAAAGTAGCTTTGGATGAGCGAGATTAACGCGAATTTCAGGCTGTAGTTCTGATTAAACCCGCCTAACTCCGTCTTGATTTTACCGCTCACCAGCTCGTTCACCAGCGAATAATAAACCGTTTCGAGCGTGCTGATATTCTCTTCCAGGTTTTCGAGCTTTTCAGCCACCATGAGGAATTTAACCACGGCATAAACTTGTTCTTCAACGCTCACCGCCTCAACGCTGAAGAGGTTCTGGCAGAAAAGATTGATGACCTTAATCTTCAAATCCATCGCTGGCGCATTATTCACGTCCTGCTGAACGCTGATGGATTCCATCATCGACATCGATGCCCGATCGTTCAACAACAGTCGAGTGACTTCCGGACACGAGAGATTAAGTGATTTTTCAATTTCATTTTTATAGACCCGGTTTGTCCGCGGGAACGTCGAACAGGTCGGGCTTAAGGCCTGAGCGCCCATGGCGCTATGAATAGAACAGAGCTTTTCCGTATCCATAAACGGGCAGTTTTTACTTTCCGTATGGAAAATCACTTCGCCCCAGTTGCCGTACTGTTTTTTTGTGACTTTTATCGCCGTTTTCGCAGTGTGACGAATGGCGGCATTTTTACTGTTCAGATAGCGGTTAACGGAGGATTTATCAAACGCGATGGTCCAGCCCTGACAACAATGTTCACGGCATTCCCCACCGACACAGGAAAAATCTGCGACCAGTTTAGGCTGGGTAATAACGATCTGTTTCACGGGCGGATCCTCAAAATTCAGAGACAAAAAAACCCCGCCGAAGCGGGGTTTGATGCGTAAAATTAACGCAGCAGAGACAGAACGGTCTGTGGAACCTGGTTTGCCTGGGACAGAACAGAAGTACCAGCCTGCTGCAGGATCTGCGCGCGAGACATGTTGGAAACTTCAGTTGCGTAGTCAGCGTCCTGGATACGGGACTGAGCAGCAGACAGGTTGTTAGAGGTGTTGTTCAGGTTGTTGATTGCAGAAGTGAAGCGGTTCTGCACAGCACCCAGACCGGAACGAGCGGTATCAACTTTAGCGATAGCTTTGTCAATGGTGTCCAGATCGGTCGCAGTCATTGCTTTCAGGTCGATAGCGTTCACGCCCAGAGTCGTGGTGTCAGCTTTAGCACCGCTCAGGTCCAGATCGATGGTGTCGCCGTCGTTCACGCCAACCTGAATTTTAACCACGCCAGCAGTACCTGCAGAACCGTCCAGCAGTTTGATGCCGTTGAAGTCAGTTTTGCTGGCAACACGGTTGATTTCAGCCAGACGAGCGGTAACTTCATCCTGCAGAGAAGCCAGGTCAGACGTGCTGTTGGTGCCGTTGCTTGCCTGAACAGCCAGTTCACGAACGCGCTGCAGGTTGTTGTTGATTTCGTTCAGGGAACCTTCAGCAGTCTGCGCCATGGAGATACCGTCGTTGGCGTTACGTGCTGCCTGAGTCATGCCTTTGATCTGAGCGGTCATGCGGTTTGCAATCGCTTGGCCAGCGGCATCATCTTTCGCGCTGTTGATACGCAGACCTGAAGACAGACGCTCAATAGCAGTGCCCAGAGAAGACTGAGATTTGTTCAGGTTGTTCTGAGTAGTCAGGGACAACAGGTTAGTATTGATAACTGCCATAATTTTCTTTCCTTCAAAAATTGGGTTTTAGGTCCGGTGCCTAACACTCACAGCGTCTCTCACCGTCAACAAGGTTATCGACGGGTCCCGAAAAGACTTTAGAATCAATTTCGAAAAAATTATAACTCAATGATTATTAATGGTTTTATTTTTAAAAAATCAATTAAGGTTCATCATAAGGTTATTATTTACGGCTTTTTATTACGCGGAATATGCCAAAAAAGGCACACACTTATCTGTGTTATTGACGAACTAAAAATCGTCCCAAAGTGCAATCGTTTCATTTAACGCGCCAGGACATGCCTATTCTTTGGATTATTTTTTTCTCACCATCGTAAACTTTTTCTATTCGAGGCCGATAAGAGTCCTGAACTACTTTCGTATTTAAGGAAAATATGCATGGCTACTATCAGTAACCTCGGGATAGGTTCTGCAGGACTCGGGGAATTATATAATCAGTTGGATGCAGCAGAACGAACCAAGCTGACGACGATTACTACCCAGCAATCAACGTATAACGCACAGTTAAGCGCGTACGGCAAGCTGCAGAGTGCCATGACCTCGCTGCAGACTGCGACCGCTGCGCTGGGTAAAGCGACCACATGGAACTCAACCGCCGTAAGCAGCACCAACACGGCCTTTACGGCAACCACGACCGCAGACGCATCCGTCGGCTCTTATGTGGTTAATGTCAACCAGGTGGCAAAAGCACAGGCGCTCACGACGGGTTCGTATGCCACCAACACGGAGCTGCTGGGCGATACAACCGGCACGACGCGTAAAATTACGATTACCCAGCCGGGGACAAAAACGCCTTTAGAGGTGAACCTGGCCGATGGCGATACGTCGCTTGCCGGGATCGCGAGCGCGATTAATAAAGCGAACGGCAACGTCACCGCCAGCGTAATCAAGGCGAAAGACGGCGATTACCGCCTGATGCTCTCCTCGAAAACCACCGGTACGGATGGCGAGATGACCATCAGCGTCACCGGGGACGACAAGCTGCAAAGCGTAATCGGCTACGACTCAACCGCCAAAACCGGCGCGCTGGCGGTAAATACCGCGGCCCAGAACGCGATTGTCGTTGTGAACGACATCAAGATTGAGCGTCAATCGAACACCATTTCCGATGCGCTGCCGGGGATGACCTTCACCGTGAAGGCAGAAAGTAAAGCGGATGAAATGCTGGAAGTGACGCGCGCCACGGATGCAAACCAAAAAGCCGTAACGGACTGGGTAACCGCGTATAACTCGCTGCAGTCCACCATTAACAGCCTCACCAAATATGTGCCGGTCGACGCAGGTTCTGGCAGCCAGTCCACCAGCAACGGCGCGCTGGTGGGTGATGCAAACGTGCGCGGGATCCAGTCTCAGCTGCGCGGTCTGCTGACCGAAGTTCAGGCTGGCTCCGTTCAGATCATGGCTCAGTTGGGGATTACCCAGGATCCGGTGAAAGGTGCAGACGGTACGGTCGGTAACCTTAAAGTGGATTCCGATAAGCTGAAAAAAGCGCTGACCGACAACCCGACCGCCGTACAGCAGTACTTTATCGGTGACGGAAAGAAAACCGGTCTGGCGACCCAGATGAACAACACGCTGACCACCATGCTCAGCACCAGCACCGGCAGCGCGGGCGTGATCCAGAACGCGAAAGACGGTATCAACAAAACGCTGAAAACCCTGGGCGAACGTTACGACTCTATGGAAGCCTCTATTGATGCCACCATGGCGCGTTACAAAGCGCAGTTCACCAGCCTGGACGTATTAGTCACCAAAATGACCAGTACGGCCAACTATCTGACCCAACAGTTCTCACAAAAATAGTCGTAGCCTTCAGGAGTGGATATGTATAAGACCTCTGGTGTTCAATCCTATCAGCAGATAGGAGTAGAAAGCGCAGTTATGAATGCCAGTCCACACCAGCTGATTGTCATGTTGTTCGACGGGGCGCATAGCGCCCTCGTCCGCGCGCGTTTGTTCATGGAAGCCGGACAAATTCGTGAAAAAGGCGAAGCGTTATCGAAAGCCATTAACATCATCGACAACGGTTTAAAAGCAGGACTGAACATGGAGGTTGAGAGCGAGCTGTCCAGTAATCTTGCCTCCTTGTACGAATATATGGTTCGACGTTTATTACTGGCGAACGTCAGTAATGACGTAGACGCAATTGTTGAAGTCGAGGGTTTATTAAACAACATTGCGGATGCGTGGAAGCAAATCGGCCCCAATGCGTCCTCTATTTCAGGATAATTTTGATGAATAATCCCAGCGCAGCGCTTAGCCACTGGCAGGCGTTACATGCTCAGAGCATTGCTATGCTAAATCTCGCACATTCTGGTCAATGGGATGCGCTTATTGAGCAGGAAATGCATTACGTTCAACTGGTGGAAAGGATTTCGCAAACGCCCATCATGTCATGCCCCCCGGCTCAGGTTGAGCAAGCGCGTGCGCTGCTGGAGATGATCCTCGACAATGAGAATACGTTAAAGGCGCTGCTGAAAGTGCGGATGGACGAACTGCGTAATCTCATCGATCAGACCGGCAAACAGCAATCCATCACCTCTACCTATGGAAAGCTGTCAGGGAATATTCTTTATCCAGAAAGTGTTACCCGCGACACACAATTATGATTTCTTCATCCATACTCCAGAAGTCTGCCATATGGCTTCTGGAGCACGGACGATGAAAAACCCCACCCTGTTACAATGCTTTCACTGGTATTACCCCGCTGGCGGTGAATTGTGGCGAGAAGTCACGGCGTTAGCCCCCAATCTTAATGAAATCGGCATCAACATGATCTGGCTGCCGCCCGCGTATAAAGGGGCTTCCGGCGGGTATTCGGTTGGCTATGACTCTTACGATCTGTTTGACCTCGGCGAGTTTGACCAGAAAGGCAGTATCGCCACGAAATACGGTGACAAAGCGCAGCTGCTGGAAGCCATTGACGCCCTCAAAAGCAACGAGATTGCCGTCCTGCTGGACGTGGTGGTGAATCACAAAATGGGGGCTGATGAGAAAGAGCCTGTCCGCGTGCAGCGCGTGAACGAACAGGACCGTACACAAATTGATGATGAAATCATCGAGTGTGAGGCCTGGACTCGCTACACCTTCCCCGCCCGCGCCGGGCAATACTCGCAGTTTATCTGGGATTACAAATGCTTTAGCGGCGTCGACCATATTGAAAACCCGGATGAAGACGGGATCTTTAAAATCGTCAACGACTACACCGGCGAAGGCTGGAATGACCAGGTCGATGATGAGATGGGTAACTTCGATTACCTGATGGGCGAAAACATCGACTTTCGTAATCACGCCGTCACCGAGGAGATCAAATACTGGGCCCGCTGGGTCATGGAACAGACGCGCTGCGACGGTTTTCGTCTGGACGCCGTCAAGCATATTCCCGCCTGGTTTTACAAAGAGTGGATTGAGCACGTTCAGGAAGTGGCCGAACAGCCGTTGTTTATCGTGGCGGAATACTGGTCTCACGAGGTGGATAAACTTCAGGCCTATATTGACCAGGTCGACGGTAAAACCATGCTGTTTGATGCCCCCCTGCAGATGAAATTCCACGAAGCGTCGCGCCAGGGACGAGATTACGACATGAGCCAGATCTTTACCGGCACGCTGGTGGAGGCCGACCCGTTCCATGCGGTGACCCTCGTCGCGAACCATGACACGCAGCCTCTGCAGGCGCTGGAAGCCCCGGTCGAGGCCTGGTTTAAACCGCTGGCGTACGCGCTGATCCTGCTGCGGGAAAACGGCGTGCCGAGCGTCTTCTATCCGGATCTGTTCGGCGCAAGCTATGACGATACGGGAGGGGACGGTGAAACGTACCATATTGATATGCCGGTGATTGAGCAGCTTCACGAGCTGATCCTCGCCCGCCAGCGCTTTGCCCACGGCGTGCAGACGCTGTTTTTTGACCATCCAAACTGCATCGCCTTCAGCCGCAGCGGCACCGAGGACGATCCCGGCTGCGTGGTGGTGATGTCGAACGGCGATGACGGCGAGAAGGTGATTTGCCTGGGGGAAAACTACGGCAACAAAACGTGGCGTGATTTCCTCGGCAATCGTGAAGAAACGGTCACCACCGCGGCGGATGGCGAAGGTACCTTTACCTGTAAAGGGGGAAGCGTCAGCGTGTGGGTTATTGAGGATGCGTTGTAGAAACAATGCCGGGTGGCGCTGACGCTTACCCGGCACAAAAACGGCTACGGTAGTTTACTCTCCAGCGGGTTTTTGCTCAGGTAGTCAGCACACTCCACCGTCGGGCGGGCAACCTTTTGCAGCTCCATCCCGTCATACTCAAGCGTAGCGCCGTCGCGATCCAGCGGATAGATATCCAGCTTACGGGTCACGTTGTAATAGCTGTCTGAGCGCAGCATGACCTTACCCGGTACGGCAATCACGCGCTGCCACTGGCGGCAGTCCAGCGTATCACCCTCTTCCGTCACCACCAGCGTGGCAATTGCTTCAGGGCTGACCAGACTGCTCTGAGGCCCTTTCGACTGCCAGTATCCCGCCAGGTTCGCGGGGACGGGATGCTTGATCACGTCATTATAGTTATCGACCTGAACGCACCCGGTCAGTGCCAGCAGCGCGCCAGCAATTGCTATTTTTTTCATCATCTTTCCTGCATTCGAAGAAAAAAATATTGTGGCATTAAAGCGCAGAGGCTGCCAGCGAAGTTCGACAGGTCTTAGACCGGTATATAAATGTTATGAGCGAACATTTTTCATAATCAACAAAGGCCTGGTCGACCTTCATGATCGTCGAGTGCGTGCTGTCCATTGGAATGAGCTGGACTGGTTGGGCGCAGCTCACGACCACGAAAGCAGATGAGCGGTGAGCTGTACTGCCGCAACGAAGACGGTGTGTATGTCTGCAGTGCGTGGCATGATCATTTGTAAAATCAACTGTATAAATATGCTGCGTGGTTAAACATGAGGGTCGATCAAGTGAATGCCAGATGCTACAATTCGGACTTTTCTGAATTTACTGATTTCTCAAATGTTCAAGTTATTCGCCAGATACACATCAATAGGTGTAATAAACACGCTAATTCATTGGGTCGTCTTTGCTGTATGCATATACGCATTCCACACAGGACAGGCGCTTGGCAACTTTGCCGGATTCGTTGTCGCTGTGTCGTTCAGCTTCTTCGCCAATGCAAAATTCACTTTTAAATCTTCCACAACAACCATCCGCTACATGCTTTACGTAGGTTTTATGGGCACATTGAGTGCCGCTTTTGGCTGGTGTGCAGACAAATCAGGCATAGCTCCTGTCATCACATTAATCGTGTTCTCCGCCATCAGTTTGGTGTGCGGGTTTGTATATTCAAAGTTCGTTGTATTCAGGGATGCTAAATGAAAATTTCACTGGTTGTTCCAGTTTTTAATGAAGAGGATGCAATTCCGATTTTCTACAAAGCCGTGCGGGAGTTTGAAGAGCTTAAGCAACATGAAGTCGAGATAGTGTTCATTAATGACGGCAGCAAAGATAGTACAGAATCAATTATTAACGCACTTGCCCTTGCCGATCCGCTTGTAGTTCCGCTGTCCTTCACTCGCAACTTTGGTAAAGAACCTGCGCTGTTCGCAGGTCTGGATCACGCTAGCGGAGAAGCTATTATTCCGATTGATGTTGACCTGCAGGACCCTATTGAAGTCATTCCACACCTGATAGAGAAGTGGCAGGCCGGAGCAGATATGGTGCTTGCCAAACGCTCCGATCGCTCTACAGATGGCCGTCTGAAGCGCAAGACCGCCGAGTGGTTTTATAAGCTACATAACAAAATCAGCAATCCGCAAATCGAAGAAAATGTTGGAGACTTCCGCCTGATGTCCCGCGAGGTCGTGGAAAATATTCAGCTCATGCCAGAGCGCAACTTGTTCATGAAGGGCGTGCTGAGTTGGGTTGGCGGGCGTACTGATGTCGTGGAGTATGCACGCGCTGAGCGCGTTGCCGGCAGCACTAAATTTAACGGCTGGAAACTGTGGAATCTTGCACTTGAGGGAATAACAAGTTTCTCTACCTTCCCGTTAAGGGTTTGGATGTATATAGGCTTCATAATTGCATCTATTTCATTCTTATACGGCGCATGGATGACTTTGCAAACATTAATTATAGGCAATCCGATAAAAGGGTACACATCCCTATTGGTATCCATCCTGTTTATCGGCGGCGTTCAATTAATCGGCATTGGTGTTTTAGGTGAATATATAGGGCGCATCTATATCGAAACCAAAAAAAGACCACGCTATTGTTTAAAACGGAATAAAGAAAAATGATTTCCAAAAATAATCTGTTAGTTCTAATTATTATTTTTTTACTTATGTTGGTGCCATATTTACACACACCAGTATTGTCAGATGATTATTATTATTATTTTCATGCCAGCCTTCAAGAGCAAATCGGTCATTATTTAGTCTGGAGTGGAAGGCTAATTACTAACATATTTAGCTCATATATGCTCAAATATGTCAATCATGATATCTATCAGTCTTTGACAGCTGCTGCGCTAGTTGCCAGCGTTTATCTTATTGCAGCGATACCATCTGCGTTATTTGATGGCAAGCCAAAACCTAGCGCTATTTCGATAGTAATTATCTTTTTAGCTCTTTGGATATCAAATCCAGCGCTTGGTGAAACTTTCTTCTGGTTTGTTG
>NZ_JADBQO010000020.1:100275-101136 GCF_014895875.1 Enterobacter cloacae complex sp. P12RS
CATCGAACTATCTATGGCCTATATTTTACATATCTTTATTTTTCGTTATTCTCGCTCGACAAAGAAAACCACATACATTACTTAGTTATTCTGGGGGGATATTAGTTGGTTTTTTGGCAGGTTGTTCAAACGAAAACACGTGCATTGTCGCAACGATACTGACAGTTTTATATTCTATTTGTTTTAACCGCTTTAAACTGTCGGCACCCTATTTGATTGGGATTATCTTGGGTTCTGCGGTGCTTTTATTCAGTCCAGGCTCTGCCATCAGATCGTCTTATTTTAAAGATTGGCACTCATTAACATTAATAGAAAAACTTGATCTACATTTATTTGAAAGACTTCCTGCAGCGCTGGATAGCTTATGGCCAATATTTCTAATCATCATTTTCATTGCACTTTCATTTGGACTACTCAAAATAGAATCAAGGGGTTCATTAATTTGTGCACTAGCATTTTTCATTGGTGGGATGTTGTGTGACCTTGCATTTGTTGCTTCACCATACATGCCTGAAAGATCTGGTATTGGTGCCTTATTTATGTTTTTAATAACCCTTTCTTTTTTAATTTACTCTGCTAATTTTTCAAATGAAAAAATATATAAAAACTCGATATTTAGTATTGTCATTGTGTTCGCTATGACTTACTTTGTACCCTCTTACGGCCTGATTTCCTATTCTAATATAAGAGCGTCAAAGCAAGATGCAATACGCATGGCGATGTTAACACAGCAAATCAACGAAGGAAAAAAAGAGATCGTAATACCTGACTTTTACCTTAACCGACTTTTAAAAAAATCAGATGGTTTCCCTACTTTCAAGAACTCATATATGTCTGTCTCTTATACACAAATACGAGCAA
>NZ_JADBQO010000021.1:0-56647 GCF_014895875.1 Enterobacter cloacae complex sp. P12RS
GATTGAATATTTCATGCCTCTTGATGCGTAAATTCACTGGCTTTTCGGCTAAAGTTTCTTTAGGATTTATCTCAACAGATGATTAATTGTACCAATTGTTTGGTCCTAAATGATAAGCGATATCGATTGTATGAGGTTAGCAATGCCTTCAGGAAGTGAAGAACCGCAAAGGGATCCTGCGCTCAAGCGTAAAGCCTGGCTGGCGGTCTTTCTCGTTTCCGCCCTGTTCTGGGTGATGGTTGCTCTCCTGGCCTGGAAATATTGGGGTTGAATATGGCAGTGACGGTACGTACAGAAACGGCAAAGCGGATGTGTCAGCATCATGACACTGTTCACAAGGGACGCAAAGCGCCTGCAACAGCAGTGCCAGCATCCTGGAAACTGACGCCGCAGCAGCAGGCTTTTATTGATGTGTTCGCGGAAGACGAACCCAAAAAACAATAATTTAGTTTATTGCGTAATGATGCAGTTAGTCTGAATAATGACTATGCGCCTTTGTACTCTTTAATAAATACACATCAGCAATATAGCACGAGGACCTGCCTCGGAATGTTTAATAAATAATGCCTGGTGTCCCTATGATGAATAACATGATGTCTCAAAAATACTGGTCATGGATCGGCGTTTTTACCCTGTCGATTCTGTTCTGGAGTCAGCTCATCTGGCTGGCCGTCCACTAAATCATAAAACCTCGCTGCGGCGGGGTTTTTTGTTTTACCCTCCTCTGGACCATTCCTAAATTTATCAATTTGGGTTGTTATCAAAACGTTACGACATCTTTGTGTTATCTTTAATTACGGCCCTGATGATTGTCAGGACATCTCTGTAATTAAGGAGGAGCTTATGTCGTTAACCCTACGCGAAGCCAGTAAGGACACGTTACAGGCAGAAAATAAAACCTGGCACTACTATAGCCTGCCGCTAGCTGCCAGAACGCTTGGGGACATTTCGCGTTTACCCAAGTCCTTGAAAGTTTTGCTGGAAAATCTATTGCGCTGGCAGGACGGTGACTCCGTTACCCTCGACGATATTCAGGCGCTGGCAGGGTGGCTTAAGAATGCCCATGCCGACAGAGAAATTGCCTACCGCCCGGCAAGGGTCCTGATGCAGGACTTCACCGGCGTTCCTGCCGTGGTGGATCTCGCCGCCATGCGTGAGGCGGTTAAACGCCTCGGCGGCGATACGGCTAAAGTGAACCCGCTTTCACCCGTCGACCTCGTAATTGACCACTCCGTAACCGTTGACCACTTCGGTGATGACGATGCCTTTGGCGAGAACGTGCGTCTCGAGATGGAGCGAAATCACGAGCGTTACGTCTTCCTGAAGTGGGGTCAGCAGGCGTTCAGCCGCTTTAGCGTGGTTCCACCCGGCACCGGTATTTGTCACCAGGTTAACCTTGAATATCTCGGTAAAGCCGTCTGGAGTGAATTGCAGGACAAAGAGTGGGTGGCTTATCCGGACACGCTGGTGGGTACAGATTCCCACACCACCATGATTAACGGCCTCGGCGTGCTGGGCTGGGGTGTCGGCGGTATCGAAGCGGAAGCCGCCATGCTCGGTCAGCCGGTCTCCATGCTTATCCCTGATGTTGTGGGCTTTAAGCTCACCGGGAAGCTGTCTGAAGGCATTACCGCCACCGATCTGGTGCTCACCGTTACCCAGATGCTGCGTAAGCATGGTGTGGTGGGAAAATTTGTTGAATTTTACGGTGACGGGCTGGATTCGCTGCCGCTGGCTGACCGCGCGACCATCGCCAACATGGCGCCAGAATATGGCGCAACCTGCGGATTTTTCCCCATTGATGACGTCACGCTGGAGTACATGCGCCTGAGCGGACGCAGCGAAGAGCAGGTGGCGCTGGTGGAGGCGTACACCAAAGCGCAGGGCATGTGGCGCAATCCGGGGGATGAGCCGGTATTTACCAGCACGCTTGCGCTTGACATGGGAAGCGTTGAGGCGAGCCTCGCCGGTCCGAAACGTCCGCAGGATCGCGTAGCGTTAAGCGACGTGCCAAAAGCGTTTGCCGCAAGCAATGAGCTGGAAGTTAACGTGGCGAAGAAGGACCATCGCCCAATCGACTATGTTCTGAACGGACATCAGTATCAGCTCCCGGACGGCGCGGTTGTCATAGCCGCCATTACCTCCTGCACCAACACCTCAAACCCCAGCGTATTAATGGCGGCCGGCCTGCTGGCTAAAAAAGCGGTTGAGCTGGGGCTGAAACCACAGCCCTGGGTCAAAGCCTCCCTGGCACCGGGCTCCAAAGTGGTCTCGGATTACCTGGCGCAGGCCAGGCTAACGCCGTATCTTGATGAGCTGGGCTTTAACCTCGTGGGCTATGGCTGTACCACCTGCATCGGTAACTCCGGCCCGCTGCCTGAACCTATTGAAACGGCAATCAAGCAGGGCGATCTGACGGTTGGCGCAGTCCTTTCCGGTAACCGTAACTTTGAAGGACGTATTCATCCGCTGGTGAAAACCAACTGGCTCGCTTCGCCGCCGCTGGTGGTGGCCTACGCGCTCGCCGGGAACATGAATATCAACCTGGCTACCGATCCTATTGGTCACGACCGCAAGAATGAGCCGGTCTATCTGAAAGATATCTGGCCGTCCTCACGTGAAATTGCGATGGCCGTTGAAAAGGTCTCCACCGAGATGTTCCGCAAAGAGTATGCGGAAGTGTTTGAAGGCACGCCGGAATGGAAAGCCATCAACGTTGTGGGCTCGGACACCTATGACTGGCAGGACGATTCCACCTATATCCGCCTGTCGCCATTCTTTGATGAAATGCTGGCCGAGCCTGCACCGCTTCAGGATATTCACGGGGCGCGCATACTGGCGATGCTGGGGGATTCCGTCACCACTGACCATATCTCTCCGGCGGGGAGCATCAAAGCCGACAGCCCGGCGGGGCGTTATCTGCAAAGCCGGGGCGTGGAGCGCCGCGATTTTAACTCCTACGGATCGCGCCGCGGTAACCATGAAGTGATGATGCGCGGGACGTTTGCCAACATCCGCATTCGTAACGAAATGGTTCCGGGCGTGGAAGGGGGGATGACGCGCCATCTTCCGGGGACGGAAGTCGTGTCGATTTATGACGCAGCCGTCAAATATCAGCAGGAAGGTACGCCGCTGGCGGTGATCGCCGGGAAAGAGTACGGTTCCGGCTCCAGTCGTGACTGGGCGGCGAAAGGTCCGCGACTGCTTGGCGTTCGCGTGGTCATCGCCGAGTCGTTTGAACGTATTCACCGCTCGAACCTGATTGGCATGGGGATCCTGCCGCTTGAGTTCCCGCAGGGCGTCACGCGCAAAACGCTGGGCCTGACGGGGGAAGAGCAGATTGATATTAGCGGCCTGCAAAACCTGCAGCCGGGCAAAACGGTGCCGGTGAAGCTTACGCGAGCAGACGGGAAAAGCGAGGTACTGGAATGCCGGTGTCGTATTGATACGGCAACCGAACTGACCTACTACCAGAACGACGGCATTTTACATTATGTGATTCGTAAAATGCTGGATTGATAAAAAAAGCCCGGCATCTGTGCCGGGCTTTTTACTTTCACTCTTTCAGAAGATGGCCCATTTTGGCCGCCTTGGTATCAAGATAGTGGGCATTTTTCGGGTTGCGGCCGACAATCAGCGGTACACGCTCGACGATGTTGATCCCGGCTTCGGTGAGGATTTCCACCTTTTTGGGATTATTGGTCAGCAGGCGAACCTCGTCCACGCCCAGCAGCTTGAACATATCGGCGCAGAGGGTGAAATCACGTTCATCGGCGGCAAAACCGAGCTGGTGGTTGGCTTCCACCGTATCGTAGCCCTGGTCCTGCAGCGCGTAAGCGCGGATTTTATTCAGCAGACCAATGTTACGACCTTCCTGACGGTGATAGAGCAGCACGCCGCGGCCTTCTTCGGCAATATGGGTAAGGGCAGCTTCGAGCTGGAAACCGCAATCACAGCGCAGGCTGAACAACGCGTCGCCGGTCAGACACTCCGAATGGACGCGGGACAGCACCGGCGTCTGCCCTGAAATGTCGCCGTAGACCAGCGCGACATGATCCTGTCCGGTTGCCAGTTCTTCAAACCCCACCATCAGGAAATCGCCCCATGGGGTTGGCAGTTTGGCTTCTGCCACACGTTTAAGCTGCATGTGATTCTCCAGAGTAGGCTGACACGTTTCGTGCCTTGCGCCTGTTTTGCTTTCTGTATTTGTCCATTTTGCCACAAGCTCAGCACGTTCGCCTAATGGGCGCCATGCTATATGAACGTTAAACGCACGATCCGACATATCCACCCATCGAATGAATTTCAGTTATGATTGTGAGGCTTAGCGAAAAAGGAGAAGACATGCTTTCAATCGCCAGACGTACGGCAGCAGGCGCGGCCATTTTACTGATTATGCCTTTGGCCGTGTGGGTCTCCGGCTGGATGTGGCAGCCGGGGCAGAATGCCACCTGGCTGAAAACGTTATACTGGGTAACGGAGACGGTCACGCAGCCATGGGGAATTATTACCCACGTTATCCTCTGCGGCTGGTTCTTGTGGTGCCTGCGCTTTCGACTGCGCGCGGCGTTGATGCTCTTTGCTATCCTCGGTGGCGCGATCGTTATTGGACAGGGCGTGAAGTCCTGGGTGAAGGATCATGTTCAGGAGCCCAGACCTTTTGTCGTCTGGCTGGAAAAAGCGCACCATGTTCCGGTGGATGAGTTCTACAATTTAAAGCGTAAAGATCGCGGCGCGCTGGTGAAAGAACAGCTTTCAGAACAGGAAGATATTCCAAAGTTCCTGCGTAAGCACTGGCAAAAAGAGACGGGATTCGCGTTTCCTTCCGGCCATACGATGTTTGCAGCCAGTTGGGCGTTGCTGGGCGTTGGGCTGCTTTGGCCTCGACGTCGCACCATGACCATCGCGATTTTACTGGTTTGGGCGACAGGGGTGATGGGCAGCCGCTTGCTGCTGGGAATGCACTGGCCGCGGGATCTGGTGGTCGCTACGCTGATCTCCTGGATGCTGGTGACGCTGGCAACCTGGCTTGCAGAACGGTTCTGCGGCCCGCTCACGCCACCGCCTGAAGAGAAAGAAGAGATCGCCGAAAGGGAGCAAAGCGACGCCTGACGGTTGATATTGTGCATTTTGCCCATAAATCCATGACGTGCGCGTTACTTTTTCCGTTTCGCGCCCGTCGCTAAAATGGTAGTTTATAAGGCTGATTGCGGTGAGTTGAACACACTTTATTCGCTTGAACCACATAACGGGAAGTAATGTGAAATATTTACTCATTTTCTTACTGGTATTGGCGATTTTTGTCATTTCAGTCACATTGGGTGCACAAAACGATCAACAGGTGACGTTTAACTATCTGCTGGCGCAGGGTGAGTATCGGGTCTCCAGCCTGCTGGCGGTCTTATTTGCTGCAGGCTTTGCCATCGGCTGGCTGGTTTGCGGTCTTTTCTGGTTGAAAGTTCGTGTTTCTCTTGCGCGCGCTGAACGTAAAATTAAACGACTTGAACAGCACATTGCGCCTGCGTCCGACATGCCGGAAAGTTCAGGTGTGCCGGTCGTGAAGGAATAATCGACTATGCTGGAGTTGTTGTTTCTGCTTTTGCCTGTAGCCGCAGCCTATGGCTGGTATATGGGCCGCAGAAGTGCGCAACAAACGAAACAGGATGAGGCTAACCGACTCTCTCGCGACTACGTTGCGGGGGTGAACTTCCTCCTGAGCAATCAGCAGGACAAAGCGGTAGACCTGTTCCTCGATATGCTGAAAGAGGATACGGGGACCGTCGAAGCCCACCTCACTCTCGGTAACCTGTTCCGCTCGCGCGGCGAGGTTGACCGCGCTATCCGTATCCACCAGACCCTGATGGAAAGCGCCTCCCTGACCTACGAACAACGTCTCCTGGCGGTACAACAGCTGGGCCGAGATTATATGGCCGCGGGGCTGTACGATCGCGCTGAAGATATGTTCACACAGCTGGTGGATGAAACGGATTTCCGTATCGGCGCGTTGCAGCAGTTACTGCAGATTTACCAGGCCACCAGCGACTGGCAGAAAGCCATTGATACGGCCGAGCGTCTGGTGAAGCTGGGCAAAGACAAGCAGCGCGTTGAAATTGCGCATTTCTACTGCGAGCTTGCCCTTCAGCAGATGGGCAACGACGACATGGACAAAGCCATGGCGTTACTCAAGAAAGGCGCCGCCGCGGACCGCAATAGCGCGCGTATCTCTATCATGATGGGGCGCGTTTTTATGGCCAGCGGCGACTACGCTAAAGCCGTTGAAAGCCTGATGCGGGTGATTGACCAGGACAAAGAGCTGGTCAGCGAAACGCTTGAAATGCTGCAAACCTGCTATCAACAGCTGGACAAGCAGGAAGAGTGGGTGGCATTTCTGCGCCGTTGCGTGGAAGAGAATACCGGCGCGACCGCTGAGCTGATGCTCTCTGACGTGGTTGAGCAGTATGAGGGGAGCGACACCGCACAGGTTTATATTACCCGTCAGTTGCAACGTCATCCCACGATGCGCGTATTCCACAAGCTGATGGACTACCATCTGAACGATGCGGAAGAAGGGCGCGCGAAAGAGAGCCTGATGGTGCTGCGCGACATGGTTGGCGAGCAGGTGCGCAGCAAACCGCGCTACCGTTGTCAGAAGTGTGGTTTTACCGCGTATACGCTCTACTGGCACTGCCCATCCTGCCGGGCCTGGTCCACTATCAAGCCAATTCGCGGCCTGGATGGGCAGTAATTTTTTAAAAGCCTTCATTTTAGTTACAACATACTGATGGCTTTTACCGCTTTCTCAACACCGTGCGGCTTGCTGGCCTGGCAGGGGCATAAATGGATTCTGTCAATTTGCGGCGACGGCAGGTAGAATGCAGGCCGTTTATCTGTTCCGCGCCGCTGCGCGCCCATAGACGAAAAGGGCTGGTCATGACGTCTGTTACTTCCTCCACTTCCCGCGTTATTACGGATTCTCCTGTTGTTGTTGCGCTTGATTACAATAAGCGTGACGCAGCGCTGGCCTTTGTCGACGGTATCGATCCTCGCGATTGTCGTCTGAAAGTTGGTAAAGAGATGTTCACGCTGTTTGGACCGCAAATCGTCCGCGATCTGCAGCAGCGTGGTTTCGATGTCTTCCTCGATCTCAAATTCCATGATATCCCGAACACCACGGCGCACGCGGTTGCCGCCGCTGCGGAATTGGGTGTATGGATGGTCAACGTCCACGCGTCGGGCGGGGCGAGAATGATGACAGCCGCTCGCGAATCACTCCTGCCGTTCGGCAACGATGCGCCATTACTGATTGCGGTTACCGTGCTGACCAGCATGGACGACAGCGACTTGCGCGACCTTGGCGTGACGTTGTCACCTGCCGGGCACGCTGAGCGTCTCGCGCGTCTGACGCAGAGCTGTGGTCTCGATGGCGTCGTTTGCTCCGCGCAGGAAGCGGTACGCTTTAAGTCAGAGTTGGGCAAAGATTTTAAACTGGTCACGCCAGGCATTCGTCCTGCTGGCAGCGACGTGGGCGATCAGCGACGCATTATGACGCCTGAGCAGGCGCTGGCAGCAGGCGTTGACTACATGGTTATCGGCCGGCCGGTGACGCAGTCTGCGAACCCGGCAGAGACGCTTAAGGCTATCAACGCATCACTGAAAAAGGGGGCGCAATGACTGATTCCAACAGTCGGCTGGTCTACTCGACGGAAAGCGGGCGCATAGACGAACCGAAAACGAAAGCAGAACGTCCGAAAGGTGACGGTATTGTTCGTATCCAGCGTCAGACCAGCGGGCGAAAAGGAAAGGGGGTCTGCCTGATCTCCGGGATTGATCTGGATGATGCGGAGCTGAACAAGCTGGCAGCAGAGTTGAAGAAAAAATGTGGCTGCGGCGGCGCCGTGAAGGACGGCATTATCGAAATTCAGGGTGATAAACGCGATTTAATTAAATCGCTCCTTGAAGCCAAAGGCATGAAAGTTAAACTGGCAGGCGGCTAAAATAAATAAGCCACGGCAAATGCCGTGGCTCGTGTTATATACGTGCGTTAGTCAGACCTGAAATGCGATGCTAAATCGCCTTAACGGGAAGGCTGATAGAATAATTATTTGCCAACCTGGTGACCGATAATACCACCGACAGCAGCGCCGCCTAATGTACCCAGCGTACTACCATCCGTTAATACTGCACCACCGAGCGCACCAGCACCGGCGCCAATTGCGGTGTTACGGTCACGTTTAGACCAGTTAGAGCACGCGCTCAGGGACATTGCTACAGTGATTGCCAGAACAGCGGCGGCTAATTTTTTGCTGGTTAAGGTCATAATACTTTCTCCTGAATTATCGATTCACGGAAAGATGTACACATTAAGTATAGTCAAAATGAATACTCAATTCTTTTTTCCGTGAAAGCTGGTCGCGCAGGCGTTACGTAATCACGCAGGTGATAGTCACTTCCTGTTATATCGCTAACATTAATTTTACGACTTTACGGCAGGTTAAACAGGTAAAAACTCTTAAAGGATGGATAGGAATCCTCTCAGACGAAGGGGCATATGCGCCCGGAATACGGGCGCAAATGGACTCAGGCGGGCGTTTTAATAATATCGACAATGAGACCGTCATCTTCCAGTTTATTACGATGTTCGTCGCTTAACCTTTCATCGGTAATTACGCGGCTAAAGCGTGAGGCTGGACCCATGGTGTAAGGATGGACGGCGCCAAATTTAGAGCTGTCGGTCAGCACAATGGCTTCACACTCTTTTTCCAGAACGGCATTCACAACGTCAGATCGCATCATATCCCGGCCGGTGAAGCCTGTCTCCGGCTGCCAGCCGTCAATACCGATAAACGCCTTACTGAAATGAACCTGCTGGACATACTGCCGGGTTAGCGGGCCTACCATGCTCTCACTTTTTTTCTGGTAAATGCCGCCCAGCAAAATCACCTCACAGCGCGTCTCTTTGAGCAAATGGGCGATATAGCTACTGACGGTGATGATGGTAACGTCTTTTTGTTCGGCGAGCGTACGTGCCAGAAGAGCGTTGCTGCTGCCGTTTTCAATAAAGACCGTCTCGCCAGGGTTTACCAGCGATGCGGCAAATTCTGCCAGTTCTCGTTTAAGCGCGTAGTTATTCATCATGCGCGTCTCAACGTCGTCGCTGTCCAGCGGCACGGCATAGCCATGCGCACGGCGCAGGTAGCTCTGTTTTTCCAGCAGATTAAGATCCTGACGGATGGTCACTTCTGAAACGCCGGTGGTTTTAGCCAGCTCAACGACGCTTACGCGCCCCTGATCGATGACCATCTGCAAAATGAGTTGTTGTCGGGAATTCATAGCATCCAATTAATAAAGCGAAACGAGGTCTGAGACAGTGGGTTTAGACTTCCCACGGCGCTTTAGGCTGTCGGTTTTCGGGGGCATTGTCAGCGCCATCCTGAGCGAGAAGTTCAGACTTCAGGATCTCGAGATTACGGATTGCAGAGTGATAATCACCCGCCACCAGGATATCCAGCACGGTATCAATACGTTGTGCTACAGCTTGTGGATCAATAGTAGACATCATCTCTCCCCAGGAGCGAAAAGTTAATAATTTCAATGATGCAGAAAATAGGTTCAAAAGAGAAGGGAAAAAACGCCATAACGAAATTACCTATACGAAAGTGAACCTCTGTATGACGTTAACGTTGTTGTCGCGCTTGATATCGTTTTAGCCAGCGCTCGAATGCGGCAGCGGGCATCGGCTTAGCGAAAAGAAAACCCTGCCGTTCGTTGACGCCGTTTTTGGTCAGAAAGGCATCTTCTTTTGCGTTCTCCACCCCTTCGGCAATCACCTGCAGGTTTAGCGCCTGCGCCACTGCGACAATGGCGCGTACCAGAGACTGGGAGACAGAGTGCTTGTGAATATCTCTGACAAAAGCCTGATCGAGTTTAATGGCATCAATAGGAAAACGCGCCAGCTGGGAAAGGGAAGAGTAGCCGGTACCGAAATCGTCCAGATGAATTTGTGCCCCGAGCCGACTGAATTGCTGGATCACCGAGAGCGCCAGCTCTTCGTTTTCGATAAGACAGCTTTCGGTTAACTCAACGTCGATAGGGCAGTACTCAAAATGCAGATCCTTAAGCGCCTGCTTTAGCTCGCTGAAAATCGTCTGGTCGGCCAACTGACGTGCAGAGACGTTCACGGCCACGCGCAGGTTAATTCCCTTGTCACGCCATTTTGCCACCTGGCGAACCACATCAAGCATCACCCAGCGACCCAGCGGCACAATCAAACCGGACTCCTCGGCATAAGAGATAAATTCCAGAGGGGGGATCAGCCCGCGCTCGGGCGACTGCCAGCGGACCAGCGCTTCAAGGCTTCTGACTTCGCCGCGCCAGGTCATTTTCGGCTGGTAGTGGATCAGGAGCTGATCGTTATCCAGCGCTTTACGCAGGTTGGTGTCCAGCCACAGGTACTCAAACACGCGCTGGTTCATCTCGGGGGAGAAGACGCAGAATTTGCCACGGCCATTCTCCTTGGCGGTGTACATGGCGATGTCGGCATTGCGAATCACGCTTTCCCGATCGTTCCCGTGCTGCGGCGCGAGGGCGATCCCCAGGGAGCAACCGGTGTAAACCTCAATCAGACCGATTCTGAACGGTTGGCGCAGGCGGGTCAGAATACGCGACGCCATCGCTTCCAGCGAGCCCTGAGAGGTATTGGTGGCCATAACGATAAACTCATCGCCGCCGAGCCGCGCTAAAACCTGCCCCTCATCCAGACAACTCAGAAGGGCAAGTGCAACCGCCTGCAGGAGCTGATCGCCGAACATATGCCCGTAGGCATCGTTAACCTTTTTGAAGTTATCGAGGTCGAGGTAAACCACGCCAACCTGCGTATCGCCGCGGCTGTTGATGGCGTCTGAAATCAGCTCATGGATCGCATTGCGGTTGGGCAGGCCGGTGATGGTATCGGTATTGGCCAGCACGCGCAGGCGCTCCTGTGCCCGCCGTTCTTCGGTAATGTCGGTCCCGGAGCAGATAAGGAAAATTTCATTTTTACCGCTGCCGCTGTGAACGAATTTATTTCTGAACAGAAACAAGCGTTGCCCTTTTCGCGTTTTAATCCACCGTTCGACTTCGTAGGAGCTGCCGTTGCGAAAGAAACCCGCAATGTTGCGCTTCGAGGCTGCCGCTTCGCTGCGGCTCATGAACAGTTCAAACACGTTTTGACCAATGACTTCATGTTCTTTCAGACCGGTATACTCTTCGCTCAGGCGGTTAAAGCGCTGGATATTGCCGTTTTGATCGAGAATGACAATGACGGAATTCGCTTCAGAAACAACCTGTTCCGCAAAGGAGAGTCCCTGAGCCAGATCGCGTGCCACGGAGGGCGTATCGTTCCAGGCGGAAGCCGTTCCGGCCCACTCGTTTCGGGTGATTTTGCGTCCGACAAGATGGACGGGAACTTGCTCGCCGTAAAGAGAGAGGTTCAGGGAAATGCTGGTGGTCATTACCGTTAGCTGACGGATCTGTGCGGCCTGTTCATCATCCAGTACGATCTCCTGAGTCACGTCAGCATTTTCGCTGGCGGCAAGGTGCAGAGCGTTGCTGTCAGCCGACAATCGCCACCACGGGCTGTGAGTACCCATGTAACGAAACAGCAAATTTTGCTCAAGTTCGTCGATCATGATTTCTCCCGCCGCGACGCATTAGCGAACAAATTATTCATTAGTCGTCGACTTTTCCGTTGAAAATAGCGGCAAAGCCGCAGTGAAAGTATTGTTTTTCTGAGCTTTTTTATAATAAAACGCATTAGGCATATAAAAATGCTGAGCGTATAAAATTCACGTGCCCGAAAAGGGCAGCACTCTTTAACTGTAGATAATTATGGCTGTTTTGGGCGGGCTGGGGCGGAAAAAGTAAGAAAAATGATGCTTTTGCGAGGGGAAAGACAGGGAGAAAATTGTCGGCCTTTCTGAACGGAAATGACCGACAATTGAGCAGGTTATCAGGCGACAGGGCGCGCAATAATACTGCGGGTTTCCATGCGAACTTCAGCGATAGTTACATCAATCACGTCAGTGACTTTGTAAACCGTCTCGCCTTTAATTTGCACGGTGCCGCTTTCCTGACTGCAGACCAGTTCGTCACGAACGGCGTGCAGGAACGGGGCAGGGATAAAGGCGACCGCACCGTTATCCACCAGACGTACGCGCATTCCCCCGCGGCTGATATCAATAATTTCTGCCGCGAAGCGGGTATCGGTACCGGCTTTATCCTGCAGGAAGCGCGCGTATAGCCAGTCTCCAACGTCACGTTCCGCCATGCGGTTCAGACGGCGACGCTCGGCCATCTGTAGGGTCGTGTCGTCCTGTGGACGGGCAATGGTTTCGCCCTTAATAATCGCTTTCAGCAGGCGGTGGTTAACCATATCGCCATACTTACGGATCGGGGAGGTCCAGGTGGCGTAGGCTTCCAGACCGAGGCCAAAGTGCGGGCCTGGCTCGGTGCTGATTTCCGCGAAGGACTGGAAGCGGCGAATACGGCTATCCAGGAAACCGGACGGCTGAGCGTCCAGCTCGCGGCGAAGCTTGCAGAAGCCCGGCAGTGTCAGCACTTCTTCCGGATCAACATGCACATCGTGATTCTTCAGGAGGGCCGCGAGCGCTTCGGTATTGGCCGGATCGAATCCGGTATGAACGTTGTAAATACCGAAGCCCAGCCTGTCGCGCAGCACGCGCGCGGCACAGATGTTGGCGGCAATCATCGCTTCTTCGACGATGCGGTTAGCAATGCGTCGCGGCTCGGCCACGATATCCAGCACTTCGCCTTTTTCACCGAGAACAAAACGATAATCCGGACGATCTTTGAAGACCAGGGCGTGAGTCTTACGCCACTCGCCGCGGTTCAGGCAGATGCGGTGCAGCAGACGAATCTGTGCCGCGATAGCATCGGATTCAGGTTTCCAGCTGCCGGTGTTTTCCAGCCAGTCGGAGACATTGTCATAGGCCAGCTTGGCTTTGGATTCGATGGTGGCGGCAAAGAATTCGATATCGTCTTCAATCGTGCCATCTGCGGCAATGGTCATGCGGCAGGCGAGAACCGGGCGCACCTCATTTGGGCGCAGCGAGCAGAGGTCGTCAGACAGTTCGCGCGGCAGCATCGGGATGTTAAAGCCCGGCAGGTAGTTGGTGAACGCGCGGATTTTCGCCGTTTCGTCCAGCTTGCTGCCTTCCACAATCCAGGCGGTTGGATCGGCAATGGCGACGGTCAAATGCAGTTTGCCATCGGCGCTCTCTTCAGCGTAGAGCGCATCGTCCATATCTTCTGTGCTGGCGCTGTCGATGGTGACAAACTCCAGCGCGGTAAGATCGCGGCGCGCCAGGCCTTCATCCTGCATCTCAGTTGCCACGCCGTTCGGCGCTTCTTTTTCAAGATTATGGCGCGCCAGCGTGACCCACCACGGGACGAAATGGTCGTCGCCAAAGGTGATGAACTGGGTCAGTTCAGCATAGAAACCGCGGTCGCCTTTCAGAGGATGACGGCGCATTTCTGCCACGGCCCAGTCACCTTCTTTAAAATCATGCTCAACGCCGCGGGCGGCGCGGCAGGGAATGGCATCTTTCAGCAGGGGGTGATCCGGCACGACAGAAAGACGATCGTCCTTTCTCTGCACTTTGCCCACAAAGCGGGTCAGGAACGGCTCGATCAGTTCTTCCGGCTCGGCGGATTCACGTTCCTTCTCGGTATGGATGACGGCCATGACGCGATCGCCATGCATCACTTTCTTCATCTGCGGTGGCGGAATGAAGTAGCTTTTCTGCGCGTCAACTTCAAGGAAGCCAAAGCCCTTTTCCGTGGCTTTCACGACCCCTTCTGCACGCGGCGTCTGGGAATGCAGTTGCTGTTTAAGCTGCGCTAGCAGCGGGTTGTCCTGAAACATAATGTTCTATTTTCGTAGCCATTGAGCGGCTGACAGTTTTACGCGATTCTCACTGCTACAGCAAGCGCTCTTTGGGGAAAGAGTGTGGTTATTCCGCTTTGCCGGACGCGACTTTTAGTCGATTGATCCAGCCCTCCAGCGCGCATTGGCTGAGCAGGTTGATCGCCTGAACGGCAGTAAGTCCTTCTTCCGTGAGCGGGGTAAATTGTGCGGCGCTGAAGCGGTCCGGCGAGCGTGTCAGCAATTCGGCTGCTGCCGAAAGCGCCGGAGGAGGCAGCGAAACCGTTTCCCGGCTGTTTATCAGGATCTCCCCCATCAGGTCGAGCAAGGTCGGTTCATGGCACAGGACCGGCGTCAGCGCCTCAAGCGTGGGCTCTGCCTGCCAGCGGGAGAGGGACTCAAGCTGATGCGCACTGGCATAGCGAAGCTCGACCACGGGCAGAAGCGAGATCCACGCGTCGGAGGACGTTGGCAGGGTGTGCGGCTGAATATGATGGCCCGGCAGCCAGCGTACGGGATGGCCGAGCAGTGCCTGAAAGACGGCGACCACGCGCGCCTGAAAACCGATAAAGCCGATTATCTGGTTAATCACCACAACGTCATAGATAGACAGACCTACCTCATCAAGCTGGTTTCGCGCCTTATCATCAATGACGTCAGGTGAGCTGGCGAGCTGGCGGGCGTACTGCGTGATTTGCGCCAGCCGTCGGTTACTTTCGCGGGAGGAGTCAGGGCCCGGCAGCGGGGCGAGGAGGGCGGCGTAGTGGTTGCACAGCCGCTGAACGCCGCAGGCCTGCGCCACCGTCAGCGCGGTACTTAACCGATCGTAGGCGCTAAGCGTTCGCAGGCGGTTTACGGGAAGTGAGAGCGGGAACAGCTGGTGACATAAGGATCTGGCAGGAGCGAGCCAGCCGGTACAGGCGGCGACAATCTCATCTGGCAGGGCTAAATCGAGCAAAAAACGATCGTCGACGTTAGCGGCTTCGGGCACCAGGGGCAGCACTTCCGGCTGCGCGTGGTTAGACTGGGTTTCGTGATACCAGTGGCCTTTGCCGGAAAAACGGCGTTGTTCCATGGGCGTTCCTTGATCTCAAAATGGCGATCAATATCCTGGCGTAAGGCAGATAAAGGGAAAAATATTGTTAGGTGATAACAAATAGCAGAACGGAATAACGAAGGGGAGTGCGGAGGGGGAAAGCTCTCTTCCCGTGCGGGAAGAGAGCCACAGCTTATTTAATTTCCAGCTCGTTCATTGCAGCGATGTTGAAGCCGCCGTCAACGTGAACCACTTCGCCGGAGATACCTGCGGAAAGGTCAGAGCACAGGAATGCAGCAGAGTTACCCACATCTTCAATGGTAACGGTACGACGAATCGGGGTAACCGCTTCGCAGTGTGCCAGCATTTTACGGAAATCTTTGATGCCGGACGCCGCCAGGGTGCGGATAGGGCCAGCAGAGATGGCGTTAACGCGCACGCCTTCTGGACCCATTGCGTTCGCCATGTAGCGGACGTTGGCTTCCAGAGATGCTTTCGCCAGGCCCATAACGTTGTAGTTAGGGATAGCACGCTCTGCGCCCAGGTAGGACAGGGTCAGCAGCGCTGCGCCCGGGTTCAGCATTGCGCGGCAAGATTTCGCCATTGCAACGAAGCTGTAGGAGCTGATGTCGTGCGCGATTTTAAAGCCATCACGGGTTACCGCGTTCACGTAGTCGCCGTCCAGCTGGTCGCCAGGAGCGAAGCCGATGGAGTGAACGAAACCGTCGAATTTCGGCCATGCTTTTGCCAGTTCAGCAAACATGCCGTCGATGCTTTCGTCTTGTGCAACGTCACATTCCAGAACAATGCTGGAACCCAGCTGCGCGGCAAACTCTTCAACACGGCCTTTCAGCTTGTCGTTCTGGTAGGTGAACGCCAGCTCAGCGCCTTCGCGATGCATTGCCTGTGCGATGCCGTATGCGATGGACAGTTTGCTGGCAACGCCAGTCACCAGAATGCGCTTACCGGAAAGAAAACCCATAGCTTTAATCCTTATATTCATTGCTTATTTTGCCTTGTAATTCATAGCGTTACAGGCAGTATTTCAAAATCATTCGAAATTAGCTCGAAATTATAGCCCACTCACGGCCCCTTGTGTCACGATATTTCTCGCCGATCTCCGAAGAGGAATGCCCCAAAAGGCGAGGCGCGGGCTGGCGGGGGCTCAAAATTTCAGCATTCGTCCAGTATATCACCCGGCAGCAGCTTCGCCTCATCCAACCAGCAAGGTTCCGCGATCCGTCAGCGGTATTCACACTTTCCTGGCGTTTTCAACGAAACGCGCAATGACAATAAAGAATACCGGGACGAAAAAGATCGCGAGAAGCGTGCCGCTAATCATGCCGCCAAACACCCCGGTGCCGATAGCGTGCTGCGTGCTGTCACTCGCGCCACGCGCCAGCATCAGTGGCACCACGCCTAACGTAAAGGCTAACGATGTCATCAGAATAGGGCGCAGACGCTGGCTTGCGGCCTGTATTGTTGCCGCCAGCAGGGGTTGTCCTTCCCGGTGGAGCTGCCTTGCAAACTCGACAATCAGAATGGCGTTCTTGGCGGACAGGCCTATCAGGGTGATAAGACCGACCTTAAAGAAAACATCATTCGTCATGCCCGCAACGGAGACGGCAACCACCGCACCGATAAGCCCCAGGGGAACGACCAGCATGACCGCAAAGGGAATTGACCAGCTCTCATACAGGGCGGCGAGCACCATGAACACGACCAGTATCGACAGAACGATCAGACCCGGGAGCTGAGATTCGGATTTTCTCTCCTGCAATGAGCTCCCGGCCCACTCGCCGGCCATCCCCTGCGGTAAATCCCGTGACAACGTCTCCATGGCCTTCATTGCAGTGCCGCTGGATTTGCCCGGGGCCGCACTGCCGGTAATGCGGATAGCAGAATATCCCTGATAACGCGTCAACTGCTGCGGCGCAACGTTCCAGGAAAGCGTCGCAAACGTAGATACTGGCACCATCTGCCCCATACGGTTTTTTACCGATAATTTCAGGATCTGCTCAGGCTGCATGCGGTAAGGGGCGTCGGCCTGAATAATGACCTGCTGAACACGGCCCTTGTTCGTGTAGTCATTAACGTAGTTCGACCCCATGGTGACCGAGAGCGTCTGGTTGATTTCATCAAATGAAACGCCCAGCGCTTCCGCTTTTTCCCGGTCAATCTGAAGGGCCAGGCTTGTTCCTTCCGGCAGACCGTCTATATACACGTCACTCAGTTCAGGACGTTGATTAGCTTTCATAACCAGCGCATCGGCCGCTCTCTTTAACGCCCCGTAGCCCAGTCCCGCCCTGTCCTGCACGTACCAGGTGAAGCCCGAGGAGGTGCCCATATCCGAAATGGCCGGCGGGAGAAGGCTCATCGTGACGGCATCAGAGACGTTAGCCATGCTGGCCTGTATATGGTCGGCTTCATTCTGTGCGGTCGTACCCTGCCGATCTTTCCAGTCCTTCAGCGTGGTGAAGGCCATGGCCGAATTCGGTCCCGAGCCTGAAAACCCAAATCCCAGAATCATAATATTGCTTTCAATATCCGGCCGGGCCGCAATTTCCTCTTCAAATTTTTTAACCACTCTCAGGGTGCGCTGCATTGTGGCATCGGAAGGCAGCTGAATTGAGGACATAAAATAGCCCTGATCTTCATCCGGAAGAAAGGACGAGGGCAGCGAAGAAAGCCCCAAACATAGGGCAGCACATAGCGCAACGTACAACAGCAGCATTCGCCCGGTACGTCTCAGCACCGCGCCCAGCCCGGATTCGTACCACGTCGTGAGGGTACGAAAGCGGGCGTTAAACCCTGCTGCGAACCTGCCACCTACGTGCTTTGCTGCGCTGTGAGGCTTAAGCAGCGTCGCGCATAGCGCGGGGGTAAGCGTGAGGGCAAGAAATGCCGACAACAGTATGGAGACCGCCATGGAAATACAAAATTGTCGATAAATAATCCCGACGGATCCTTCGGCGAAACCCATGGGAATAAAGACGGCGGTAAGCACCAGCGTGATCCCGATAATTGCCGGCGTGATTTCATTCATGGCCTCCCGGGTCGCGTCGCGCGGAGAGAGTTGTTTTTCTTCCATCAGGCGCTCAACGTTCTCCACGACCACAATGGCGTCATCTACGATAATCCCTATCGCCAGAACCATGCCGAACATGGTCAGAATATTGATGGAGTATCCACTCAATAGCATCACCGTGAAGGTGCCAAGCAGTGCGACGGGGGCAACAATCGCCGGGATAAGCGTACAGCGTATCTTATGCAGAAACAGCAGCATTACGAGGAAGACCAGAACCATCGCTTCCACAAATGTCTGCACCACCTTCATGATGGAGAGCTTCACAAAAGGCGCGGTATCGAAGGGAACCGTAAACGTCATTCCTTCCGGCAACACCTGAGAAAGTTCGTCGATGCGTGCGTGTACGCCTGCAGCCGTGCTCATCGCATTGGCGCCAGGCGATAGCTGGACTGCCGCAGCCGTTGCGGGAACCCCATTTTCGCGGATACCGAAAGCGTAGCTTTGCAGGCCGGACTCAATGCGCGCGACGTCGGACAGCTTCAGCCTTGCGCCGGACGCCTCTGATTTCAGAGTTATATTACTGAAAGCCTCTACGGAAGTGAGTTGCCCCTTCACGGTGATCGGATACGTTACGCCTTGCCCTTCAGATGCCGGTTCATCTCCCGTTTTGCCGGGCGAAACCAGGGCATTTTGCTGGCCAACGGCGGTAAGCACATCGCTCACCGAAAGTCCGTAGCTATGAAGCTTCATCGGGTCCAGCCAGATGCGCAGCGCTTTTTCGCCACCAAACAGCTGAATTTTCCCTACTCCAGGTACGCGGCGAAGCTCGTCGCTGACATGCCGGGCAAAGTAATCGCTTAAATCGGCTTCCTCAAATTTACCGGTTGCGGACTTCAGCCCCACCATCATTAAAAAACCGGAATTGGCCGCCTCGACGTTGATGCCATTTTGCCTGACCGCCTGTGGCAAACGCGGCTCCACAATTTTAATCTGGTTCTGAAGGTCCATCTGCGCCAGCTTGATGTCCGTGCCGGGCTTAAACGTCACGGTAATAGACGCAGAACCGGTTGTGTCACTGGATGATTCGAAGTAAAGCAAATTATCGACGCTAGATATTTCGCGCTCAAGTAACGACACCACCGACGTATTCATAATATCGGGGCTGGCGCCCGGGTAGGTGACAGAAATAATAATCCCAGGCGGTGCCACCGCCGGATACTGCGCAACCGGCAGCCGGGGGATAGACAATACACCCGCCAGGACGATAAAAAGCGCCACGACCCAGGCGAAAATGGGACGTTCAATAAAGAAATGAGGCATTAATTTAACTTCCAGATACGTGACTATTTCAGTGAGTTATTTTGTTCAAGATGGTGTGATGGAGAGTCTACAACTCGCCTGTTTAGCGGACATGGGCGGTTTATGGAGAGAGTGTGGAGCGAAACAACACGGTTGTTTAAATCATTCTCACGATGAGGTACAACGGTGAACCGCCAAAAAAGAGAATTAAATAACACTCATAGTAAAACACCAAATCGTTAAAATCTGGCGTAGCGTTCAGCAGCACAGTGAACGTAATAATGAGATAAACAAAAATCACCATTAGCCAGAAGGCGATGAGAAGTAATTCAGTGAACGCGCCTGCTTTGTTTTGTATTATCAGAGAGACAACCGACAAGGCAATGCAGCCATAGATCATGGGGGAAGAGAGTAGTGTTGCGGCGACTTTCTCATCCATTATATGCATCAATACCAGCCAGGTATAAAGTAATCCCCACGATAGCAGCAGGAAGAGAGAAAATATGCCGATTTTTTTAGGAGAGAAGTATTTCGAAAGTTCCATGCTCATTATCTCAGCCAAATTCAGAAAGCCTTTAAGCGACAGGGGTATTTACCACGTTAAACGAAAGACGGTTTAACTCCGAATAACTATTGTGGACTGACATTGTCGAGTCTTTATTGACTGAATGTGTAGGCTGTATGGAGAAATTGCCGGGCACTTAAATTAATCCAGGAAATTTTCGCGGTCACGGCACTTTTTCCCGGAGCCTGTGTCTTATTGTGCTAAAGATATCTGATAGCGTGCTCAAAGGGATTTCACCCGCGGAGATAAAATGAACAAAAATACTCTAATCCTTGTTGTTGAAGATGAAAACGAAATTGCCGAAATAATGATGAGTTACTTAGAGCGTTCTGGGATGAAAACGCTGAGAGCCCGGCAGGGCGAGCAGGCGATAGCGCTTAATCGGCTCCATAAACCGGATCTTATCTTGCTGGATATCCATCTGCCCGTATGCGATGGCTGGAGCGTACTCACGACGCTCCGTCAGGAAAGTTCTGTGCCCGTCATTATGGTGTCCGCACTCGATCAGGACGTGGATAAGCTGATGGGGCTTAGGCTTGGCGCGGATGATTACGTCATCAAACCTTTCAACCCTTCCGAAGTGGTCGCGCGGGTTGAAGCCGTGCTGCGCAGAACCAGACCCGCTCTTCAGCAGGCGGGTGCCGTGCCTCTCAGGACGCCTTTTATTACGGTCTACCCGGACGATTTCTACGTTGAGGTCACCGTGGGCGAAGAGGTAGTCTCCCCGGTATTAACGACGACGGAATTTAAACTTCTTACTTACCTGGTGAGATACCCGCGAAAGGTCTGTTCCCGGGAAGAGTTACTTAACGCGTGTCTGCCGGAAGGCGATACGCTCGACAGAACGGTAGACAGCCATATGAGCAAGCTGCGTAAAAAGCTGGAGCTTGCAGGCCTTTATGGCGTTCCTGAGAGCATCAGGGGGATGGGCTATCGACTCGGGGAGAAAAAATGAACAGAGATTCTGTCCTGAGTCGGCAGATCTTAACGTATATGCTGCTGCTGACGTTTATGATCATTGCCATTGCGGTACTGGGCTCCTGGTTTTTTTACTCTTTTATTCTCGATCACCTCCCCGGCGGTGCCGTTGAGGGCGATGACGAGCAAATGACGATGTGGGACTGGGTGTGGATCGGGACCGCGACAACAATCAGTCTAATAATCGCGATATTTTTAACGATAAAACTTTCTTCACGAATACTCACCCCGTTAAACGCGGTAGCGTCCAGCCTGAGAAAAATTTCTCAGGGCCAGCTGGATGCCCGTGCTTATTGCGCCAGCTCCCGTCTGGGAGAGGTCAATCATCTGGTCACGGATTTCAATGAAATGGCGGAAAAACTCCAGACGCTGGATATTCAGAGGAAATCCTGGAACGCCGCCATTGCCCATGAGCTGAGAACCCCGGTCACGATTTTACGCGGGCGGCTTCAGGGGCTGGTTGACGGCGTTTTTGAGCCGGATCCGCTGCTTTTTAATAATCTTCTCAAGCAGACTGAGGGGTTAACCCGTTTGATTGAAGATCTTCGGGTGATCAGCTCTGACGGCGGGGCGGGTTATACGCTGTATAAATCCAGAACGGACCTCAAAGGCACAATCCAGGATGCGCTTGATACTTTCATGCCCGAGTTCAAGCACAATCAGTTTGTGATTAAAACAGAGTTGAGGGAACAGCGATGCGTGTTCGATCCGTTGCGCATCAATCAGTGTCTGGCCGTTCTGTTTGACAACGCATTACATTATTCAACTTCGCAAAAACTCATCGTAAAAAATGGCGTCTCTGATAAAGGCAATTATATCCTTATTGAGGATGGCGGGCCGGGCATTCCCAGGGAATTTCATGATTTCTTATTTCAACCTTTCCAGCGGGATAAAGGTGCCAGAGATGTTAATCCCGAAGGATGTGGTTTAGGCTTATCGGTGGTAAAAGCCATCATGCTGGCTCATGGTGGCGATGTAACGTATACCTTATCGAAGCAAAACCACTCCCTGTTCAAACTGACCTGGCCCGATGCCTGAGCCCTGGCGGCAGGTCAGCCTGGCCTGCCCGCCGATAGCGGCAACTGCCATATATCGCCTAACTTTGTATCCCATTCCAGAGGGGTAATTCGCAATTTGCCCCGTTTTGGGCTTAAGGTTATTTCACTGAAGTAAATTTCATCGCTTTTCAACATGAGGTCAACGCGGCAGTAGTCAAGACCCTTCGCCAGCTCCTGAGAGGCCAGCAGAGCCTCACGGAACAATTTCGGCTCGCCGGGCGCGACCGGCGTATTAGGATATTCCATCTGGAAGGGCTGTAAATTCCAGTGTCGGTCGTAAACGTTGATAAACTCTCTGCCGAGGTCATCCGTAAAATCGGCCTCAACATAGTGTGCGACGCCGTGAAAACAGTGAATTCTCAGCATTTCCGGCGTGCTGTTCCTGTCCGCATTATTGAAAAGATCGACATAGGGCTCACACAGTATAACGGGTGTAATATTTTTGTACTGCCACTCGCGCGTGGTGTAATACAAATTCTTCTTTAATGCGAGAGTGAGCTTTTTTCGGGCCTGCCGGTAATTGAACTGGTTTTTGTTTGTACAGATTATTGTGCTTCCACTGTCATGATTGCACTTAAGGACGAATTGATCGGGCAGTGTTGAAAAATCGATATGCGAAAACCTGCGGTATACACCAATCAAAGGCACCGCTTTTACTCGCGTTGTTCTGGACGCAACGTATTCGCGGACGGCGAGTTTATCGGCAAGCATTGTGTAGAGATTATTATGGTCATAGACCAGGCGATGACATATTTTTTCACTCAACGTAGTGGGTGATTTAATGTCAGGGGTTATGCCTGATGTCTTTTTGAGTTTTGCAGTGTGAAAATTGAGGTCCGTCATGAAATATGAACGGCATTTTCTGATGAGATACTCCGTATATTTTAGAACATATGTGGTGGTGTTCATTTCTTCTCCTCCGTAATGTTCCGTTATTCTGGAGAAGAACTATTGATGGATATTGCTAAAAATATGGAGCAGGGATGGAGACAAAAAATAAAAGGATTAAATAGCGCACGCAGGCTATTTAATCCTTATTTGAGCGGAGCAATCCGTGTTTACCGCCGCGCTTAACGGTCTTTTCTCCACGCATCGGCGGTCAATGCTTCACCGAAATGCCCGGCAATCAGCCTTTTCGTCAGCTCATGAAGCGGGGAGGCCATCACATCCGCCGTGCTGCCGCGCTCGACGACTTCCCCCTGGTGCATGACCATTACCTGATCGCTGATGTGCTTCATCATCCCCAGATGCTGGGTGACGTAGATGTAGGAGATACCCTGCTTTTCCTGTAATTCGAGCATCAGGTTAATCAGCTGCGAGCGCATCGACATATCCAGCGAGGCAAGCGCTTCGTCTGCAACGATCACTTTCGGGCGCAGAATCAACGCGCGGGCCAGACCCAGACGCTGTTTCTGACCGGGAGCCAGCATATGCGGGTAGTAGCTTTCGTGATCCGGTAACAGCCCAACCATACGCAGCGTTTCGAAGATACGCTTGCGGCGCGCCTCTGGCTCCAGTTCGGTATTCAGACGCAGAGGGAAATCAAGGATCTGCGAAATGCGCTGGCGTGGATTAAGCGAGGTAGACGGATCCTGAAAGATCATGCGGATGCGCTGGCTGCGGAAAGAGTAATCGCCAAACTGCAGAGGATGATCGTCAATCAACACTTCTCCAGCAGTGGGCTCGACCATGCCGGCAAGCATTTTCGCCAGCGTGGATTTACCGGAGCCGTTTTCGCCGATGATCGCCAGCGTCTGTTTTTCACGCAGGGTAAAACTCAGCGGCTTAACCGCTTCGACAGTCTGACGATGAAACAGCCCCGTGCGATAGCGAAAGGTCTTACTCAGATTGCGGACTTCCAGCAAGGTTTCGACCATTTCACTCTCTCTCCATGTTCAGCGGGAAATGACAGGCGTAAAGATGATTTTTGGCGCCGGTCAGGCGCGGCGTTTCGATACATTTACGCTGAGCATACGGACAACGCGGCCCCAGACGACAGCCTATCGGCAACGATTCCAGCAGCGGAATCGCTCCGGGCAGGGTATTCAGACGGCTCTTGTGCGGCATGGCGCTGCCAAAATCAGGAATGGCGCGGATAAGCGCCTGCGTATATGGATGGTGCGGCGCGGCGATCAGCTCCTCACTCGGGGCAGTTTCGACCGTTTGCCCGCAGTACATCACGTCAATTTTATCCGCCCATTTGCTGAGCATTTGCAGGTCATGGCTGATCAGCAAAATGGTGGTGTTATTGTTCTGGTTCAGGCGCGACAGCAGGCGGAAAATTTGTGCCTGGGTGGTCGGCTCCATCGCGTTGGTGGGTTCATCCGCAATCAGCAAACGCGGCTGATTAGCCAGGGCGATGGCAATCATCACCTTCTGGCATTCACCGTCGGTCAGCTCATACGGGAAGCTGCGCATCGCGTCTTTATGGTCTTTGATCCCGACGCGGTGTAATAGCTCAATGGCGCGGCGCTTGCGCCAGCCGAAACGCTGCCACCAGCGGCCTTTATAGGTCCAGCCGGGGATGTTCTGCATCAGCTGTTTGCCTACGCGCTCGGACGGATCGAGGCAGGACTGTGGCTCCTGGAAAATCATCGAGACGTTATGGCCGACCAGCTTGCGACGCTCGCGCGGTGAGAGGCGCAGCAGGTCTATATCGTCGAACCGCATGCGGTCGGCGGTCACGCGCCAGTTGTCTTTCGCCACGCCGCAGATCGCTTTGGCGATCAGGCTTTTTCCCGAACCAGATTCACCCACCAGCCCGCGAATCTCGCCCTCGGCGAGAGTAATGCTGATGCGATCGACGGCTTTAACCCAGCCTTCACCGGTTTTGAATTCAATGGTGAGGTTGCGAATATCAAGAAGCGGCATTATTGCACCCCCGCGTTAATTGCACGGCGAATACCATCGCCCAGCAGGTTGATCAGCAACACGCTTACCATAATCGCCGCCCCCGGCAGCATAACCGTCCACGGCGCCACGTAGATTAGCTCCAGCGCGTCACCGAGCATCGCACCCCATTCAGGGGACGGCAGCTGCGCACCGAGGTCGAGGAACCCGAGCGCAGCGATGTCCAGGATCGCCATCGACAGCGCGCGGGTGATCTCGGTGACCAGCCCGGCGGCGATGTTTGGCAGAACGGCAAACCACAAAATATTGAAGGTCGTCGCGCCGTCCAGACGGGCCGCAACGACATACTCTTTTTCCAGCTCGTCATGCACCATGCTGTAAACCGAGCGCACGATGCGGGGGAGGATAGCCAGCCAGACGGCGAACATTGCATGCGACAGATGCGGACCGGCAAAGGCAACCACAATGATTGCCAGCAGCAGAGACGGAATCGACAGCAGCGTGTCCAGAATGTGGTTCAGCACCGCCGAGCGCAGGCCATGCGTGGAGCCCGCGAAAATACCGAGCGCCAGTCCACAGAGCGTCGCCGCAAGCGTCACGACAAACGCGCCGCCCACCGTCGGGGCTGCCCCGCTTAACAGACGGCTCAATACGTCGCGTCCGAGATCGTCAGTGCCGAGGAAGAATGAGACTTCGCCGTAGCGTGACCAGGAAGGCGGTAGCAGCTGATAGCCAAGGAACTGCTGATCGATGCCATAAGGCGCAAACCACGAACCAAAGAGGCAAAGCAATACCAGACCGGCGCAGCCATAAAGGCCGATCATTGCCGTGGTGTCACCATAGAACTTTCGCCACACGGTACGCAGCGCACCGGGCGTGCGCTTTTCACTGTAAACGTTATCGTAAGGCATACCATTCCTTATGCTTCAATGGGTTAGCCATCGCACCCAAAATATCGGACAACACGTTAACAATAATGACCAGCGAACCAATCACCATCACACCCGCTGAGATAGCAGCATAATCCTGCTGACGGATGGCGTTAATCAGCCAGCGTCCCAGCCCGGGCCAGCTAAAGACCATCTCGGTGATCATGGCCAGCGTAAGCATGGTGGAAAACTGCAGCCCCAGGCGCGGAATTACCGGCGGCAGAGCGTTGTGCAGGACGTTGCGGCGTAGTATGGTCAGGCGCGACAATCCGCGCGTGGCGGCAGCTTTGACATAGTTCTGCTCAAACACCTCGATGGTGCTCAGGCGCATCAGACGGATCACCTCGGTTGTCGGCGCAACCGCCAGCGTCAGCACCGGCAGTACCATATGACGCAGGGCGCTGACGATCATCTCATGGCGCCAGACGGAATCGGACAGCCAGGCGTCAATGATGGCAAAACCCGTTACCGTTTTAACCGTATAGAGCAGGTCAAAACGGCCAGAGACCGGTAGCCAACCCATCGTCAGCGAGAAGAACAGCGTCAGCAGCAGCGCCAGCCAGAATACCGGGATAGAGAAGCCGAGCAGGGCAAGGGCGCTGATAAACTTATCCTGCCATTTGTTGCGGTAGATCCCGGCCAGCATGCCCACGGGAATACCTACCATCAGGGCAAAGCCGAAGGCCAGAATGCACAGCTCCATCGTGGCCGGGAACACCTCCTTCAGCTGCTCGGAGATAAGCTGCCCGTTGATGCTCGACACGCCGAAATCCCAGTGCAGCAGACCGTTAAACCAGAACAGCCAGGCATCCCACAGCGATGAGCCCTGTAGCGGGGCATGCGGCGTGAAATAGCTCAGGCTGAAGCCGACAAAGTTCAGGAAAAAGAGCGTCACCAGCAGTAAAAGGAGCCGACGCAAGGTAAAAATAATCATGGTTTTTTCACCTCTTGTTCTTTTTCACGCGATACGCCGGCGAACGAGGCGTTGCCGAACGGGCTCAGCACCAGGCCTTTAATATCATAGCGGTAGGCCTGAAGGCGCAGGGAAGAGGCCAGCGGAAGCACCGGCAGTTCCTGAGCGAGTATCTTTTGCGCTTCATCGTAAGCGTCAATGCGCGAGGCCAGCTGTTGGGAAGAGAGCGCTTTTTGCAGCACGGCGTCGAACTCCCGGTTACACCAGTGGGCGTAGTTGGTCTGCGAATTTATCGCAGCACAGCTCAGCAGCGGCCGGAAGAAGCTGTCCGGATCGTTACTGTCGGTAGCCCAGCCTGTCAGGGTGAGGTCGTGATTCATATCCATCAGGCGCGCCTCCTGGAAACGGCCCTCAACCGGTACGATGATCACCTTGACGCCCACCTGCGCCATATCCGCCTGCAGCAGTTCAGCGGTTTTCAGCGGGCTCGGGTTCCACGCCTGGGAGCTGGTGGGCACCCAAAGCTGGAGCGTCAGGTTTTCCGCGCCCAGCGCTTTCAGTTGTTCACGCGCTTTTGCCGGATTGTATTCCGTAATTTTAGCCTCACCGTCGTAGGCCCACGAGGCGCGCGGTAAAATTGAGGCGGCGGTTTCCGCCGTGCCGTAGTAGATCGACTGCATCAGACGCTGGTTGTTGATCGCCAGCGCCAGAGCGTGACGTACGGCAGGGTTGTTAAGCGGCGGCTTATCGGTGTTAAAGGCCAGATAAGCGATGTTCATCCCCGGGCGTAACGTCAGACGCAGACGCGGATCGTCGCGCAAAATGGTGAGCTGGCTGGCAGCGGGCCAGGCGAGCACGTCGCATTCCCCGGTGAGCAGTTTCGAGAGCCGTCCCGTTCCGCCAGACCCGAGATCGACCACCACCTGCGGCATCAGCGGCGTACCGCGCCAGAAATGTTCGTGGCGCTGCAGGCGAATATATTGCCCCGCGCGGTATTCGGCCAACTGGAATGGACCGGTACCGACCGGCTGGCGGTCGAGCAGCTCCTGACGATCTTTTTTCGTCAGCTTCGCCGCGTATTCGGCGGACATAACGGACGCATAGTGGGTCGCCAGATGCCAGAGGAAGGAGGCATCCGGGCGCGTCAGCGTAAATTCAACCGTCCGGCTATCCAGCTTGCGCACGCTTTTAACGGTGTCGGCAAACTGCAGGCTGTCGAAATAGGGGAAATTATCCCCGTTAACGTTATGCCACGGGTGGTTACGGTTAAAGATACGCTGGAAGGTGAAGACCACGTCATCCGCGTTCAGCTTGCGCGTAGGGGTAAACCACGGCGTACGCTGAAACGCGACATCATCGCGCAGGCGAAAACGGTAGGTTGCACCGTTATCCAGGACTTCCCAGCTTTCCGCAAGTTCAGGCACCAGGCGATAGGTGTACGGGTCGACATCAAGCAGACGGTCGTAAAGCTGCGCGGCGAGCGTATCCACAATCAGGCCGCTGCCCGCTTTTTGCGGGTTGAAGGTGTCCACCTGGCCACTGACGCAATAGACGAAGCCGCTGTCACGAATGTCAGGCTGCGTAGACTGCCCGGGCGCAGCAAACGCCAGGCCGCTGAACAGACCGAGTGCAAAAAAGGACGATAAAACCAGACGCATAATTTTTAAGGTTTTTAGGTTCGATCTGCAAAGTGTATCGCACTTACGCCTGCTTCGTAAAAATGTCTGCGGGTAAGTGCCGATATTGTCAGCGCATTTGATGTTTTTTAAGCAATGCCCGTAACTGATGGTAGGTCAGGCCCAGGAGTTCGGCCGCGCGTTTCTGGTTATATTTCGCCGCCTTCAGGCTTTGCTCCAGCAACTGTTGTTCCTGCTCGTGCTGGAACTGGCGCAAATCAAGGGGCAGCGCGGGAGTATCGCCTGACGATGACGGGGAGGAAACCGGCGGCGCATTGCGCTGAAAAGGATCGATAATGATATTGTCCAGCTCCGTCTCGCTGCTGCCGTGGCGGTAAACAGAACGTTCCACAACGTTCTTCAGTTCGCGGATATTTCCCGGCCAGCGGTAGGCCAGAAGCGTCTCCCGCGCATGATCGCTGAAGCCGGGGAAAAGAGGGAGACCGAGCTCGCGGCACATCTGAATCGCAAATTGTTGAGCAAGCAGCATGATGTCGCTTCTCCTGTCGCGCAGGGGCGGAAGCTGAACGACGTCAAAGGCCAGGCGGTCAAGCAGATCGGCACGGAATTTCTCCTCCGCGACCATCTCCGGCAGATTGGCGTTGGTGGCGCAGACCAGGCGCACGTTAACCTGCAGCGGCTGGCTGCCGCCGACGCGCTCCAGTTCACCATACTCAATCACGCGTAGCAGCTTTTCCTGCACCAGCATCGGCGCGGTGGCGAGTTCATCAAGGAACAGGGTGCCGCCGTCGGCGCGCTCAAAACGTCCCGGATGGCGCTTTTGAGCGCCGGTAAACGCGCCCGCCTCGTGGCCGAACAGCTCGGTGTCGAGCAGGTTTTCATTCAGCGCCGCACAATTTAGAGAAATGAAGGGGCCGTCCCAGCGTCCGGATAAATAGTGCAGACGGTTGGCAATCAGTTCCTTACCCGTGCCGCGCTCGCCGATAATCAGCACCGGTTTGTTGAGCGGCGCAAGGCGAGAAACCTGTTCCAGTACCTCAAGAAAGCTGTTGGCTTCGCCGAGTAAGTTATCTTTGTATTGAGCCATGATGAAATTAACCACTCCTTAGCGATATTCACCAGGTCAGCATAGTTCTGTGATGAATAAAAATCAATCACATCTTTTAAAATCAATAAGATAAAAACTGGCACGAGAATTGTATTATCAGTACAGCAGGGCATAGCCCGATAACAGAACTATGAGGATTTGATTATGGGTATTTTTTCTCGTTTTGCCGACATCGTGAACGCCAACATCAACTCACTGCTGGAGAAAGCAGAAGATCCGCAGAAGCTGGTGCGCCTGATGATTCAGGAGATGGAAGACACGCTGGTTGAAGTGCGTTCTACCTCCGCCCGTGCGCTGGCTGAGAAAAAGCAGTTAACGCGCCGTATCGAGCAGGCCACCGCTCAGCTCAATGAATGGCAGGAAAAGGCGGAACTCGCCCTGCGCAAAGATAAAGAAGATCTTGCTCGCGCAGCGTTAATTGAAAAGCAGAAGCTGGCGGACATGATCGCTACGCTGGAGCATGAAGTCACGCTGGTGGAAGACACGCTCACCCGCATGAAAAAAGAGATTGGTGAGCTCGAAAATAAACTGAGCGAAACCCGCGCGCGTCAGCAGGCGCTGACCCTGCGTCATCAGGCGGCAAGCTCTTCCCGCGACGTGCGTCGTCAGTTGGACAGCGGCAAGCTGGATGAGGCCATGGCGCGTTTTGAGTCATTCGAGCGTCGTATCGACCAGATGGAAGCGGAAGCAGAGAGCCACGGCATCGGTAAGCAAAAGTCGCTGGATCAACAGTTTGCCGATCTGAAAGCGGACGATGAAATCAGCGAGCAGCTGGCGGCATTGAAAGCCAAAATGAAGCAAGATAACCAATAATAATGTTGCGGCACCTGAGCGTGCCGCTAAGCATCCGACGACAAGGAGTACACATGAGCGCGCTTTTCCTGGCCATTCCCCTGACGATTTTCGTGCTGTTTGTTTTGCCGATTTGGCTATGGCTGCACTACAGCAACCGTTCTTCAGGGAACGATTTATCCCAGAGTGAACAACAACGTCTTGCGCAGCTTACCGACCAGGCTAACAAGATGCGCGATCGCATTCAGGCGCTGGAAGCAATCCTGGATGCAGAACATCCTAACTGGAGGGACCGTTAATGTCAGGACTGAATCTGAACAAAAAATTGTGGCGAATTCCACAGCAGGGCATGGTGCGCGGCGTTTGCGCCGGGCTGGCCCATTATCTCGACGTTCCGGTAAAGCTGGTTCGTGTGGTCACGGTGCTGTCGATATTTTTCGGCCTGGCGTTTATCACTTTCGTGGCCTACATCGTGCTGTCGTTTGTACTTGACCCGATGCCGGAAGGCGAACTGGCTGCGGAAGGCGCGCCTACCAGTAACGATCTTCTCAATGCGGTTGACGATCGGCTGGCTGAAGGGGAGAAGCGGTTACGTGAAATGGAACGCTATGTCACATCCGATACCTTTACGCTGAGAAGTCGTTTTCGTCAGCTTTAAGAGAGAATATACATGAAGAAAAACTGGCAACAGGCCGGTCAGAAGGTAAAACCCGGCCTGAAAATCGCAGGTAAACTGGTTCTGATGACGGCGTTACGTTACGGCCCGGCAGGTGTGGCGGGCTGGGCGATCAAATCTGTTGCCCGCAAGCCGGTCAGAATGTTGCTGGCCGTGGCGCTTGAACCTCTGTTGCAAAAAGCGGCAAAGCGGCTGTCACGCCGCTACTTATCCCGATAATTCACGCTCGCGTTAGCCCTTTCTCTCCCCGGAAGGGCTAACGACATTTCATCCCTTTCCCTCACTTTCTTTGCGGCAGCTCACATTACTGCACAGAGCTGCTTTGTAATTGCGTTTTTCAGCCTCCCGGTTCGTTGACAGATATTTTTCAGGGGAGTAGATTGCCCCTCGTGGGACCGCTACCATGGAAAATAATGTGAACGCAAAAATTAAAAAACTTATCAATCATATTTACGGTGAATCATTTTCTGAAGCACATTTTAAAGTGTTATTAACAAAGCTTGAACAAGCTGCTGTTGATATTACAGAAAAGCGTAAATCAGGCTGGGATGAAAAAGATGTCGTTCTGATCACCTACGCCGATCAGTTCTCCGCGAAAGGGGAGAAAGCGTTGCCGGTATTTACCCGCTTTTATAATGAGTGGCTTGCTCGCACGTTTTCCCATGTCCACCTTTTACCTTTTTATCCGTGGTCCTCTGATGACGGATTTTCCGTTATTGATTACCACAACGTTGCGCCTGAAACCGGGACCTGGCAAGACGTTGCTGATTTAAAACAGTCTGCCAGCTTAATGTTTGATTTCGTCTGCAACCATATGTCAGCAAAAAGTGAATGGTTTGCTAATTATCTTGCGCAGAAACCTGGCTACGAAGATTTCTTTATTGCTGTCGATCCAGAAACTGATTTATCTGCGGTGACGCGTCCTCGCGCATTACCGTTGCTGACGCCGTTTACGCTGCATGATGGCAGCGTGCGTCATCTTTGGACCACCTTCAGCGATGACCAGATCGATCTTAACTTCGCCTCGCCTCAGGTGCTGATTGCGATGGTTGACGTGCTGCTCCATTACCTGGCGGAAGGGGCGCGTTATATCCGTCTGGACGCCGTCGGATTTATGTGGAAGATCCCTGGAACAAGCTGCATCCATCTGGAACAGACTCACTGCCTTATCCAGCTTTTCCGTGCTATTACCGAGGCCGTGGCGCCGGGTACCGTGATCATTACTGAGACGAACGTTCCGCATAAGGACAATATCTCTTATTTCGGTGACGGTGAAAATGAAGCTCAGATGGTCTACCAGTTCTCCTTGCCGCCGCTGGTGCTGCATGCAGTGCACCGTCAGGATGTTAACGCTCTCTGTCAGTGGGCGGGATCGCTGGCGCTGCCTTCAACAAAAACGACCTGGTTCAATTTCCTGGCGTCTCATGACGGTATCGGTCTGAACCCACTGCGCGGCATTCTGCCGGAATCAGAAATCCTCGCACTGGTTGAGAAACTTCAGCAGGAAGGGGCGCTGGTTAACTGGAAAAATAATCCTGACGGTACGCGCAGTCCTTACGAAATTAATGTGACCTATCTTGACGCGTTAAGCGCGCAAAACAGTTCAGATGATGAACGCATTGCGCGCTTTATTCTGGCGCATGCGGTGCTGTTAAGTTTCCCAGGTGTACCTGCCGTGTATATTCAAAGTATTCTTGGCTCCCGTAACGATTATGAAGGGGTCGAGCGCCTCGGCTATAACCGCGCGATAAACCGCAAGAAATATACCGCAGGTCAGGTTGATCTCGAACTTAATAATAAAAATAGCATTCGTCATAAAATTTATTCCCGTTTAAGCGAGTTTATTGCGATTCGTCGTGGGGAAAGTGCGTTTCACCCTGATGCCCAGGCATTTTTTGAATCACTGGATGAACAAATTCTTAAAATTGTTCGCGTGGCTGATAACGGTGAGAGAATTACAGCCCTGTTTAATTTTAGTAATAACGTTCATACCGTTTATGGGGACACGCTTACTGGTATGGAATTACTATCAGGACAAGCTGTTAGCGGTAAAGAGCTGACCCTCAATCCATGGCAGGTTATGTGGATTAAAGAAAACTAAAAAGGACCCTAAAATGAAAATGCCCAAAATTGTGCTGTTATCAGCACTGGTTTCGTGCGCCCTGTTATCAGGCTGTAAAGATGATAAAGCGTCTGCTGTGACCATTGAGTTCATGCACTCGTCAGTAGAGCAGGAGCGCCAGGCGGTTATTACGAAACTGATCGAAAAATTCGAGAAAGAAAACCCCGGCATTACGGTGAAGCAGGTGCCGGTGGAAGAAGATGCCTACAACACCAAAGTGATTACGCTCGCCAGAACGGGCGCGCTGCCTGAAGTGATTGAAGTCAGCCATGATTACGCGAAAGTCATGGATAAGGAACAACTGCTGGATCGCAAGGCTATCGGTGAAGCCATTGAAGCGGTAGGCGAAAAGACCTTCTATGACGGGATCCTGCGCGTTGTGCGTACTGAAGACGGCACAGCCTGGACAGGGGTGCCGATGAGCGCCTGGCTGTCCGGCGTCTGGTATCACAAAGATGTGCTTGCCGCTGCGGGTATTCAGGAACCGCATAACTGGGAACAGCTGCTGAAAGCCAGCCAGAAGCTTAACGACCCGGCCAACAAACATTACGGTATTGCGCTGCCCACCGCGGAAAGCGTCATGACCGAGCAGGCGTTCTCCCAGTTTGCGCTTTCCGGCGGCGCGAACGTTTTTGATGCCAACGGAAACGTTGAAATTGACACCCCTGAAATGGCGAAAGCGCTGGCGTTCTATAAAGCGCTGGCCGCAACCACCATGCCGGGCTCGAACGACGTCATGGAGATCAAAGATGCCTTCATGAACGGTTCTGCACCGATGGCCGTCTATTCCACCTACATCCTGCCAGCGGTATTCCAGGATGGTAACCCTGCCAACCTTGGCTTCGTTGTCCCGACAGAAAAGTCCTCTGCCGTTTATGGCATGGTCACCTCGTTGACGATCACCAGCGGACAAACCGAAGAAGAAACGCAAGCGGCTGAAAAGTTTGTTACGTGGATGGAGCAGGCTCAAAACGCAACCGACTGGGTCATGATGTCGCCGGGCGCGGCGCTGCCGGTGAACACGCTGGTCGTAGGAACGGATACCTGGAAAAACAACGAGGTGATTAAAGCGTTTGGGCAACTGCCTTATGAACTGATCGCCCAATTCCCGAACGTACAGGTGTTTGGTGCTGTCGGCGACAAAAACTTCACGCGCATGGGCGATGTGACAGGGTCCGGCATTATCAGCTCCATGGTGCATAACGTCACCGTGGGTAAACAAGATCTCAGCGCAACGCTTAGCAAGAGCCAGACGCGACTGACTGACCTGATTTCACAACGATAGGAGCGCTCTGCGGAAGGAAATTATGAAGACGTTGTTTTCTGGTCGTTCAGATATGCCTTTCGCCATGCTGCTGTTGGCCCCCAGCCTGATTTTGCTGGGGGGCCTGGTGGCCTGGCCAATGATTTCCAATATTGAAATCAGTTTCTTACGCCTGCCGCTTAACCCGCGTATTGATGCGGTGTTTGTTGGCCTGGATAACTACATCCGCATTCTGGGGGATGCTGCGTTCTGGCACTCGCTGTGGATGACGTTCTGGTATACGGCGCTGGTCGTGCTCGGCAGCACCGGGCTGGGGCTTGCCGTCGCCATCTTCTTTAACCGTGAGTTTCGTCTCCGGAAGACGGCGCGTTCGCTGGTGATTTTATCCTACGTGACACCCTCTATTTCCCTGGTATTTGCCTGGAAATACATGTTCAACAACGGCTACGGCATTGTGAACTATCTGGGCGTCGATCTGCTGCATCTGTATGACCAGGCGCCGCTCTGGTTCGACAACCCTGGCAGCAGCTTCGTGCTGGTGGTGCTGTTCGCCATCTGGCGCTACTTCCCGTATGCCTTTATTTCATTCCTGGCGATTTTGCAGACCATTGATAAATCGCTGTATGAAGCGGCAGAGATGGACGGAGCCAACGCCTGGCAGCGTTTCCGTATCGTCACGTTGCCCGCCATCATGCCTGTACTGGCAACGGTGGTGACGCTGCGAACCATCTGGATGTTCTACATGTTTGCGGATGTTTATCTGCTGACCACGAAGGTCGATATTCTGGGCGTGTATCTCTATAAAACTGCCTTTGCATTCAACGATCTGGGCAAAGCAGCCGCCATTTCTGTTGTGCTGTTTGTGATCATCTTCGCCGTCATTCTGCTGACCAGAAAAAGGGTAAACCTCAATGGCAACAAATAAACGCATACTGGGCCGTATTGGTTTCTATCTGGGGCTGGTGGTATTTCTGATTATCACGCTGTTCCCGTTCTTCGTGATGCTGATGACGTCATTCAAGAGCGCGAAAGAGGCCATATCGCTGAATCCGACTATTCTGCCGCAGGCGTGGACGCTTCAGCATTACGTTGACATCTTTAACCCGCTAATTTTCCCGTTCGTGGATTATTTCCGCAACAGCATGGTGGTGTCGCTGACGTCATCGGTAATTGCTGTGTTTCTCGGCACGCTGGGCGCTTACGCCTTGTCCAAGCTGCGTTTTAAAGGACGTGCGACGATCAACGCGAGCTTCTACACCGTCTATATGTTCTCCGGGATTTTGCTGGTGGTGCCGCTGTTCAAAATCATCACCGCGCTCGGCATTTACGACACTGAACTGGCGCTGATCATCACCATGGTGACCCAGACGTTGCCTACGGCGGTATTCATGCTGCGCAGCTATTTCGACACCATTCCGGACGAAATAGAAGAGGCCGCGATGATGGATGGTCTGAACCGCCTGCAAATCATCTTCCGCATTACCGTGCCGCTGGCCATTTCCGGTCTCGTGTCGGTGTTTGTTTACTGCTTCATGGTGGCATGGAACGACTACCTGTTTGCCTCCATTTTCCTGTCCAGCGCCAGCAACTTTACCCTGCCGGTCGGGCTGAACACGCTCTTTAGTACGCCAGATTATATCTGGGGTCGCATGATGGCGGCATCGCTGGTGACGGCGCTTCCGGTGGTCATCATGTACGCACTCTCTGAACGTTTTATTAAAAGTGGTTTGACCGCCGGTGGCGTCAAGGGCTAAGGCGGCCAATTTTTTATCAGGAGCAAGTTATGAAGAAGTTAGTTGCGACAGCGCCACGCGTAGCGGCGCTGGTGGAGTATGAAGACCGTGCTGTGGAAGCACATGAAGTGAAAATTCGCGCCCGCTTTGGCGCCCCGAAGCACGGAACGGAAGTCGTGGATTTCCGCGCGGCAAGCCCGTTTATTGATGAAGAGTTCAACGCAGAGTGGCAGATGTTCACGCCGCGTGAAGAGGGCGCTGCGCGCGGTATCGAATTCGGTAAGTTCCAGCTGGGCAACATGATCGTTGGCGACATTATTGAATGCGGTGCAGACGTAACGGAATACCAGATCGGCGACAGCGTCTGCTGCTACGGCCCGCTGCAGGAAACGGTCATCGTTAACGCGGTGAACAACTATAAGCTGCGTAAAATGCCGCAGGGCGCGTCCTGGAAGAATGCCGTTTGCTACGATCCGGCGCAGTTCGCCATGAGCGGCGTGCGTGATGCCAACGTCCGTGTGGGTGACTTTGTTGTCGTGGTCGGTCTGGGAGCCATCGGACAGATTGCGATTCAGCTGGCGAAAAAAGCCGGTGCGTCAGTGGTTATCGGCGTTGATCCGATTGAACACCGCTGTGAGATCGCTCGCCGTCACGGCGCGGACCACTGCCTGAATCCAATCGGTACCGATGTCGGTCTGGAAATTAAAAAGCTGACCGGGAAGCAGGGCGCGGACGTGATCATCGAAACCAGCGGCTTTGCGGATGCGCTGCAGTCCGCGCTGCGCGGGCTCGCCTACGGCGGCACCATCTCCTACGTGGCCTTCGCCAAACCGTTTGCGGCAGGCTTCAACCTGGGCCGCGAAGCGCACTTCAACAACGCGAAGATTGTCTTCTCCCGCGCCTGCAGTGAACCGAACCCGGACTATCCGCGCTGGAGCCGCAAGCGTATCGAAGAGACCTGCTGGGAATTGCTGATGAACGGTTATCTGAACTGTGAAGATCTGATCGACCCGGTCGTCACCTTCACCACCAGCCCGGAAAGCTATATGAAGTATGTCGATCAGCATCCGGAACTCAGTATCAAAATGGGCGTCACTTTTTAAGCTAAGGACAGCAAATCATGAAGATCGCAACACAAAACCAGGCCTTTTTCCCGACCAATATCATGGAAAAATTCGAGTACATCAAAGCGATGGGTTTTGATGGCTACGAAATTGACGGACGTCTGCTGGTGGAAAATCTCGACGAAGTGAAAGCCGCAATCAAAGCCACGGGCCTGCCGGTGACGACAGCATGTGGCGGGTACGATGGCTGGATCGGTGATTTCATCGAAGAACGCCGTCTGAACGGATTACAGCAGATCGAACGCATTCTGGAAGCGCTGGCGGAAGTCGGCGGAAAGGGCATTATCGTGCCTGCTGCCTGGGGCATGTTTACCTTCCGTCTGCCGCCAATGACCTCTCCACGCAGCCTGGACGGTGACCGCAAAGCCGTAAGCGCCTCGCTGCGCTGGCTGGATGAGGTGGCCGCGCGCACCGGCACCACCGTCTACCTGGAGCCGCTGAACCGCTACCAGGATCATATGATCAACACCCTGGCAGACGCGCGTCGTTATATCGAAGAGAACGGCCTGAAGCACGTGCAGATCATCGGTGATTTCTATCACATGAACATTGAAGAAGACTCGCTGACGGACGCGCTGCATCAGAACCGCGATCTGCTGGGTCATGTTCACATTGCAGATAACCATCGCTATCAGCCGGGCAGCGGTAGCCTCGATTTCGCCAGCCTGTTCGGTCAGCTGCGTGCCGATAACTATCAGGGATACGTAGTGTATGAATGCCGTGTTCGCGCCGAGGATCCGGCTAAGGCTTATCAGGACTCTCTCACTTATTTGCGTGAATGCTAAGGATGACGAGCGTGATGAGTGCTTCTACACCTTCGCCTCTGCGCGTCGCCATTATTGGCGCCGGGCAGGTCGCGGACAAAGTGCATGCCTCGTATTACGCCACGCGCAGTGATGTTCAAATGGTGGCTGTCATGGACAGCCGCCTTGAGCAGGCACAGGCGTTCGCGGAACGTTATGCTATTCCATCGGCATGGCAGGACGCTCACGAGATGTTGCAGGCAGTAAAACCGGATGTGGTGAGCGTCTGTTCGCCCAACCGGTTCCATTTTGAACACGTGATGGCGGCGCTCGAGGCGGGTTGCCATGTGATGTGTGAAAAGCCCCCGGCGATGACGCCGCAGCAGGCTGATGAGATGCGCATCGCGGCGCGCAAGGCAGGAAAAGTCCTGGCCTATGATTTTCACCATCGCTTTGCCCTGGATACCCAACTCCTGCGCAATGCGGTAATGAACGGAACGCTCGGTGAGGTTTACTTTACCTCAGCGCAGGCGCTGCGTCGCTGCGGTGTGCCGGGGTGGGGCGTTTTTACCAACAAATCGCTACAGGGCGGTGGACCGCTTATTGATATCGGCATTCATATGCTCGACGCCGCAATGTATGTCCTGGGTTTCCCGGCGGTCAAACGGGTGACTGCGCACAGCTTCCAAAGGCTGGGAAACCGTAAAAGCACCGGTCAGTTTGGCGAGTGGGATCCTGCGCAATTTACCGTGGAAGATGCGCTGTTTGGCACGATTGAATTCTGCAACGGCGGCATTTTGCGTCTGGACACCTCCTTTGCGCTTAACATTCGCGAGCAGTGGATCATGAACGTCTCTTTCTGCGGTGAAAAGGCGGGTGCAACGCTGTTCCCGGCGCACATCTACAACGACGAAGCCGGTGTTTTAGAAACCCTTACCCAGCGCGAAGAGGCGGACGATCAGCGCCATCTGCGCAGCATGGATGCCTTTGTACGTCACGTGCTGGGAGAGCCCGTGATGATTGCCGATGCAGAACAGGGACTGGTAATTCAGCAGCTTGTTGGCGCGCTTTATGAATCCGCAGAAACAGGGGAAAGCGTAACACTATGCTGAACGTCTCTGTATTAACCGATCCGGGCTTTTGTCCACACAGCCTGAATAAATACGCCTCCATCATGGCATGCGGCAATGGCTACATGGGCATTCGCGCTGCGCATGAAGAAGAGTACACCCAACAGACCAGAGGCATGTATCTCGCTGGGCTGTATCATCGCGCGGGGCGCAACGAGACCACCGAGCTGGTCAATCTGCCGGATATCACCGGTATTGATGTAGAGCTGGACGGCGTCAATTTCACGCTCCTGGCCGGGGAAATTCTTGAGTGGCAGCGCGAGCTGGCCTTTGCAAACGGCGAACTGCATCGTAACGTTGTCTGGCGTTCGCCCGACGGCAAGCGCTATCGGCTGGAGAGCCGTCGTTTTGTATCGCTGGACCAGCTGCCTTTAGTGGCTATGCAGCTCTCGATCACGCCTCTTGATGCCGCCACGCATGCCGTGCTGAAAACCGGCATCGACGCGACGCAAACGAACAGCGGCAGACAGCATCTGGATGAACTCTCGGTCAGGGTCTTTGATCAACACTATATGCAGGGGGTGTATGAAACGCAGGATCGGGCGTCGGAGGTTGTTGTTTCGGCGTTTTGTCAGCTCTCCGCGAAGAGCGACAGCTGCTTCGCCGCCAAAAATCGTCGTCTCAGCGTTCACCATTCGCTGACGATTGCGCAGGGTGACACTGTCACGCTTGAGAAAATCGTCTGGCTGACGCATCGCAGTGATAAAGCGCTGTCACAGGAGTCTTTTGCGCGCAACGCGCTGGCCGATCTCAAACTTTCTGCCGCAAGAGGTTACGACGCATTGCTTGAAAGCTCAGCGTATGCCTGGAAAGAGGTCTGGCGTGATGCCCGGGTGGAAGTGACTTCCGCAGAGCAACAGGATCAGATGGCGCTGGATTATGCCGTCTGGCATCTCACCACGATGACGCCTGCCCATGATGAGCGAAGCAGTATCGCTGCGAAGGGGCTGACGGGAGAGGGGTATAAAGGCCACGTCTTCTGGGATACCGAAATTTTCCTGCTGCCTTTCCATCTGTTTACCCGCCCGCAGGTTGCCCGCAGCCTGCTGCGCTATCGCTGGCTTAATCTGGCTGGCGCACGGGAAAAAGCCCGTCGTAACGGCTGGCCGGGCGCGTTGTTCCCATGGGAAAGCGCCGCAAGCGGAGAGGAAGAGACGCCTGAGTTCGCGGCAATCAACATCCGCACCGGGGTACGCCAGAAGGTGGCTTCCGCACTTGCAGAGCATCACATCGTGGCTGATATTGCCTGGGCCGTCGTTGCGTACTGGCAGGCGACGCATGATGACGCCTTTATGCGTAACGAAGGCCTGACGCTGCTGATGGAAACGGCTTTGTTCTGGATGGGACGCGCAACGGACGTCAATGGTCGTCTGGAAATCCATGATGTGATCGGACCGGACGAATACACCGAGCACGTGAACAACAACGCTTACACCAACTATCTGGCCTGGCACAACGTTGCCTGCGCGCGCCAGTTTATGGCGATGTTTGGGCGTGAGGATGAGCGTTTTACGGAGAATGCCTCGCAGTTCCTGGCGCGCTTATGGCTACCGGAGGCCGATGCAGACGGTGTGATCCCGCAGGATGATTCCTTCATGGCAAAACCTGCCATCGATCTGAGCCGCTACAAAGCCAAAGCGGGTAAGCAGACGATTCTGCTCGATTATTCCCGCGCGGAAGTGAACGAGATGCAGATCCTGAAGCAGGCAGATGTGGTGATGCTTAACTACCTGCTGCCAGAACGGTTTACGCCACGGCAATGCGCCGCCAATCTGGCGTTCTATGAGCCACGCACGATCCATGATTCTTCCCTGAGCAAGGCCATTCACGGGATTGTACTCGCGCGCTGCGGTGACACGCAGGGGGCCTATGCCTTCTGGCGCGATGGCATCGCCATTGATTTGGGCGAGGATCCGCACAGCAGCGATGAGGGCATTCATGCCGCGGCAACCGGTGCGATCTGGTCTGGCGCAATTCAGGGATTTGCTGGCCTGCAAATCATTGAAGGGGAACTGCATCTCGCGCCAAAACTGCCTGCTCACTGGCAGAAACTCGCTTTCCCGCTGCGGTGGCGGAACGCAGCAATGCACTTCACGTATGAAAACGAGGTGTTAACCATTGAAACCACGGCGCCTGCCACGCTGACGCTGTGGGGCAAAACGCTGCATGTATCGGAGCGAAAAGTTTGCACCTATAAGGACTTTTCTGTATCCGCATCTGGGACCGCTACCACGGAGGGGCAACATGACGCTTAAGGCTGTTGTATTCGATTTGGACGGTGTGATCACCGATACCGCGCATCTTCACTTTCTGGCCTGGCGTGCCGTGGCGGAGGAAATTGGCATTACCTTCGACGAAGTGTTTAACGAACAGCTTAAGGGGATAAGCCGCATGGATTCCCTCCAGCGCATTCTGAAGCACGGCGGAAAAGAGGGGATGTTTAGTGAGGAGCAGTGCCTGGCGCTTGCGACGAAAAAAAATGCGCTTTACGTCCAGTCGCTGGCATCACTGACGCAGGATTCTCTGCTGCCGGGGATCCGCGACGTGCTGGCGGAGATCCGTGCCGCGAAGGTCAAGATTGGGCTGGCATCCGTATCGCTCAATGCCCCAGGGATTTTGCACGCGCTGGGCATTCATCAGGCCTTCGATTTTTGCGCTGATGCTTCCCGCATTTGCCGTTCAAAGCCGGACCCGGAGATCTTCCTTGCGGCCTGTGCGGGGCTGAACGTGCATCCTGCAGAGGCGATTGGCATTGAAGATGCCGCTGCGGGTGTTGAAGCAATCAACGCCGCAGGAATGCTGTCGGTCGGGATTGGGCCTGGCCTTAACCATGCGGGATTACAACTTCATTCAACGCGGGAACTGACCTGGAAATGCCTGACAGAATTCTGGGCGTCCCGGGCGTATTGATAAGGAATAAATTATGGCTCAACTTTCTCTGAAACATATTCAGAAAATCTATGATAACCAGGTCCACGTGGTTAAGGATTTCAACCTCGAAATTGAAGACAAAGAGTTTATTGTTTTCGTCGGTCCGTCGGGCTGCGGCAAATCCACAACGCTGCGAATGATTGCCGGTCTTGAGGAGATCAGCGCGGGTGAACTGATTATCGACGGCGTGTGCATGAATGACGTGCCTGCCAAATCGCGTGATATCGCGATGGTATTCCAGAACTATGCGCTTTATCCGCATATGACGGTCTACGACAACATGGCGTTTGGCCTGAAAATGCAAAAAATAGCGCCCGCGGTGATTGAAGAACGCGTGAACTGGGCGGCGCAGATTTTAGGGTTACGCGAATACCTGAAGCGTAAACCTGGCGCTTTATCGGGTGGTCAGCGCCAGCGCGTGGCGCTGGGCAGGGCGATCGTGCGCGAAGCGGGCGTCTTCCTGATGGATGAGCCGTTATCCAACCTCGATGCCAAGCTTCGCGTGCAGATGCGTGCCGAAATCAGCAAGCTGCACCAGAAGCTTAACACCACCATGATCTATGTTACGCACGACCAGACGGAAGCCATGACGATGGCGACCCGCATCGTGATCCTGAAAGACGGTATCATTCAGCAGGTGGGTGCGCCGAAGCAGGTATACAACGAGCCGGCCAACTTGTTTGTCGCAGGGTTCATCGGCTCTCCGGCAATGAACTTCATTCGTGGCGCTATCGACGATCGCTATTTCGTAACGGAAACGCTGCGTCTGGAGATCCCTGAGGACAAGCTAGTCGAGTTGAATGCGCAAGGTTACCAGCGTAAAGCGGTCGTCTTCGGGATCCGTCCGGAAGACATTCTTACCCTGCAGAGCAGCGGAGAAGATATCGCGGCGAAAGTCAGCGTCGCTGAGCTTACCGGTGCCGAATTTATGCTTTATGCCACCGTGGGCGGACATGAACTGGTTGTCCGCGCAGGCGCGGCCAATGACTACGTAGCCGGAGATACTATCGGCATTCAGTTCGATATGAATAAGTGCCATTTCTTCGACGCCGATACCGAAGCGGCTATTAGATAAGAAAGGTGTTTGCCGGAAATGCAAATTTCCGGTTTTTTTTGTTTGTTAATTATAAAGGGAATATTTTATGAGTACTCTACTAAGAAGTGCTGCGCTCGTTCTGTGCGCAGGGGTTAGCTGCGCGCAAGCAACAGAATCCGCAAAGCAGTGGGCGTTTAATATCGGTGCCATGTATGAAATTGAAAACGTTGAAGGTCAGAGCGACGATAAAGATGGATTATATGAACCCTCCGTATGGTTTAATGCAACATGGGATGCCTGGACAATCTCTCTGGCAATGTATCAGGAAGGGCCGGTTGATTATAGCAGCATGACGCGTGGCACCTATTTCGATCGCCCGGAATTTGAATTGCGCTATCGCTTTATCGGCACCGATGATTTTACGTTCGGTCTGACCGGTGGCTTCCGCAATTATGGTTATCACTTTAAAGATGAACACGGTGCCAAAGACGGCAGCGCTAATATGCAGCGCTATAAAGTTCAGCCTGACTGGGATATTAAATTAACCGACGACTGGCGCTTTGGCGGCTGGTTTGCCATGTATCAGTTTGCCAACGATCTCGATAAAACCGGTTATTCTGACAGTCGCGTCGAGACCGAAACCGGTTTTACCTGGACCATCAACGAAACGTTCTCTGCGAAAGTAAATTATTATTTAGAGCGCGGCTTCAATATGGACAGCTCACGTAATAACGGCGAGTTTTCTACCCAGGAAATTCGTGCCTACCTGCCGATTTCGTTAGGCCAGACGACGTTAACGCCTTATACCCGTCTGGGACTCGATCGCTGGTCAAACTGGGACTGGCAGGACGATCCGACGCGTGAAGGACATGATTTCAACCGTCTGGGTATGCTGTACGCCTATGATTTTAACAACGGTTTATCCATGACGCTGGAATATGCCTACGAATGGGAAAACCATGACGAAGGTGAGAGCGATCGCTTCCACTACGCGGGTGTCGGCGTGAACTACGCGTTCTGATCATGATTTACCAGGGGCGATTGCCCCTGGTTATTAGCGCAAGGACGCCGCATCCGAAAAATGCGTATCAACCAAAATCTTATGCGGCGCAGGTTTACCCGCAATACGCTTAAACAACACGTTGCAGCTCTCTTCGCCGAGCTTTCTCGTCGGAATATCAAACCCGCCTGGCGCAGGGGTTAAAACGAGAGACAGCATCGGATCGCTGTAGCCTGCCATAGCAACCTGCTCGGGAACCATCAGATTTAACTCATCCGCTGCACGATATAGACCCAACAATTTCATACTGTCAGTAGCAAAAACGGCATTGGGCGGGTTGTCAGACGAGAGTAATTTGCAGGCTGCTTGGAGCGCGCTTTCATGGGTATATCCGCCATCAATGACCCAGTCCGGGTTAATGGCGATACCCTGCTTCTCAAGGCTGGATTTATAACCCGCAAGGCGATCGATAGAAACGTGATAATCGAGCGGGGCATGCAGACAGGCAATTTTTGTTCGCCCATGTTTAATAAACGAATCGACCAGAATAGCGCTGTCGTGAAAATTGTCCGTATCAACAGAATAAATATTCTGGAACTTACCTTCTACTTTTCCAATAACCACTACGGGCACACCGTATTCGTCCAGCGTGGTGAAAAAAGATTCGTTTGCGGGTGAACTCAGCATGATGATCCCTTTGATCATCTTCTGCTTTATTTTTCCCACGCACTTCTGCAGATCGTCCTCACTGCTTTTCGAGGTTTGTAAAATAACGTCAAACCCTTCCTCTTCCGCTTTTGCCGTAATGGCGTGAAGAACATCGGAGAAAAAAGGGTTACCGGCAGTAGTTTTGGTCGAGCGGGTCGAAATAACCATAATGGCATCAAAGCCAGAAGAGGTCAGGGCGCGGGCCAGTTTGTTGGGCTGATAATTTAATTCGTCTATCGCCTTAAGCACTTTGTCTCGCGCTTCAGGGGAAATATTCGTTTGTTTATTCAGAACGCGGGAAACGGTTGATTTCGATACGCCCGCAACCCGTGCGATATCATAGATGGTGGGTGACATACACCTTACTCACTCCGGACTGACAGCAATGTCGTTCATCTTACTGGAGAGAAAACGGCAATAGCAATAAATAAGAATTGATAATCAACGATCTGCCCCCATTTATTGTATTCTGAAGCCATACATTCCTGGCTTCCGGGCAATGAAGGATGGCGATGAAGAGATTTAAGAACGAACTCAATTCACTGGTGAACCGCGGCGTTGATCGACATCTGCGTCTGGCCGTCACCGGCCTGAGCCGCAGCGGTAAGACGGCGTTCATCACCGCGATGGTAAACCAGTTGCTGAATCTGCACGCCGGCGCGCGGCTGCCGTTGCTTAGCGCCGTGCGCGAAGAGCGTCTGCTGGGCGTTAAGCGCGTCCCTCAGCGTGATTTTGGCATACCGCGTTTTACCTACGACGAAGGGCTGGCGCAGCTTTACGGCGATCCGCCCGCGTGGCCGACGCCAACGCGAGGCGTCAGTGAAATTCGCCTTGCGCTGCGCTTTCGTTCTAATGAATCGCTGATACGTCACTTTAAGGATACCTCAATCCTGTATCTGGAAATCGTCGATTATCCCGGCGAATGGCTGCTCGACCTGCCGATGCTGGCGCAGGACTACCTCAGCTGGTCCCGCCAGATGACGGGCTTGTTGCAAGGGCAACGCGCAGAGTGGTCAACGAAATGGCGACAGCTTTGCGAGGGCCTTGATCCGCTGGCGCCTGCGGACGAAAACCGTCTGGCGACCATTGCTGAAGCCTGGACGGACTATCTACATCAGTGTAAACAGGAAGGGCTGCACTTCATCCAGCCGGGCCGTTTTGTCTTGCCGGGTGATTTAGCAGGCGCGCCCGCGCTGCAGTTCTTCCCGTGGCCGGATGTGGACGGCGCAGGCGAGTCGAAGCTGGCACAGGCCGACAAACACACGAATGCCGGCATGCTGCGCGAGCGTTACAATTACTACTGCGAAAAGGTGGTCAAAGGTTTTTATAAAAACCACTTTTTACGTTTCGATCGCCAGATTGTGCTGGTGGATTGCCTGCAGCCGCTCAACAGCGGGCCGCAGGCATTTAACGATATGCGCCTCGCGCTGACGCAGCTGATGCAGAGTTTCCACTACGGGCAGCGGACGCTGTTTCGTCGTCTGTTCTCACCGGTGATCGACAAGCTGCTGTTTGCGGCCACGAAAGCCGATCACGTTACGGTCGATCAGCACGCCAACATGGTTTCTCTGCTGCAGCAGCTGGTGCAGGACGCCTGGCAAAACGCCGCGTTTGAAGGCATCAGTATGGATTGTCTTGGGCTCGCATCGGTGCAGGCGACCCAAAGCGGCCTGATTGACCTTAACGGCGAGAAAATACCAGCATTACGCGGGAATCGACTCAGTGACGGCGAGCCGCTTACCGTCTATCCCGGCGAAGTGCCCGCGCGGCTGCCGGGCCAGGCCTTCTGGCAGAGCCAGGGCTTCCAGTTTGAAGCCTTCCGCCCTCAGACCATGAGCGTCGATCGGCCGTTACCGCACATCCGTCTGGATGCGGCGCTGGAGTTTTTGATTGGAGATAAACTGCGATGACGGAACCCTTAAAACCGCGCATAGACTTTACCGGAACGCTTGAGCCCGAGCGTCAGGACGCCTTTAAAACGGCGCAGACGTTCAGCGGCGCGCAGGCGGAGAACTTCGCCCCGGCGCTGCCGGACGATCCCGCCGTCGAGGAAGGTCCGGCGGAGGCGGTCGTGGAAGCCGCTCTGCGTCCTAAACGCAGCCTGTGGCGCAAGATGGTCACCGCCGGTCTGGCGCTGTTTGGCGTCAGCGTGGTCGGGCAGGGCGTGCAGTGGGCGATGAACGCCTGGCAAACCCAGGACTGGGTTGCGCTGGGAGGATGTGCCGCGGGCGCGCTCATCGTGGGGGCGGGCGTCGGGTCGGTTGCCACCGAGTGGCGCCGCCTCTGGCGTTTGCGACAGCGTGCGCACGAGCGCGATGAAGCGCGGGATCTCCTCCACAGCCACGGCACTGGCAAAGGCCGCGCCTTCTGTGAAAAACTGGCCAGCCAGGCCGGTATCGATCAGTCGCATCCGGCGCTCCAGCGCTGGTACGCCGCCATCCATGAAACCCAGAACGACCGGGAGGTGGTCACGCTCTATTCCCATATGGTTCAGCCGGTGCTGGATGCCCAGGCGCGGCGTGAGATTAGCCGCTCGGCGGCGGAATCCACGCTGATGATTGCCGTCAGCCCGCTGGCGCTGGTGGATATGGCCTTTATCGCCTGGCGTAACCTGCGCCTCATCAACCGTATCGCGAACCTTTACGGCATAGAGCTGGGTTACTACAGCCGGCTCAGGCTGTTCAAACTGGTCCTGCTCAATATCGCCTTTGCGGGCGCGAGCGAGCTGGTGCGCGAAGTGGGAATGGACTGGATGTCGCAGGATCTGGCGGCGCGTCTTTCAGCCCGTGCAGCCCAGGGCATTGGCGCGGGCTTGCTGACGGCGCGTTTGGGTATCAAAGCGATGGAGGTGTGCCGTCCGCTGCCGTGGATTGATGGCGATAAGCCGCGGCTGGGGGATTTCAGGCGTGAACTGATCGGTCAGCTGAAAGAAACGCTCAATAAAAAACCGTCTCCTTAAGGCTTTGTTCACTAATCGTGCTGGCTGTCAATATTTGTTGACAGCCATCTTCCGGTTCACCGAGTTCTGACATATCATTTTAACGTTATTGGCTTAAACGGTGAATTTCCCATGCGTCTTGAAGTCTTCTGTGAAGACCGTCTCGGTCTCACCCGCGAATTACTCGATCTTCTTGTTTTACGTAGCATTGATTTACGTGGCATTGAGATCGATCCTGTCGGGCGAATTTACCTCAATTTTGCCGAAATTGAATTTAACACCTTCAGCAGCCTGATGGCGGAAATCCGCCGTATCGCTGGCGTTACGGATGTACGCACCATCCCCTGGATGCCCTCCGAACGTGAGCACCTCGCCCTGAGCGCGCTGCTTGAAGCGATGCCCGAACCGTTCCTCTCTTTGGATCTGAAAAGTAAAGTCGAGCGCGTTAACCATGCGAGCTGCCAGCTTTTCGCGCAGAGCCAGGAGAAGCTCAGCAGCCACCACGCCGCGCAGCTGATTCCCGGTTTTAACTTTCAGCGCTGGCTGGACAGCAACCCGCAGAATACGCACAGCGAGCATGTGGTGATTAACGGGCAGAATTTCCTGATGGAGATCACACCGGTCTATCTGAAAGGAGAAGGAAATAGTCGCGTATTGACCGGGGCGGTGATCATGCTGCGCTCGACGCTACGCATGGGGCGCCAGCTGCAAAACCTCTCCAGCCAGGACGTTGGCGCATTCAGCCAGATTATTGCCGTCAGCCCGAAAATGCGCCACGTGGTTGACCAGGCGCGCAAGCTTGCCAGCCTGACCGCGCCGCTGCTGATTACCGGCGATACCGGTACCGGGAAAGATCTGCTGGCGCACGCCGTGCACCTGGCAAGCCCGCGTGCGGCAAAACCGTATCTGGCGCTTAACTGCGCTTCAATTCCAGAAGATGCCGTCGAAAGCGAGCTGTTTGGACACGCGCCGGAAGGCAAGAAAGGATTCTTCGAGCAGGCCAACGGCGGCTCCGTGCTGCTGGACGAGATCGGCGAAATGTCGCCGCGTATGCAGGCTAAACTGCTGCGTTTCCTGAACGACGGCACCTTCCGCCGCGTCGGTGAGGATCACGAAGTGCATGTGGACGTGCGCGTCATTTGCGCCACCCTGAAGAACCTGGTGGAACTGGTGCAAAAGGGGATTTTCCGCGAAGATCTCTATTACCGCCTCAACGTCCTGACGCTGAACATTCCACCGCTGCGCGATTGTCCGCAGGACATCATGCCGCTAACGGAACTGTTTGTGGCCCGCTTTGCCGACGAGCAGGGTGTTCCACGTCCGAAACTGTCTGCAGATCTCGGCACGGTGTTAATGCGCTACGGCTGGCCGGGCAACATTCGTCAGCTTAAAAACGCCGTTTATCGCGCGCTGACCCAGCTGGAAGGGTATGAACTGCGCCCTCAGGACATTCTGTTGCCGGATTACGACGCCGGGACGGTATCGGTAGGCGAAGAAGCGATGGAAGGCTCGCTGGATGATATCACCAGCCGCTTCGAGCGCTCCGTGCTGACGCAGCTGTACCGCAGCTACCCCAGCACCCGCAAACTGGCAAAACGGCTTGGCGTCTCGCATACCGCGATTGCGAATAAGCTACGTGAGTATGGATTGAATCATAAGAAAGGTGACGAATAACAAAAAGCCTCTGTAAAGAGGCTTTTTTAATGCTTATTCCTTCGCCAGCGGCGTGGTCACGATCTCTGTTTTTGTCTCGCCCTGAATCGACGCAATCCTGCTTTCGACGTCCTTCACCTGCTGCGCGCTGTGTAGCAGGGTATAGGTCAGGTCAAACTGAGCGCTGGCGCCTGGTTGGAGCTGCTTAACCCGCTTCTGCTCGCGTTCAATGGTGACGGGGTAGGCGTAGCTGGTGCCTGGCTCAATCCCCGTGACATAGCCCTGTTTTGGCGTATCGGTATTTTTCCACAGGGTCAGCACGGGCAGCTGGCGGGTATCAAACTGAATTGACGCGCCTTTGTCACCGGCTTTATTCACCACCGCCGCGAGGGTTTCATGGTTGCTGTCCGCAAGCGGTTTGATGTTAAAGACCATCTCATCAAAGCCTTTTGTCGGCCCGGCGTAGGTTTGCCAGTCGTTAACGCCCGCTTTCGCGTAATCATTGAACGGGCTCACGCTTGCCGCCGGGGCAAGGAAGCGCGCGCCTTCTTCGAGGACAGGCGCCCCGAAGTTGCTATGGTAGATGATCTGATAGTCATGAGGGTAATCGGCATGGTTCGTCAGAACGTCATGCAGGCTGAACTGGTTGGTTCCTGGAACGTAACGCAGTTCGGTCATGGTTTGCAGATCCGCTTTTTTAAAGGTGCTTTCTTTGATGAGACCGCGAATACGAATTTCATGCGGGGCAGCATCCGCAATTTCTACCTCCACCTGGGATGCCGGTGTATTCCCCGCCTTGCCATGCAGGGTGTAAATCTGGCCGTCAGCGGTGACCGGGTGCCCCGTCCATTCGTAGCCACAGCGGACCATCATCTCGTTGAAACCTTCCAGCCAGCCAAGTCCGTTTCGGCTTTCCAGATTGATATACGCCGGATTAACGACCTCTTTAACGGGGGAGTTCCAGCCCAGCCTGGTGCCAAAGCCCTCCACATGCATAAGGTTCATCCCGCGCGTCGGGCTTAAGGTGATGGTCAGGCCGTTTTTACTGCTAATAACGATCACTTTACTGCCTTCCTGCTTGCCGCCGTGCAACACTTTTTGCTCGATGCTGAACGTTCGATCGTTAATTTTCAGCTCATCGCTGGATATCTTCCAGTTTCCTTTTTCCACGCTGCTTTCAGCGCTTGTCAGCACCCAGGTTTTTGCTGCGGCATGGCCCGAAACCAGTATCGTAAGGAGCGTTAAAGCCAGTTTTATTTTCATATTTATCCCTTTTTGCTGAAACGATTATTTAACTTCGTAAGCAAATCTAATGTTTTGGCGATAAGGGAAATGTGATGCGCCTCACTGAGGGTAAATTCAGGGTTGTTTAACGATCAATATGCGGGTCTGATCGCTATTTTGCTGAATTATTGAAAGTGAATTGCGTTAATTTTGTGACGCAAGTTCATTATTGCTTTAACGATTCAGCGAGTAATTAATAAAAAACCCCGCCATAGCGAGGTTTTGAAAAAGCGGGATAGAATGCTAAGTAATGATTATGCTTTCAGCTTTTCCAGCGCGGCGGTGTAATCCGGCTCGGTAGTGATTTCATTAACCAGTTCGCTGAAGACGACTGTGTCGTTTTCATCAAGAACCAGTACCGCGCGTGCTGCCAGGCCTTTCAGAGGGCCTTCGGCGATGCTGACGCCGTAGTTTTCGAGGAAATCCGGGCTGCGCAGGGTGGAGAGGGTGATAACGTTGCTCAGGCCTTCAGCACCGCAGAAGCGAGACTGGGCGAACGGCAGGTCAGCAGAAATGCACAGCACAACGGTGTTGTCCATTTCAGTTGCCAGCTGGTTGAACTTACGCACGGATGCGGCGCAAACACCGGTATCAATGCTCGGGAAAATGTTCAGCACTTTGCGTTTGCCCGCAAACTGAGCCAGTGTGACGTCAGACAGATCTTTAGCCACCAGAGTAAAAGCCTGCGCTTTGCTGCCAGCCTGCGGAATGGAACCTGCAACAGCAACCGGGTTGCCCTGGAAATGAACGAGTTGTGACATAGATATCTTCCTGTTTACATATAGTTAACGTCGGGGCTAGTGTATGCCATCCGCGGATAACACGGCAAACCAAATTTTTTCGCCTTTCCGGGCTGCAAGGAGTCAGTGATGAGAAGCGTTAAGGTCTATGAAGAAGCCTGGCCATTGCATACCCCGTTTGTGATCTCCCGCGGCAGCCGAAGCGAAGCCAGCGTGGTGGTCGTTGAAATCGAAGAGGACGGTTTTAAAGGCGTAGGGGAGTGCACGCCTTACCCGCGCTATGGTGAAAGCCTCGCGTCAGTGATGGCGCATATCATGACGCTGGTGCCAGACCTGCAAACCGGGCTCACGCGCGAGGCATTACAGCAGCGTTTGCCCGCCGGGGCCGCACGTAACGCCATTGATAGTGCGTTCTGGAGTCTGGAGGCGGCGAAACAGCAGCAACCCCTGACAGCATTGCTGGGCGTGGCGCTGCCGGAATCGGTGGCTACCGCGCAAACGGTAGTCATTGGCGAGCCGGAACAGATGGCCGCCAGCGCCAAAGCGCTTTATGACGCCGGGGCCCGGCTGCTGAAGGTGAAGCTCGACGATCGTCTGATTAGCGAGCGGATGGTCGCCATTCGCGCGGCGGTACCCTCAGCCACGCTGATTGTTGATGCCAATGAATCATGGCATCCAGAAGGGCTGGCCGCCCGCTGTCAGCTGCTGGCCGACCTGGGGGTGGCCATGCTGGAGCAGCCTCTGCCAGCAAAAGATGACGCGGCGCTGAAGAACTTTATCCATCCGTTGCCCGTTTGTGCGGATGAAAGCTGTCACACCCGCGCGAGCTTGAGCGAGCTGCAGGGCCGCTACGAGATGATTAATATTAAGCTCGACAAGACCGGCGGGCTGACAGAGGCGCTGGCCCTGGCGGCAGACGCCCGGGCGCAAGGTTTTTCACTGATGCTGGGTTGTATGCTCTGTACGTCCCGGGCAATCGGCGCGGCGCTACCGCTGGTCAATCAGGTCCGTTTCGCCGATCTAGACGGCCCGACGTGGCTGGCGGTTGACGTCTCTCCCGCGCTCCATTTTACCAGCGGCGTGCTTCATCTCTGAGGCTGCCAGCGTAAAAGATCCACCATGGCTTTTAAGTATTTTTCGCTGGCCTCGTCGGAGGAGATCGGCGGGAATTCAGCGGTTATGCAGGGCAGGCTCAAATCGGCGCACCAGCTACCGAACGAGCCTGGCGTTTCATAGCCCACGCTGGTCACGAGCGGCAGGGCGAATGCGTCTGCCAGCCACGCGCCAAGCTCGGAGTGACGCGGATCTTCAATACAGGCCAGCGGATCGTGGAAGGAGACCACCCACGCGGGGTGGATCTTATGGATAAGCTGGCACAGCGCCTGGGTTTCCGGCTCTGAGCCCGGCTTATCTCCCGTCAGCAGAACTACATCACGCTCCTCGGCGGAGCTGTTCCAGCGATACACCGTTTCCCCGGCGCGCCAGTTTGCTGATGGAAAATTACGGTTTAAGTCAACGCCTCGCGCATTGGCGCGAAGCCCCAACTGGCAGCCGTCCGGGTTAACCGCCAGAATCACGTGATGACGCCGTAATGACGGCGTCAGCGTCCGCAGCGCACATGAAAGCGTCACGATGGAGGAGTTTTCATCCCCGTGCGTGCCGGCAAGAATCAAGCCGCTTTCGCGGTCTGCGTCGGGGGCGGGGAACCAGATCAGCGATGCGCCTAAAAAGGAGCGGCCATATTGCTCAGCGCCCGGCGGAAAGGCGCCGCGTTCCGCTCTCGGTCGGGTGGTTGCCATACGAAATCCTGATAAAGAAGTCACTACTGGCAGTGTTGTGCAAAACCCGCTGTTAATCAAATAGTTTCCGTAATGGCTAAGAATTGCCTTAAATCACTATTCAGGCGTAAGTTATTTGCATTTCTCTTTGTCGAAACAAATAATTACGCATCTGCTTAATACCTGAATTCATTAAAGGGGATCTTATGAAGCATCCTGTTTCGCGTCTTTTTGCCGCACTGTGCCTGTGCGGGCTCTCTTCACTTTCTTTCGCAGCTGACGTGCCGCAGGGCACTGCGCTGGCGCAAAAGCAGGAGCTGGTCAGGCATATTAAAGACGAGCCGGCTTCGCTGGACCCGGCGAAAGCCGTGGGGTTGCCAGAGATTCAGGTGATTCGCGATCTCTTTGAAGGCCTGGTTAATCAGAATGAGAAAGGGGAGCTGACGCCGGGCGTGGCGACACGCTGGCAGAGCAACGATAACCGCGTCTGGATGTTTACCTTACGCGATGACGCGAAATGGTCCGACGGCTCCCCTGTCACCGCCCAGGATTTTGTCTACAGCTGGCAGCGTCTGGTTGACCCGAAAACCACTTCTCCGTTTGCCTGGTTTGCCGCGCTGGCGGGAATTAATAACGCGCAGGCCATTATTGACGGCAAAGCCGCGCCCGATACGCTGGGTGTGACGGCGGTGGACGCCAGAACGTTACGCGTTCAGCTGGACAAACCGCTGCCGTGGTTCAGCAACCTGACTGCGAACTTTGCCTTCTATCCAGTACAAAAAGCTAACGTCGAAAGCGGTAAAGAGTGGACGCGACCGGGCGCGCTGGTGGGGAACGGGGCTTACGTTCTGAAGGACCGCGTGGTGAATGAAAAACTGGTTGTAGTGCCCAATACGCACTACTGGGACAATGCCAAAACGGTACTGCAGAAGGTGACCTTCGTGCCGATTAATCAGGAATCGTCGGCGACCAAACGCTACCTGGCAGGGGATATTGATATTACCGAATCGTTCCCAAAAAACATGTATCAAAAGCTCATGAAGGACATTCCGGGGCAGGTTTATACGCCGCCTCAGTTGGGAACGTATTACTATGCCTTTAACACCCAAAAAGGCCCGACGGCGGATGCACGGGTTCGTCTGGCGCTGAGTATGAGCATCGACCGTCGTATCATGGCAGAAAAGGTGTTAGGGACGGGGGAGAAGCCCGCCTGGCGCTTCACCCCAGACGTGACGGCAGGGTTCACTCCGGACGCCTCGCCGTTTGAGCAGATGTCGCAGCAGGAGCTCAACGCCCAGGCCAAAACCTTGCTGCAGGCTGCAGGCTACGGTCCTCAGCGCCCGCTGAAGCTGAACCTGCTGTATAACACTTCGGAAAACCATCAGAAAATCGCGATTGCGGTGGCCTCCATGTGGAAGAAAAATCTCGGTGTGGATGTCAAACTGCAAAACCAAGAGTGGAAAACCTACATTGATAGCCGTAACACCGGCAACTTTGATGTGATCCGCGCCTCATGGGTGGGCGATTACAACGAGCCATCAACGTTCCTGTCATTGCTGACCTCCACTCACAGCGGCAATATCTCCCGCTTTAATGACCCTGCCTACGATAAGATCGTCCAGCAGGCGACGCTGGAAACCACCGCGAAGGCGCGCAATGCGGACTACAACATGGCGGAGAAAATCCTTATGGAGAAGGCGCCCATCGCGCCAATTTATCAGTACACTAACGGTCGCCTGATTAAGCCCTGGGTGAAGGGCTACCCCATCAATAACCCGGAAGACGTGGCATATAGCCGGACGATATATATTGAAAAGCACTGATGCGTACTGACCTCCTGCTAACGCCAGGCAACCATCGCTAAACCCCGAGCTGGCGCGGCTTACAGCGCCAGTTTATCCTTCTGACCATCTCCCGCCACAGCAGAAAGCATGACTTTTCTGACGGTATTGCTGACGTATTCAACGAAAAACGGTTGCGGTAAATTCCGCATAATACCGTCAGCCAGGTGTTTTATCGACGGTAAAGGCAAAGTCGATTGCCACGTTTAAACCAAAGGAACGGGCATTAAGCGAACGGGAGATCGGCGTGTTCTTTAACGCGCTGGCCCGTACCGGAGTTGCGCAGACGATTCAGATGTCAGTTAAATTTGTCCTTTTGACGTTACTGCGAAAGCGGGAGTTTCGTCTGGCTCGTTTGGAGTTGGGGGACTGGGAGGAGCAGACGCTTACGCTCCCGCCCTCTGTCATGAAAATGTCGCGACCACATCGGGTTTATCTCTCCCGGCAGGCAAAGGACATTCTGGTTGCGCTGAATAGTGTGTATGCGCATTCTGAGTACCTTCATCCAGGCCGTTTTAGTCCAAAACTCCCACTTTCCGACGCTGCGCTTAATGCCGCTATTCGTTCGGGGTTAAAGCAATTAGCGGAAGAAGGCGTGTAGTTTGAGTCCTTCTCTGTCCATGACTTGCGCCGGACAGCCAGCACGCTTTTGCACGAAGCAGGGTATAACTCTGACTGGATCGAAAAATGTCTGGCGCATGAGAAGCGAGGCGTTCGGGCGGTGTATAACAAGGCGGAATACGCAGAACAACGAGCATCAATGTTGCAGGACTGGGCGGATATGGTCGACAGGTGGATTGAGAAATTTAAATGAGTCAGGAATCCGGCAGCCGGTAAAAGCTTATTGTTGCTTAAAACAGTGAGCCTGATTTAACAGAATTTGGCAACAGATAACCAACTTCTGGAGATAATCATGCGTGCAGCACTCAGAAAAGAAGAATTGATAAAGTTAGTGCCTCTGTCTTTTTATGCCATTGATAAGCTGGAAAAAGAAGGCGATTTCCCTAAACGTTTCTCACTGACGCCACGGGTTGTAGCCTGGAACCGGGATGAGGTGGAAGCCTGGCTGGACGCGCGTCAGCAGAACCCCGACTTAATTGCACGTGATGAGGGTATGATGAAAGGTCTGGAAAAAACATGGGAGATACACAGGCAAAAGTTTGCAGCAAAACGTACTGTTTAAATCAACGTGCAGTGATGTTTACGCCTGACGGATCAGCCTATTAATTAGATAAGACGATACGAAATGTTAGCACGGGAGGAGCAAAACTGGCGCTCTATCCCGTTTGCTTTATGAGCAAATATTGGCATTGTTGGTGATGTGTGAATGTTTTTACATGTTGGGTTAAGATGAGTCGGATGAGATAGCTCATTGATTGAAAAGTGCGGCCACAGTGGCGCGAAGTTGCACTAAATAGCTGCGTCGAATAGTAGATCACTTTAAGGTAACTCAGTCCGATTTTTGCGTCCGATCAATCGCCAAACATCACAAATCACCAACTGGACTGAGCGATGCCGATCATAGTACCAATACCCCGTAAGCGAACCTGCAGGAAACTGATGAATGGTATCCAGCAATTAAGTTCGGGAGAACTTACTATCCTTTTTCTGTCGACTATCTAACTGGATAGTTTATCTTCACAACAGTGCCTCAAATGAAAACAAAGCTTATTCACGATTGCACAAATAATCTTATATATACAACGGAAATTTATTATAGTGTAAAAAAATAATTTTCATGAATAAATCCTAAAAACTAGTACTGTCAGTGTCGATCAGCTTGATGTATCGCGGGTCTCTTTGTTACGGTACCTTTAGCAGGGATTACGAAC